>PHAZ01000187.1:0-7704 GCA_002841825.1 Deltaproteobacteria bacterium HGW-Deltaproteobacteria-22 | reverse complement strand
TGCAGCAGGTCGTGGCCCGGATCCTGCCGCGGTTTCCGGCCTGGGCCGCCCGCCAGCTCGCGATCACCGTCGCCGAACGCGGGGTGCTGGGCATCCCCGACATGGAGCGGCGCATCGACGACTCGCAGATGCAGGCGCTCTGTCCGCACCTGAACCCGGTGGTGAAGACCTGGGCCGGCCGGGAGCGCGAGTACTTCCTGGTCATCCTGGCGCAACGGCTGGGCCGTCGCCTTCGCGTCTTTCCGGAGCTGGTGCGGCTTCTGGAGCGGATCGTCACGGATTCCAAGGTCCAGATGCACGCCGGGGAGGCCGGAGCCCTGCTGTGGCGGTGGCAGCCCGAGCTCTGGCGGGAGCTGGTGCCGCGGATGATTCACGACGATCCGAGCTGCCTGGCGCTGTCCTGTGTGGTCCGCTTCGCCAACGCCCACCGGCAGGATCTGCTCACGCCGTACCTGGACGCCAAAAAAATGCCGAAGGGCCGCTTTTCCACCGGAAAGACTGCATGGTTGCTGCCGGTCTACGATGGCTTCGGGCGCTGGACCCGCAGGCAGCAGCAGGCGTTCGCCCGCCTGTTGGTCGGGTTCGCCTCCGACAAAGATCGCGACGCTCCGGCCGTCGCGGGCGCGCTCTCCCGCCTCGAGCGCATCCCGGAGGCCGATGTGGCCGCCGTGGAGGGGCTCGCCAACTGCGAAATCCTCTTTACCCGCAACATGGCCATCGCGGCGCTGGCGCGCTGGGACGACGATGCCGGGCTGCCCGAGTTGACACGCTGCATGCAGGACGATCGCGCCCAGATCGCGATCTACGCGGTGCTGCGGATGATCCGCCGCATGAGCCCCGCCGCGGCCCTGGCGTTTTTACAGACGGTGCCGCTCTCAAGGGTGACGGTCGCCAAGGAGGTGCTGCGCCTGGCAGGCTCCCTTCGTACCGACGCGGCCCTCGCCTTCGTGCTCGGGGAGGAGGCGCGCCAGACGCACAAGGACGTGCGCATCGCGATCCTGCGGTCCCTGTGGAACTTCCTGGACCGTCCGCCGGTCTGGGACCTGCTTCTCCGCGTGGTGCGCGACGACATGCCCGAGGTCGCCTTCCAGGTGGCCGGCATCCCCCTCGACGAGCTTGACTCCGGCGGGCTGGAGCGTTTCAACGGGCTGGTCACGGAGCTGCTCGCCCGGGGCGGTCCCGACGAGCGTGTCCCCGTGCTCACCGGGTTGCGGGATCGTCCCCGCTTCGAGGTGAAGCCGGTGCTCGCGCGGCGGCTGGCCGGGCTGTGTGACACCGGGGTGGCCCCCGAGCGGCGGCTGGCCTCGTCCGTGCTGCTGAAGTTCACGGTGCCGGGCACCGAGGCGGCCGGGATCCTGCATGACACGGTCGCGCAGCTGGCCGGTTCGCCGGAGAAGCTCACCGCACTGGTGGAGGCCGCCTGCTGGGCCGCCGCGATGCGTCTGCGGCATCTGGGGGACCTGCTGCGCCCTGTCATCGAGGGGCTGGGCGCCGATCCGGCCCGCGTGCACGTGGCCGCCCGCCTGGCCGCCTGGACCCAGCCCCCGCCGGTCGTGCTGGAGATGTTTGACGCCTGGGCCGCTGACGGGCTCTTCCGGTCCCACGTCGTGCTTGCGCTCCATGAGGTCGCCGATGACTGGGTCCAGGCCCGCCCTCCGGACCAAATCCACGCCATCGAGACGGCGCTGTCCACGAGCCCCCACGTGCCGCTGCGCCAGGTCGCGCTGTCGCTGCTGTGCGCGCTGGCCGCCCGGGCCGGCAACTACGACGTCTCCCGCCGCGCCCGCCTGCTGGCCTTCCGCGACGATCCCGCCGTGGAGGTCTCCGCCCCCGCCGCCTTCGTGATTCTGCCTGATATTCCGCCGCTGACGCACTAGCTGTCGGGGAAAACCGACCGAGCATCCGAGCGGCGAGAAATGCCGGAAATGAGGCGTTTTGAGGGAGAATATTGGTTATTTTCGACCGAAAAACAACGAAATGGAAGGGGTTTCGGAGCCCTGAGCCATACGACAGGCTCTACGCGGGGCGACCGAGGTTTTTTTCCCGACTGGCTCCTAGGGGGCAGGGCTCACGGGCGAACCACCCGCAATCCAATGTCAGGGTATTGGGAATAAGGGTAGGTGGAATAGCGGGTTCGCAGGGGGCATTCGCTCTCACTGCCCTGCCAGCCGGTTCCCTTCGGCATGCGGTAGGGACCCGATGCTGGTCCCCTGTAATCGGACAAAGTCCCCGTCGGATAATTCCCCGACCAGTCCCATAACCACTCCGCCACGTTTCCGGTCATGTCATACAGGCCCAGCTCGTTTGGAAGCTTCGTTCCCGGGGCATGTGTGGTGCCGCCGCTGTTGGATGAATACCAGGCGTAGTCACCCACGGAGTTGGATCCCGTGCTCCCTGCGAAGGCCTTCGCGTATCCCGTCGTGTTGATCGCGCCGGTATTGGCGCTGTCGGCACCCATCGCCGCCCACCACCATTCCATTTCGGTCGGCAATCTGTATCCGTTGGCTGCCCAGTTCGCTGTGGCCGAATTCCAGGTGGCGTTGTCGGCTGTCGGGATTTGGGCAAACGACAGCGTGGTGAAATCCACTCCACTGACTGCATATACCGGGGTCAGCCCTTCCAGCTGGCTCAATCTGTTGCAAAAGGCGATCGCTGCATACCAGTTCACCCTCTGCACCGGATCTCCGGCGCCACTCGTATACGTGGCGTTGCTCGGATCGGTCCACCCCGTGACCGCCACCCATTGCTCCCGCGAAATCTCATGCTGGCTGATTCGAAACGCGGAAACCACGCTCAGGTTCGTCGGTGTCGAGTCCCGCTGGAAAGTCCCACCGGGCACGTAGGTCATGACCCCCACATTGAGCGACTCCGTGTCCAGGGATCGTTTCACGATCACTGAATAAACCTTCTGGGCGCCGTTCTCCGCCGTCACCGTCACGGTCACCGGATTCTCTCCCACCACCAGCGACATGGGCTGGGAAGGCGCGATGACCACCTGCGCATAGGCATCCGCTGCCGCCGCGGTCAGGGTCAGGGTGGTCACCGGGAGCAGGACTTTCACCGTGTAGGACGTCGTGCCCGCCGAAAAACCTGGTGTCAGGCTGCCCATGCTCACTGTGAGGGTCGCCAGATCCGCGTTGGCGCTCTTGTCCACGCACAGGGTCTCGTCGAAAGCGCACTCCGGAGTGCAGCCCAGCATCCCGCTCACCGGTGAGAAACCCAGGGACACGCAGGTGGCGCCGTTGAGATTCGATCCGTCACAGGTTTCTCCGTATTGCGACTGAACGGTTCCATCCCCGCACCGCATGGAGCATCCGGTCGTATCGAGGCTCAGGCAATTCTCGGCGCAACGCAATTCTCCTTCATAAAAGTCCAGACTTTCACAGGAGTTCCCGAGCAGATCGTCCGGTTCACACTTTTCATAGGGAAAAGCGACCGATCCATCGCCACAGACCGCGTTCACATCGCAGCCCGTCATGTCCAGCCGGCATGAATCGAAACAACCCAGTTCACCGCCTCCCAGTGAGAGCCCCTCGCAGGTCGCGTTGGCGAGGTTCTCCCGGTCGCATTCCTCGCCATGAGCCGTCTGGATGATTCCGTCCCCGCAACGTCCTCCGGTGCACACGGACAAGTCGAACGTACAGTCTGGTTGGCAGGTGAGCGTCTCGGTCTGATCGTAATAGCCAAGCTCCGTGCAGGTGGTCACCGACAACTGGGAGCCGTCGCACTCTTCTCCCGGGTCAAGGAAATTGTCCCCACACGTGTCCACGACCTTGGTCTTCGTATCGCATGCCGGGATCAGGAGGCATATGGCCAGCAGGGTCAGCAGGGTCAGCAGGACAGGGCATTTCTTCATCGGGGCGCTCCTTCGGGTTGGCGAAATTGTATGAATCCGAAGCCCCGGGGTCAACCAAGGATTTCCCCGACGGGCTCCCGGGCTGTAAAATGCATATTTCGACGCCGGTCCCCTCGTCGGTTTTGCTGGACGAGACGTGCGGAATTTCCGGGAACGTGTCAAAAACTGTCATTTCCGAAAATCCGTGGTAGAAGCACCGTGGAAGGAGGTGCCGGCCATGGTCGGACTTACCAACAAGAAGGCTGTTCGCCTGCTGCGGCTGCAGGAACGGCTCATCATGGGAAAAGAGGTCTACCCGCCTGATCTGGCGCGCGAGCTCCATGTGAGCCTGCGCAGCGTGCAGCGCGATCTGGCGGATCTGCAGAAGACCGATCTGGCGCTGAGGACGCATGAGACGCCCGACGGGCGCCAGGTGTGGTCCGTGATGCCGTCGCAGCGCCAGTTCGACGTGAAGATGACGACGATGGACCTCGTCGTGGCGCGGTTGGCGCTGGGCATGTTCCATAAATACCAGGGCACCGGCCTGGAGGACTTCCTGGCCGAGCTCGCCGAGAAGGTGTCGTCCAAGCTCGAGAGCGCCGCGGGCAGCAAGAAGCTCAACCTGACCGGCAGGCTCATGGCCCGGCAGCCGTTCTCCCGCGACTTCACGACCTCGAGCGACATCTTTGACGAGGTGCTGACGGCGCTGCTCAACGGGAAGAAGCTCGAGATGGACTACGCCGGGCTGCGCGGCGAGACGCGCAGGCACATCGTGCATCCGTACACGCTGCTGGCCTACAAGAGCGGGCTGTACCTGATCGGACGCTCGGAGTCGGTCCGCGACGGGCTGCCGCGCGTGTTCGCCATCGAGCGCATCTCCGCCTGCGTGCACCTGCGCAAGGAGCCCTCCGAGGTGCCACCGGACTGGGATCCCGAGGCCTTCGTGCCCTTCTGGGGCGGCCTGCTGCCCGGCAAGGAGCAGAAGGTCCGCCTGCGCTTCGTGCCCACCCTGGCGCCGTACGTCCAGAAGCTGCGCCTGCCCGAGAACTCGCGCCTGACGCGCGGACCCGCCGGGAGCCTCGATCTGACGCTGCACGCGGTCATCAACGAGGAGTTCATCACCTGGGTGCTGGGCTTCGGCCCCGCCGTGCAGGTCATCACTCCGAGACGTCTGCAGGAGCAGATGTGCGACCAGCTGCGCGCCACCCTCGCACAGTACGAGACCGCCTGAACCCGGGACTTTTTCCCTTTTCAGGCAGACTACGGAGAAGACGGAGAGGGAGCGGAGCAGACGGACCCGTTTGGGTTCGGTAGGGTGCTTCCTCCCCCCAACATGACTCCGTTTTTTCTGTTCTTCAATCTGTCTTTTCCGCAGTCTCTTCGTCTTTTCCGCAGTCTCTTCAAATTCAGGAGAAGGTGCCCACCGGGCCGTCGATGAGGAGCCTGGCGCCCGTGGAGGCGACGACGTCGTCGACGTTGGTCCAGGAGGCGACCTCGCACAGGCTCAGCCCGGCCGGCGTCACGCGGATCACGGCCATGTCCGTGACGATGAGCGTCACCACGCCCGCGCCCGTCAGCGGCAGCGTGCACGCCTCCAGGATCTTCGGGTTGCCGTCCTTGTCGGTGTGCTCCATGGCGGCCACGACCTGCCTGGCGCCCACGACCAGATCCATGGCGCCGCCGATGCCCGGCACAAGCTTGCCCGGGATCGACCAGTTGGCGATGTTGCCCTGGGCGTCTACCTGCAGCGCGCCCAGCACGGTCATGTTGATGTGACCGCCGCGGATCAGGGAGAAGCTGATGAAGGAGTCGAAGTAGGAGGCGCCCGGGATGGCGGTGATGGCGCCGCCGCCGGCGTTGATCAGGTCCGGATCCTCCTGGCCCGGGAGCGGGGCAGGGCCCGCGCCCAGGATCCCGTTTTCGCTTTGGAAGAACACCCGGATGCCCTCCGGGATGTGGTTGGCGACCTCCACGGGGAGGCCGATGCCGAGGTTGACGTAGTCGCCGTCCTTGAGCTCCTGGGCAATGCGTTTTCCTATGAGCACTCTTTTGGCGTCACGATCCAGCATGTCACGCCCCCTTCCTGACGAGGTACTGCACGAGGGCGCCCGGAGTGACGACCTCCTCGGGGTCGATCTGCCCCGGCTCCACGATCTCGTCGACCTCGACGATGGTGATGGGCGCGCCCATGGCCATGATCGGGTTGCTGTTGCGGGCCATCTTGGAATAGACCAGGTTGCCCAGGGTGTCGGCCTTCCGGGCCTTGATCAGCGCCACGTCGGCGGAGATCGGGCGCTCGAGGATGTAGGTCCTGCCGTTCTCGGTGAGGGTCTCCTTGCCCTCGGCCACGGGTGTGCCCACGCCCACGGGGCTGAAGAGTCCGCCCAGGCCCGCGCCGTGGCAGCGGATGCGCTCCATCAGGATGCCCTGGGGCACGAACTCGATCTCGAGCTCCTGGTTCTTGTACTGCGCCTGGGTGGTCTTGTTGGTGCCGATGTGGCTGACCTGGCAGCTCTTCACCGCCCGGGCCGTGATCAGGCGGCCGATGCCGCGATCATCGTAGTCCGTGGAGATAGCGATCAGGTGCAGGTCCTTGATGCCGGCCTCCACGAGGCAGTCGATCAGCCAGGAAGGAGCGCCGCAGGCCAGAAAGCCCGAGACCATGAGCCGGGAACCGGGCGCCACCAGGGCCGCCGCTTCCCGTCCGGAGATGATTTTTGCCATGACAATGGACTCCTTTCGCAGCGGGGACGGACGTGGGCCAGGCCCGGATCCGTTCCCGGAAGTGTGCACATTGTGCGGAAACCGGCGGATTTTTGCAATACATGTTCCTCGGAAATTAAGGATTGTACCATCCGCGCGCGGGCGTTAAACTGCCAGGTCTCGGGAGGAGGAACGATGACCTATCATCGGCCACACAACATTCAAGACGCCTGTTTGCTCGCCGCGCGGCCGGGCGCCCGCATCGTCGCGGGCGGCACGGATTTGATGGTCCGCGTGGAGAAGGGGATCGAGGAACCCCAGTTCTGGGTGGATATTTCCCATCTGCCGCTTCACGATGTCCGTCACGAGGCGGAGACCCAGGTGCTGGAGGTCGGCGCCCTGTGCACGATGGCCCTTTGCGCCTCGCACACCCAGGTGCTGCAGCACGCGCCCCTGCTGGCCCAGTCGGCCGTGGTCGTGGGCGCCCCGGGCATCCGCAACCGCGCCACCATCGGGGGCAACCTCGCCAACGCCAGCCCGGCGGCCGACGTCTCGTGCGCGCTGATGGCCCTCAACGCCGAGCTGGTCATCGTCTCGGCGCAGGGACGGCGGTCGCTGCCGATCCAGGAGTTCTTCCTGTCTCCGGGCCGCAGCGCGCTGGTCCATGGTGAGATCCTCGCCGCGGTGCGCATCCCGCTGCACAAGCCCGAGCACACCGTGCGCACGCTGTCGCACTGGTTCAAGGCCGGCAACCGGCGCGCCCAGGTCATCTCCATGGTCGCGGTGGCGGCCCGCACCCACCTCGACGCCAACGATCGCGTGCTCGCCAGCGCCATAGCGGTGGCCTCCGTGGCCCCGCGTCCGCTGCGGCTCTCCCACGTGGAGGCGATGCTCCTCGACGCCCAACTGACCCCCGACGTGATCGCCCGCGCCGCCGCTGCTGCTGCGGCCGAGATCACGCCCATCTCCGACGTCCGCGCCTCGGCGGAGTATCGCCGGCACCTCACCTCGATCTTCACCCAGTGGCACCTCGAGGACCAGGAGGCGGGCAGCGCGCCGAAGGCCGGCCGCATGGCGCCCCCGGAACCGCCGGCGCCCGTGGTCATGGACGCCACCGGCGAGGGCCCGTGGACGCTGCGGATCAACGGGCGCCCCGTGTCCGTCAA
>PHAZ01000186.1 GCA_002841825.1 Deltaproteobacteria bacterium HGW-Deltaproteobacteria-22 | reverse complement strand
CACACCGCGTCGCGATCGAGAAAAACGCGGATGAAGGTCAGTTCGCGCTTGCGGCCCGAGAATGGCACCAGGAAGGTGTTCTCCCGCCGGGCCCGGACATGGTGGGTGTCCTCGGCCGACACGTTGGTGACGTCGGTCTCCGGGTACTCGGTCGTGAACTCGGCGGGGTTGCAATTCATGGTGTCCACGCCCGCGCCGGGCAGCCTGCCGCGCGGGTGGGTGCTGACGAGCAGGTCAGGATCGATCATGTCCTGGGTGACGAAGACCATCTCGTCGGGCAGGCCGCGGCAGGCCTCCGTGAAGGCGTCGCCCAGATCCGCTGCCGAGCCGTAGCGTTCCATGGGTTTCTTCCTCAGGCACCGCATGACCACCTTTTCGATGCCCGGGGGAATCAGGGGGTTGAAGGTGCTGATCGGAATCGCCTCCTGCAGCAGGTGGTAGGCCACCACCTCCGGGATCAGCGAGCCGACGATGGGATAGTTGCCCGCCAGGCACTTGTACAGGATCACGCCCAGGCTGTAGATGTCGGACAGGTGCGTCAACTGGAAGTTCTGTGCCAGCGCCTGCTCCGGGCTCATGTACACGGGGGTACCGAGCACCGCGCCCGTCGAGGTCAGTTGCTCGCCGTCTTCCCCGGAGGTCGGGATCTTGGCGATGCCGAAGTCCAGGATCTTGACGACGATGCGGGTGCCCCTCTGCGCGAGGAAGAGATTGCTGGGCTTGAGGTCGCGGTGGATGATGCCGTTGCGATGCACGACCTCCAGGGCGTCGCAGACCTGCTGCAGCACCATCCGTATCTCCCCGAGCGTCACCTTGCCGCGCTTGATCCGTTGCGAGAGCGTCTCGCCCTGCAGGTACTCCATGGTGTAGTACAGGCGCCCGTCCTCGAGGGTCCCGTAGTCGAACATCTCGATGATGTTGGGGTGCTCGAGCTGGCCGATGGCGCGCGCCTCGAGCATGAAGCGCTCCACCATGTTGCGGTCCGCGGTCAGGTGTGCGGACAGGATCTTGATCGCCAGACGCTTCCCGATCTCGGTGTGGACCGCCAGATAGACCGTGCCCATGGCTCCCATCCCCAGCCGCTTCTGGATCAGGTAATTGCCGATGGTGGTGCCCTCGAGATCAGTCATGCCGATATGGTTCCCTGCGTGCGCGACCTGCCATTCAAAATAGATATTTTTGAACGGAAGTTGATTTTCGGTACGAAAACTAGGTTAGCCTGTTCGGTGCAGGCATTCAAGAGGCGAATTTGATAAAAATGTTTTTGACTGTGCAGGGGAACGAGCCGGCGTTCATGGCTCCCAGTCGAAGCGAATGGAGCAGTCCAGGCTGGCTATTTTGCAGAAATGGTCCCTTACCTCTGGAAACGTCATGAAGTCGTAGTCGTAGATGGGACCGTAGGAAGTGAGGATCTCCTCGTCGGCCTCGATATCGCGCTCGGCGGCGAAGTAGACGTAGGGTCGTCGGCACATCGTCCAGCCGCGGGCGTTCTGGAAGCCGGTCTCCTTGCCGTTGATCACCCGCGGGGCAAAGTTGATTTTGCTGGCGCGGCCGCCGTGGACGGAGCCGTCGAGGGCGTCGTAGGGCCAGAGATCACGCCTGGCGCAGGGCGGGACATCGAACAGGTAGCCGCGCTTCTCCCGGGGGAAGCGGTCGTGGAAGACCAGCCGGCCGCCCATCTCGGCGATAACCTCGTCCTTGTGGATGGCGCGTGCGGCGAACAGGCCGTTGCCCGCCCCAGGGATGCGCGAGGGGGCCACGTAGGTCCTGGCGTCCAGGGCAGGGTCTCCGGTGAACACGCGGGTGCGGAAGAGCCAGGCGCTGGTCGCCGGCACCACGATCGCGATGGCCAGCACGATGGCCAGCAGGATGCGCTGCTTGCGGGTGGTGAAGAGTCGTGGCATGCCCCGAGCCTGCCACGCGGCGTGGGGCCGGTCAACCGCGGAGGGCCCCTGAGTGAAAGAAAAGGGATGACCGGCGGGGGCGCATATGGTACATGCTCTCCGGTGCCACCGGCACACCAAACCGATGCCCCATCATCTTCCACATCCCCACATCCCGATCCGCAACGAGCGGGATCTCCCGCTGTGGGGACGGTTGATCATGACCATCGGCCCGTGGGCCGGCTACGGCCTGCTGCTGCTGCTGGCGGGGCTCCTCTACAACTACAAGACGGTGCTGTTCCTGATCACCATGTTCGTCGGCGCGTTTGTCGGTGGCGGCAAGTTGATCGTGTTCGCAGGCGCCGTCGATGGCGCGCCCGTGGGTATCTGGGCGCTGGCGGGCGTGGTCGTCTGGGGCGATCTGGCCACGGCGTGTTTTTTGGTCGCCAACATCGACTACCTCAACCGCATCCCCTCCCTGGGACCGAAGATCATCAAGGCCCATCAGGCCGGTCACCGGGTCCTGCTCACCCATCCGTGGATGCGCCGTGCCGCCTTCTTCGGCATGATCAGTTTCATCGCGGTGCCTTTCCAGGGCACGGGCTCGGTCATCGGCGTGCTCATCGGGCGCATCCTGGGGCTCACGCGGACGGCCATCGTCCTGGCGGTCATCGCCGGCTCCTCCATCGGCGCCCTGGCCATGGCCCTGCTGGCGCACTTCGGTCGCGACGAGGTCGCCGCCATCGCCAAGAACCCGTGGCTGGGCATCGTCACCCTGATCCTGGTGCTCCTCGCCATGTGGTATTTCGGCCGCAAGTTTCTCGGCGAATCGGAGTAAACGCCTGCTCCTTCCACCTCGCCGGGCCGTTCCTCCCGTCCCGGGCCTCATTGACAACGTCAGTTTGAAGCAGGATACTTCCATCGTCTCCATTGAAGGGGAGGGACCCTGACATGTCACAATCCGGATCGTCGTTCACAAAAATCGTTCCCTGGAGCCTGGTCGTGCTGCTTTCGGTGTTCTCTGTTGTGGGCTGGGTCGGCTGGCGCCACGCCCGGAAGAAGCTGGGGGAATGTGCGGCCAGACCCAGCGCCACCGACGAGATCCTGCCGGCCGAGGATACCGATGGGGACCCCGGCGACGGTCATCGACGCTCGCTGGAGGTGCGCAGACCGGCGATGGACCCGCCTGCAGACGCCCCGACGACGCCCGACGCCTGCCTTTCCCGGCCCGATGTCCAGAAAGAGATCCGGAAGCAGGCCGCCGCGCTGGCCGGGGATCTGTCCACCCAGTCGGTGGAGGACTACAAGAAGGACGAGCAGGGAAAGCGCCTCCAGCGACGGCAGCAGTTCATGGAGAACTTCGAGGTCGCCTCGGCCAACGCGGTCAACGCCTACGCCCGCGAGGCCGAGCTCGACGAGGCGACGACGGTGAAGCTCCACCAGCGCATCGAGGATGGCATCAAGAAGCAGCGCGAGATGTTCGCCAAGGTGCAGAGCGGCGAGCTCACCGAGCGGGAGGCCCGGGAGCAGGGGCACCAGCTCCGCGAGGAGGGACGTACGGCCATGGTGGAGATGCTCGGCGAGCAGGGGTCGGACCGCTTCTTCAAGGTCCTCGGCGAGGAGATGCGAAAGGAATTCATGAACCAGGAGAGCGGCAGGCGCGAGTGATCACCGGCGTCCTGGGGGCCGTCGGGAGATCCCGCGGAGGGCTGGCTAGTCCGGGAGGCAGCCGGTGGTGTCGTACTGCCGGCAGGTGCCGTCGCAGGCGAGCGTTCCGCCGTTGACGTGGCCCATGGAGACACAAGTGTTTTCTCCCACGTTGGTGCTGTCGCAGACCTCGCCGTAGCCTGACTGGATGACGCCGTCCCCGCAATATCCCTGCGCGGCGCAGGCCGTCAGATCATAGTCACAGGAGGCACCGCAGGCCAGCAGCCCCGCGCCGTAGAAATCGAAATAATTGCAGTCGTTGTTGCCCAGGTCCGCGCCGTCGCACTCCTCGTAGGGGGCCTGGCGGATCCCGTCTCCGCAGCGGCCCGCGGCGATGCAGGAGGAGATGTCCGGCACGCAGTCCGGCGAGCAGACAGCCACGCCGCCGTTGTAGCCCAGGGTGGCGCAGGACTGGTCCGCGGTCAGGGAGCCGTCGCATTCCTCGTAGGCGGGGTTGAGCTCGAGATCACCGCAGAAACCGGTGGCCTCGCAGTCCGAGAGGTCCAGCCGGCAGTCGTCGCCGCAGACCGCCGCGCCGCCGTGATAATCGGTGTTCCCGGCGCAGGAGAAGCCGCCGAGGTCGGTGCCGTCGCACTCCTCGCCCTGCTCCGTCTGGAGCTCCCCGTCCCCGCACCTGCCGAAGGTCTCGCAGCCGGACACATCGAAGTCGCAGTCGTTGCCGCAAAGCAGGGTGCCGCCGTACCATCCCAGCGCCTCGCAGGTCTGTCCGTCGAGGTCGTTGCCCTCGCAGCGCTCGCCGTAGAGCGGCTGCAGGATCCCGTCGCCGCACCGGCCGAACGTGGCGCAGGGCTCCAGGTCGAACCGGCAGTCGGTGGTGCACCCCAGCTGGCCTGCGTGGTAGCCCAGGCTCTGGCAGGACTGTCCGTCCAGGTCGTTCCCCTCGCAGTTTTCAAAGGGAGAATGGATCGTGCCGTCGCCGCAGACCGCGGAGGTCTCGCAGCCGGAGGCGTCGAAGTGGCACTGATCGTCGCAGGTCAGGGTGCCGCCGCCGAGGTTCAGGAGCTGGCAGGACTGTCCGCCGAGGTCGTTCCCTTCACAGTGTTCGCCGCCATCGGTCTGGACCACGCCGTCCCCACAGAGGCCCGAGCAGGCCGACAGGTCCAGGGCGCAGTCGGCGGTGCAGGCCAGCGGACCGTCCTGGAAGTGGTAGCCCACTGCGCGGCAGTCGGCCACGGAGAGCTCGCTCCCGTCGCAGGCCTCCCCGGGATCGAGGAAGCCGTCGCCGCAGGCGCTCTGGGTCTTGACCGTCGTCTTGCAGGCCGTCGACAAGAAAATGATGATCAATAAAAACACGAACTTATTCGTCATGGGGATCCCCCGCGATATTTGAAACTATACAAGAAAAATTCCAATCTTCAATCCGACTGGGGCTGCAAGCTCCAGGTGGCGCTGACCTTGGCGAGGCCGCCTGAGGGTTGGGGAAACTTCCAGGTCATGAGGCGGGTGCAGAAGCAGTCGCCCACCGCGGCCATCGGCAGGTTCTCCTCCACGCGGCAGTCCTGGGGTCGGCCGGTCTTGTTGACCACGAATGACAGGCGCACGGTGCCGGCCAGCTTGGCGTCCTGCATCAGCCCTTTCATATAGCAGTGATGCATCTCGTGCCTGTGGGCCCGCAGGACGGCCCTGACTTCGTTCGGGTCGAGCTTGCCGGTGAGCACCACCTGGACCAGGTTGATCCCGGCTATGGATTTGCCGCCGATCGGGGGGGCGCCATAGGTGCCGCCTATGCCGAGGCCTTCGAGAGTGGCGCAACGAAGGAAACCGGGGGCGCTCGGGTCTCCGGGGAGCCCGCTGACGAGGTCGGGCCGACGGTCCGCGCCGCGCGTGGGTGGGGGGAGCGGCTCCATGGAGCCTGGCGGCGGTTTCACCTGGCCGGGGACGGGATCCATCGGATCCAGGCTCTCCAGCTCCGGCTCCATGACCGTCGGTTCCGGCTTCATCAGCGCGGTCTCCAGTCCGGGTGGCGCGACGATCTCCTTCTCCTTCGTTCCTCCGCAGGCGGGGGTGGCCAGCAGGCCCGCGCCCAGGCAGGCGGCCGCGACCCAGACGGGCAGCCTGCGCGAAGGAGGCAACGGGGCGTGCTCGAGCAGGTGATGGGCCTGCTGCAGTTGCGTGCGGTATTCCGTCGGGACGCGTGCGAGTCCCTCGTTGGGTTCACTGTTGGTATCCCAGGAGTCGTTCATCGTAATCCTCTGTTTCAGTCCTTGGCCGGCTCGAAGATCCATGGATAGGTCACGGTGACCGATCCTTCCGTGGGCTCCGGGAAGCGCCAGGTTTTCACGCGGCCGCACAGGCAGTTACCGACGTCCGGATCGGACAGGTTCTGCACCACGGTGCAGCTCGTGACCCGGCCCCCCTTCTGGATGTCGAACTTGAGCTTGACGGTCCCGGCCACCTTGGGGTCCTTCTGGAGGGCCCGGAGGTAGCAGTGTCGGGCCTCGTTCCGGTGGGCGCGGATGACGGCGCGCACCGCGTTGGGGTCGATGTTGCCCTTGTATTCGGCCTTGTTGCCGTCGCGGACGATCGCCATGTCCGCGCTCATCGGAGGCGCGCCGTAGGTGATGACTCCCTGGGGGCCGCCGGAGCCGTTGAAGGGGCCGACCGTGCCGAGGTCCATGCCGCCGGAGCCGGTGAAGGGGCCGGTGATGCCGCCCGACGGGATCAGATCCTTGGTCACGTCGCCGGTGAGCACGCCCGTGGGGTCAGCCGGCCGGTCCGCGCCGCGGGTGGGTGGCGGGATCGTGTCCCTCGATCCCGCCGGGATCGTGTCCCTCGATCCCGCCGGGATCGGGGCCATTGATCCCGGTGGCGGCTCGACCTGGCCGGGGACGGGATCCATCGGATCAAGGCTCTCCAGCTCCGGCTCCATCGCCATCTCCGCGGGTTTCATGAGCGCGGTCTCGAGCCCGGCAGGAGGCACGGCCTCCTTCTCCTTCTTCCCGCCGCAGGCGGGCGTGATCAGCAGACCCGCACCCAGGCAGGCGGTCGCCACCCAGACGGGAAGCCGGAGGCGGCTCGTGGCGGGTTGGCCGTCGAGGTTGCGCTGGGCCTGGAGCAGGCGGTCGCGAAGGTCATCGGGCAGCATCGGGGTCGAAGGTTGGGACGGATGGACGGGCTTCATGGGGACCTCCTTACCGGGTCAACTGGCGGTACTTGATCCGTTTGGGCACGAGCGCCGCGTTGCCCAGGCGCTTCTTGCGGTCGCGCTCGTATTCGGTGTAGTTGCCGTCGAACCAGGAGACCTTCGACTCGCCCTCGAAGGCCAGGATGTGCGTGGCCACGCGGTCGAGGAACCAGCGGTCGTGGGTGATGACCACCACGCAGCCTGCGAACTGCTCCAGGGCCTCCTCGAGGGCGCGCAGGGTGTTGATGTCGAGGTCGTTGGTGGGTTCGTCGAGGAGCAGGACGTTGGCGCCCTCCTTGAGCATGTTGGCCAGGTGGACCCGGTTGCGCTCGCCGCCCGAGCACAGGCGCAGCAGCTTTTGCTGGTCCTGGCCCGCGAAGTTGAAGCGCGAGCAGTAGGCACGGGCGTTGACCTCGCGGTTGCCCAGCGGGATGGTGTCGGCGCCGCCCGAGATGGCCTCGTAGATGGTGGCCTCCGGATCCAGGCTGTCGCGGTTCTGGTCGACGTAGGCGAGCTTGACGGTCTCGCCGATCCTGAAGGTCCCCTCGTCGGGCGGCTCCTGCCCGGTGATGAGGCGGAACAGGGTGGTCTTGCCCGCGCCGTTGGGGCCGATGACGCCGACGATGCCGCCCGGAGGCAGCGTGAAGTCGAGGTTCTCGAACAGCACGCGGTCGCCGTAGGACTTGCGCACGCCCCTGGCCTCGATGACGCTCTTGCCCAGCCGCGGTCCGGGGGGGATGAAGATCTCCATCTCGTTGAGCTTCTGCGCGCAGTCGGCGCCCATCAGGGAGTCGTACATGACGATGCGGGATTTGCTGTGCTCATGCTGGGAGGCCGCGCTCATGTGGTGCCACTCCAGCTCGCGCTGCAGGGTCTGCACGAAGACGCTGTCCTGGGACTTGCCGTGCTTGAGCTTCTCCTGCTTCTGCTCGAGCCAGGACGAGTAGTTGCCCTTCCACGGGATGCCCTCGCCCTTGTGCAGTTCGAGAATCCAGCCGGCGACGTTGTCCAGGAAGAAACGATCATGGGTGACCGCGATGACGGTGCCCTCGTAGCGCTGCAGGTGGGCCTCTAGCCAGGCCACCGTCTCGGCGTCGAGGTGGTTCGTCGGCTCGTCGAGGAGCAGCACGTCGGGCTTTTCGAGGAGCGCCCGGCACAGCGCCACGCGCCGGCGTTCGCCGCCGGAGAGCTTCGTCACGTCCATCTCGTCGGGGGGCAGGACCAAGGCGTCGCAGGCGAGGTCCACCTGTCGCTCCAGGTTCCAGCCGTCGACGGCGTCGATGGCCTCCTGGAGCTTCTGCATGCGTTCCAGTTCCTTTTCCATCGCTTCGGGCGAGAGCTCCTCGCCGAGGCGTTCGCTGACCGCGTTGTAGTCGGCGATGAGCGACTGGATGCGGCCGAAGGCGGCCTCGACGTTTCCGCGCACGTTCTTCGTCGCGTCGAGCGTCGGCTCCTGCGGGACGTAGCCGATCCTGACGCCCTTGGCCGGGAAGGCCTCGCCGTCGAAGGCCTTGTCGACGCCG
>PHAZ01000185.1 GCA_002841825.1 Deltaproteobacteria bacterium HGW-Deltaproteobacteria-22 | reverse complement strand
GATCACGACCCACAGCATCGCCGAGCGGCCGCCACCGACGGCGATCTGCTCGCCCGTCATGGAGGTCTTGACGGCCGAGGTGTTCAGTCCGGGGAACGTGCTGCGCGCCGGAATCGGCGACACCATGCCCACCGCGGTGATGTGCGAGGGGATGCCCCGGGCCGCCTCGGAGAACATGTGGTGAAAGGCGCTGGCGCTGGGAGGACGAGCGTCGATGTTCTTGTCGAGGGAGCGTTCGATGACGTCCCACAGCATGGGAGGAAACGCCGGCAGGAACTCGAAGATCGGCGTCGGCGGATCGGTGATGTGCTTGAGCAGCACCTGGGTGACCGACTCGGCGTCGATGGGCAGGTGACCGGAGAGCATCTGGTACACGATGACGCCCAAGGCATAGATGTCCGTGGCGGGGCCGATCATGGCGCCGGAGCCGCGGGCCTGTTCCGGGCTCATGTACGACGGCGTGCCCATGATCAGACCGGTGGCCGTCTTGTGCTTGCCGCCCATGGCCGGATCGAGCAGTTTGGCCACGCCGAAGTCGAGGACCTTGATGACCGGGCCCGTGGGGCCTTCGACGACGAAGATGTTGTCCGGCTTGAGATCGCGGTGGACGATGCCGGCGTTGTGGGCGGCGTCGAGGGCCGAGGCGATCTGCCCCATCAGTTCGATGGTGTCGTCGATGCTGACGGTGCCGCGGGTTTCCATGTAACCGGAGAGCTCGACGCCTTCGAGGAACTCCATGACCAGGTAGAGCCTGCCGTCGGGGAGCTTGCCGAAGTCGAACACCTGGATGATGTTCGGATTGTTGATCTTGTTGACGGCCTTGGCTTCGGACATGAAGCGGTCGGCCATCTCGGGGTTGGACGAGAACGAGGCCATCAGGACCTTGACGGCGACCTTGCGGCCGATGTGCGGGTGCTCGCCGAGGAAGACCTGGCCCATGGCGCCCGCGCCGAGCAGCGATTTGATCTCGTAATTGCCGATGGTGGTGCCAATCAGGGCTTCGGTATCATCCTGGGACATGCCAGCTCCATTCAGCTTCGGGCCAAGGGATACGTGAATACCCCGAGTTTCCTTAGCGGTTCTCTCGTACAGGACAAAGAACCTCAGGAAAGTTTGTAGCACAAAAGTGCGATTTAACAACTATTTACATGGAGGTTTTTCCAACTTGCCGGCATCCGGCCCACAAAGGATTCACCGATATTGGTCATGCTTATCCGGAATCGACCTACGGATAGCGCGCGTCCGAATCTGAAACCTCGCCGGACGGCCCATTTCCGCTGGCATGGAATCTGCTTTGGAATCCGGCCATGCATACGAAGATTACCTCCGGAGACCTGATCGGCATCGATGGCTTTCCCGTGACCGTGGAGGTGGACTGCCAGGTGGGCATGCCGGGCTTCCACCTGGTCGGGCTGGCGTCGACGTCCATGAACGAGGGGCGCGTGCGGATCCGCACCGCCCTGGACAACGGTGGCTTCCAGCTCAAGAGCAAGCGCTTCACGGTCAACCTCGCCCCCGCCGAGATGCGCAAGGACACCACGGCCGTGGACCTGCCCATCGCGCTGGGCGTGCTAGTGGTCAACGGCGATCTCGACGCCGGCGCCTGCCGGGACGGCCTGTGGGTCGGCGAGCTCGCCCTCGACGGCGCCGTGCGACCAGTTCGCGGCGTGCTCTCCATCGCGCAACTGGCGCAACAGATGGGCATGGCGTACATCGTCGTGCCCGAGGAGAACTCGGCCGAGGCGGCCCTGGTGGAGGGGCTGCAGGTTCGCGTGGCGAGGCACGTAAGGCAGGTGGTGGCGTGTCTGATGGGCCGGGAAGAATGGCCCACGGCTCCGGTGGCGGCGCAGGCAACGGTGCATGACGGGCTCCTCGACCTCCGCGACGTGCGGGGCCAGATCCTGGCGCGCCGCTCGCTGGAGATCGCGGCCGCCGGAGGGCACAACCTCCTCTATGTCGGTCCGCCGGGCTCCGGCAAGAGCATGCTCGCCCAGCGGCTGCCCGGGATCCTGCCGCCGCTGGCCTTCGAGGAGGCACTGGAGTGCACGCGCATCTACAGCGTGTCGGGCCTCCTCGATCGCACGCGCCTGTTGACCCTGCGGCCATTCCGATCACCCCATCATACCGTCTCCATGGCCGGCCTCGTCGGCGGCGGTCTCGGACCGCGTCCCGGGGAGATCAGCCTGTCGCACCACGGCGTGCTGTTCCTTGACGAGCTGCTGGAGTTCCCGCGCCAGGTGCTCGAGACCCTGCGGCAGCCCATGGAGGAGCGGAAGATCACCATCACCCGGGCCCGCGGCACGGTGACCTACCCCTGCGCGTTTCAGGTGGTGGCGGCCATGAACCCGTGCCCATGCGGCTACCATGGGTCCGCGATGCTCCGCACCTGCACCTGCTCGCCCGAGGCCATCCTGCGGTACCGTTCGAAGCTCAGCGGCCCCCTGCAGGACCGCTTCGACCTGCAGGTGGAGGTGCCCGGCATCCAGTACGCCGAGCTGCGCGCCGCGCCCGAAGGGGAGCCATCGATCGACGTGCGACACCGGGTGCAGGCCGCCCGGGACCGGCAGCGGCGCCGCTTCGACGGTCGCCCGCTGCTCAACAGTTCCATGAGCGGCACCGCAGTCCGGACGCACTGCAGCCTGCGGCCCGACGCCGAGTCCCTGCTCGAGCGCACGGTGGAGCGCTGGGGCCTCTCCGTGCGCGCCATCGACCGCGTGCTCAAGGTCGCCCGCACGGTGGCCGACCTGGCAGGCGCCGACACCATCGGCACTCCGCACATCGCAGAGGCCCTGCAGTACCGCCACCTCGACAGGGGCCTGAAGTGAGTCACCACGAAATGCAGATTCCGCCGGCGAGCCAGGCGGTGGCCTCGTCGATGGGTTTGACGCCGGCAAAGTTCGACCACGCCGTGCCCAGGCCGCCCGTGAGTGAGATCTCGTCGGTGGCCGCGTACTCGAGCACCGCGCCCAGCTGGATGTCCCAGACGTTGTCCTCGACGGTGTCATCGGGGAAGAACCATTTCATGCCGCCCTCGCCGGCCAGCTTGAGCGTCAGTTTTCCCGGGAGCTTGACGTCGCGGGATCCGCCGACGTTGAAGTAGACGTAGTCGAAGTCCGACAGCGCCGACTGCACGCCGTGGAACCAGTGGATCTTCACGAACGGGTTGAACTTCCTGGCCCAGGTGATGCCCACGCTGGGCTCGGCGTACAGCGAACGGTCCGCGCCGGACTCCGCCTCCTTGGACGCCGGGAAGCCGTACGCGGTCAGGCTCGCGGTCCACGAGAAGTCACCCGTGAGCGTCTTTTCGACCTGCACATAGAAGTCCTGCTCCATCCCGGCCGCGCCGTCGACGTTGCTGGCCACGTTCCTTCCGCCGAGCTGGAACGCCGCGACCCAGCCGATGGTCCAGATTCCCCTGGTCGCTTCGACGCCCGGCAGGAACACGCCCGGCGAGTAGTGCTGGTTCCCCTGCCCCAGCAGGTTCAGGCCACGCCACACGTACGCCGACGCGAAGTTCATCTCGAAGCTCTTCTCCCAGCCGTCGGACTTCTCCTCTTCGGCGTCCGCGGCGGGCGCCTTCGCCGGCGTCTCGTCGACCGTCTTCGACGAGGTATCGTCGCCCGTCTCCTGCGCGGACACGGTCACGGGCGTCCATGGGAAAACCGTCAGCATCAGAATGATGAATCGTTTCATGATTACCCCGCCTGTCCTTCCCTTGTATCGCGAAACGATGAAAAACTTCAAGCTGACAGCAATGACGTCGGCCTACTTCTCCGGCTCGGGCCGAGGTTCGCAGCTCCAGGCCTTCCCTGTGTGATCCCCCTTGACGTTGTCCATGTAGCCGACGCAGTGCGCGGCCTTGTAACACTCGTCCAGCGAGGTCATGTCCTTGCAGGGTTTGAGGCCCGGGGCCTTCTTGCAGCCCGCCTGGAGGCACAGATAACCGAGAATCACAACCACCACGATCGACTTCATGTCATTCCCCTCCAGGTCCAAAGACCATTGGCAAGTATTTCACGTTCCTCCGGGTTGTCAAGGCGCCCGTCCGCGCTCATGCTAGCCGCCCATGTCGCCGCGCCCGTCCGCGCTCATGCCCGCTGCAAATTCACCGCACACGTACGCCATCTTCCCCGAACGGAAAAATACGGTTGCCGCAGTGCTCTGGACCGGGTATTGTCAAGCCATGATGAAACATCATACATTCAACATTCGTCGGCTCGGAGTTAAGGCGTCCTTTTTCACACTCCTGCTGGCGCTCGCCGGTTGCTCGGGCGGTTCCAAAGAGCCGACGCCGGAGGCTGGCATCGTCACAATCAAGCCCCCCTCGACCCCGCCAAAGCCGGCAGACGCGATGGTCCCCGCCACCGGGACGCCCCCCGCGGTGGCGGTCGCACCGCAGAATACCCCCCCGAAGACTCCGGTCGCGGCGAAGCTGGCCTGGGATTATCCCGTCGCGCGCAGCGTGACGGTCCCCGACTGCAAGGACGACCGGATCTTCTTCCAGAACGACGACACCTGGTTCGCGGTGAAGACCTTCAAGCAGAACCTGTCGGTCCGGAAGTTCGAAAACGGCGTGCTTAAAGCGAAGGCGCCGCTGTGGGCCAACGAAGTCCTGGCCGTCACACCCGACGGAATCGTGATCACCAAGTCGAGTGAATGGAAATCCCCGGGGGAAGCTTCCCGGGTTTCCCTTCCACCGTTAGCGAGCGTGGCCGGTGGACTTCTGCGGCTGGTCTCCCCCCTTGCCAATCGGAGCCTCTCTTCCGAGGCGCCTGGGGCCCTGTCGCATTTCCTGAAGACAGGAGCCGGATGCGATGCAGACCTTGCGGTCAGTTTCTTCGGTCCGGATCTGAAACAGATCGGAAAAAACACATATCTGGGAAGGGTTGGGATGGGATGCTGTTGTCAAACGGATGACTTTCTCTATGCCATACCAACGACCGGCGAACAAACCCACTTCATCTGGCCTTCTTTTAATTGGGTTTCCCCTTCACCCCCTCCCCTGATCCGGACCTTTCAGCACCGCACAGGAACACCCGTCGGATCGGCCAGCAAGCTGCTGAACTCAAAACCCTATACCATCAGCCCGCAGGGAGACCGTCTCCGGGAGGCATGGGAGTCAAGGAGCGATTTATGTGAGTACCAATATCCCCTGATACGCATCCGCGCCGTCCTGTACGAAAACCTGAAGCTTGTGGCCAAAGCCTCGTTTCCGGAGGTCATCTGCCGGTATGCGGTGGACAGGCCCTGCAAGCTGGGCAGCATCCGCCTGATCATCTTCACGAACCAGGGAGAGAAGACCACCGAGATCATGGACGGGGAGCTGGTTCAATTATTGGAGAAGACCTGCCGAAAGCAGTATCCCAACCTCTTCGTGGGCGACTTCCAGCTGGAGCGTCGCCCCGGCGGCGGCTTCATGATCCTGCTGAAGGTGCTTCATGGGGACATGCATCCCAAGACCCAAATGCCCGCGGGCACGTTCTTCCGGGAGTACACAGCCGACGGTCAGCCGGCCGGTCCCGTACGGCCGGTGAGCTTCACCCGCATCACCCGGCTCTCCGACACCGCCTGGCGGGCCGAGTCGGGCTGCTCCTGGGAAGACCACCGTGCTGAGGTCAGCGCTGCCCGTCCGTGAGGGTCGAATCGGGAAGAGTCTGCCGAAGAGACCGCCTGGCCGGTTCGCGCCAGCGGCGAATCCCCCAGTGAAAGATTTTCATTTCGGGCTTGGGCCTTTGCCGCTATAAACAGACCCATGCGGCGCCGCCGGTCCTGACCCTGGGCCGCCGCCTTCGCGTCCAGAACATCCACGACGGGGACGCCCCCCGAAAGGAAGAATCATGCTGATCAAGAACATCCTCCTGTTTGCGCTCCTGGCCACGGCCTTCGTCTCCTGCAAATCCAAGAATGAGATGAAGGACGCGAAGCTCCCCGAAGAATCCGGCGCCATGAAGGCCGGCCCCGTCGCCGACGGCGCCGAAGTGTCCCCGCTGGCGGCCCCCGACTTCACGGTCCCGGCCCTGGACGGCGGCACCTGCACCCTGTCGGCGCACAAGGGAAAGCCCGTGCTGCTGGAGTTCTGGAGCATGGGCTGCCCCCACTGCCGCAAAATGATCGCCGAGCTTCCCAAGATCGCGGCCGCCCTGCCCGAGCTGGTCATCGTCTCGGTGCACGCCGGCGGCAAGGGCGCGGCGGACCAGATCAAGGCGCAGTTCCCGGAGAAGACGTTCCCCGTCTGCCTCGACGACGGCTCCGCCCGCAAGGCCTACAAGGATCTGCCGGCCCCCTTCAAGGTCGGCGGCATCCCCCACTTCATCCTCATCGACGCCCAGGGCCAGATGCGCCGGGCGGTGGTCGGCTACCGCCCGGCGGCCGCCATGATCGCCGAGATCCGCGCCTCGGGCATCCTGGAATAGTCGGACGGACAACGACGAAGAAGCGGCGGGGAAAACAGTCTGACTGGTCGGACTGGTCGGACTGGTCGGACTGGTCAGACTGGAGAAGAGGAAGAAGAAGAATTCCGCGCCAAGGCGCCGATCAATCGACCGCGTAGAGCGCATCGATGATGGTGCGGTATTTCTCGACGATGAACTTGCGGCGAAGCTTGAGTGTGGCCGTGATCTCGCCGGTCTCCTGGGAGAACGGAAGCGGCAGCAGGCGGAAGCGCTTGACCTTCTCGTGGTCGGCGAGGTCCTTCTGCTGCAGCGCGATGCGGTCCTCATAGAACTTGACGATCTCCGGCTTGCGGATCAACTCCTCGTGGGAAATCCAGGTGATGCCGTGCTCGCGGGCGAAGGCCTCGAGGGCCTCGAAGGCGGGCACGATCAGCGCGGTGACGTACTTGCGCAGGTCGCCGATGGCCGACACCTGCTCGATGTAGTGGTCGTTGCCCAGGGTGGTCTCGATGAGCTGGGGCGCCACGTATTTGCCGCAGGAGGTCTTCATCAGGTCCTTGATGCGGTCGGTGATGATGAGGATCCCGTCCTCGAAGACGCCGGCGTCGCCGGTGCGGAACCACCCGTCCTCGGTCATGACCTCGGCGGTGGCGTCCGGTTTTTTATAGTAGCCCGTCATCACCGTGGCGCCACGCACCTGGATCTCGCCGCCGTCGCCGATGCGCACCTCGACGCCGTCGATGGGCGTCCCCACGGTGCCCGGGCGGAAGTGGAAGGTCTCGTGGCAGCTCACGGTGGCCGTGGTCTCGGTGAGGCCGTAGCCCATGACGACGTTGAGCCCGGCAGCCTGGAAGAACTCCTCGATGTGCTGCGACAGCGGCGCGCCGGCGCACGGGAACATGCGGATGCGGCCGCCGGTGATGGACTGCAGCTTCTTCAGCACCAGTTTGCGCGCCAGGGCGTGCCGGATCCCCGGCAGCAGCGGCAGGTCACGGCGTTCACGACGCAGCCGGGACGCCTTGGCGCCGGCGGCCATGGCCCAGCGGAACATCCGCTTGCGGTACCAGGGTGCGTGCTCGATCCTGTGCAGGATGGTGCCGTAGATCTTCTCGTAGAAGCGGGGCACCGCGCACATCACCGTCGGGTGCGTCTGCTGCATGCAGGGCACGATGTTGGCCGGGTGGTCGGGGAACACGATCGTCAGACCGCGGTCCGCGCAGTAGAACGCCCAGGTGCGCTCGAACACGTGGGACAGCGGCAGGAAGCACATGGAGACGTCGGCCTCGCTCACCGCCAGGCGGGTGTCGTGAGCCACGAACGCGGCCATGAAGTTCGAATGCGGCAGCATCACGCCCTTGGGCTCTCCGGTGGTGCCCGAGGTGTAGATGATCGTCGCCAGATCGGCGGATTCGATGCGCTCCATCCGGGCGCGCACTTTTTCCAGCAGTTCTGCGGATTTTCCGCGCGTCATGAAGTCGGAATAGAACGCGCTCCGGGGCTCGGACTTCAGATCCACGGCCGGGTCGAACACGATCACGTGCTCCACAAACCGGGACTCCGGCAGGAACTCCAGCACGCGGTCGTAGTGGGCCTGGGATCCCACGAACACGACGCGGGCCTCGGTCTCGTCGAGGATGTACTTCGCCTGACGCGCCGTGTTGGTGGCGTGGATGGGCACGCTCACGGCGCGCACGCTCAGGATCGCATAGTCCACCACCGACCACTCGGGGCGGTTGGGCGCGAAGATGCACACGTTCTCCAGCTCGCCGACGCCGACGGCCAGCAGCGCGGCGGCCGCGCGGTCGATGTGCTCGCCGAGGTCCAGCCAGGTCGTGTCCTTCCAGGCGCCGCCGTCCTTGTACCGCA
>PHAZ01000184.1 GCA_002841825.1 Deltaproteobacteria bacterium HGW-Deltaproteobacteria-22 | reverse complement strand
TCTTTCAAGACGCCAAGCGACTTGTCTTCCAAGACGCCAAGCGACTTGTCTTCCAAGACGCCTAGCGACTTGTTTTCCAAGACGCCTAGCGTTTGGAGAACTGGAAGCGCTTGCGGGCGCCGGGCTGGCCGTACTTCTTGCGCTCGACCTCGCGGGCGTCACGACGAACGTAGCCGGCCCGTTTCAACTGGGCGCGAAGCTCGGGGTTCAGCCGCATCAGGGCGCGGGTCACGCCATGGCGCATCGCCTCGGCCTGGCCGGAGAGACCGCCGCCGTGCACACGCACCATGATGTCGAGCTTGAAGGTCATGCCGACGAGCTCAAGGGCCTGAAGGGAGACCATGCGGGCCGTCTCACGATCAAAATATTGAGCGTGTTCGCGCCGGTTGACCATGATTTTGCCCTCACCGGGCTTGATCCACACGCGAGCGACAGCCGTCTTGCGACGTCCAGTACCGAAGAATGATTCTTTCATTTCCATGGTTAACGCATCTCCGAAAGGTTGATCTTCTGCGGCTGCTGCGCCTCGTGTTCGTGGGTGGGACCCGTGAAGATCTTCAGTTTCTTGATCAGTTGGCGACCCAGGATGTTCTTGGGCAGCATGCCGGCGACGGCCTTCTGGATCAGCCAGTCCGGATGACGCTGCAGCGCTTCCTCGGCGGTCAGGTTCTTGATGCCGCCGAAGTACCCGGTGTGCCAGTAGTAGCGCTTCTGCTGCATCTTCTTGCCGGTCAACCGCACCTTTTCGGCGTTGATGACGATCACGAAGTCACCTGTGTCGATATGAGGAGTGAACTGGGGCTTGTGCTTCCCGCGGAGGATCGATGCGATCTTGCTGGCAGCGCGGCCGAGGACTTCGTTCTCGAGATCCACGAGCAGCCACTTGCGTTCCACTTCACCGGTCTTTGCGCTATAAGTTTTTTCCATGATACCTTCTCACAATTCCTGCAAAAGCATGACTCGAAGCGCCGGAACCGCAGCGGCCCGGTGTTTCAGAGTCGGGATAATTAGAAGAAAAGACGGGTCTTGTCAAGTGATGAATGCAAGGATCCCCTTCGAACCGTACATTTTCCTTCAAAACGGGCAAATTTTACTCCGACGATCACCGGTGTCTGACGGTGCGTGCCAAAATGGGCTTCAGAAAAGTGTCGGGATCAGATCTCCGGATTTGACAGCGCCGTAAACCTGGGATAATGTAGGTTTAGGTGAGGCAAGTCCTCACAGGAGGCTACAATGGTACCAGTATTTGGCAACATTCTGATCATGGCAGTCACCCTCGGGCTCGTCTATGCGACCATCAATCTGAAAAAGGCGAACTGAATTCCTGCGACCATTGACGATACCCTCGCCACCCGGTACAACTGCGGGGGCGGGGACGGCGATGCTCCAGAAAAAGAATGATCATTTCATCACAGAATGCAGACTTTTCAGTTTTTCCGGCTGCTGTGAGCACTGCGCGCATTTTGACGGCGGTCCCAGGACGTGCTCGTTCTTCTGGCCCAACGAGGCCCACCGGCTCGACTGCGTCGCTGACGCGGCGGTGGCGGAACTCTCGTTCTGCAAGGACTTCGAACTGAACTGAAGAACCCCGGTGGAGTGGAAGGCATCATGCGAGATCTTTGCGTCGCTGGACTGGATCTGGGAGGCACCAACGTGCGCTGCGGGCTGGTGCGTGCCGGTGACCGCCTGGTCTGTGAAGCCTCGCAGGTCCGCAGGCTCGGCACGCGCGATCTCGACGAGGTCCTGGCGATCGTGTGCGGTGAGATCCGCCGCCTGGACGCGATGCCCGACGCGGTTGGCATCGCGGTCGCAGGCATGGTGGATGTGGATCACCGACGCGTGCTCCGTGCCCCCAACCTCGACTGGACCGACGTCCAGTTGTCCGACCGGCTCGAGGCGGAGCTGGGTGTCCCCGTGGCCGTGCTCAACGACGTCAATGCGATCACCTGGGGCGAGTACCTGGGGCTGGAGCTTCCCGGCACGGACCACCTGGCCGCCGTGTTCTTCGGAACCGGCGTCGGTGGCGGGCTCGTGATGAACCGGCGCCTGGTCGAGGGCGCCCGCGGTCTGGCCATGGAGATCGGCCATGTCGGCGTGGACGGCGAACCCGATGCACCGCTGTGCGGCTGCGGCCGGCGCGGGTGCCTGGAGTCGTACGTAGGCGGACAGAACTTCGCGGCCTGGATCCGGACGCTGACCCTGCCGTTTCCGGCGCCCGCCCACATGGGGGAGCTCGATGCAGCCGCGAGCGCAGGCGAGCCTGCCGCGCAGAGACTGATCGCGCAACTGGCCGGGCACACCACGGATGTGCTCTGCAGCCTGATCACGCTGCTGGATCCGGGACACCTGATGGTGGGCGGCACCGTGTGGACGGGCTGTCCCGCCTTTGCACGCCAGGTGCGCGCCTCCGTCGACGAAAACACCCGCGGTGCCGTGAGCTGGCTTTCCCCGCGCTACACCATCGAAGCCGGCATCCTGGGCGCCGCCGACTTCGCGCTCGAACGCATCCGTCGCCCTGACGGGAGTTCACAGTCATGAGCACCAATTGTGCGGGAAATTTGTTCTGGGCCGGCTTTCCGGGAAAGACCATCCCCGCCGCGCTTGCTGCGCGGCTTGAGTCCGGAGACCTGGGCGGAATCATTCTGTTTTCACGAAATTTTGGGAGCGAGGACGAGCTCGCGGCGCTGACCACCGAGCTTCACGGGCGCTGGCGCGGCGAGGGAAGCCTGCTGCTGGGCGTGGACCAGGAGGGCGGCCGCGTGGCACGGATCAAGACGATCCGCTGGCCGTCGGCAGGGCAGCTGGCCGCGTTCGACGACGAGGTGTTCACCGGACAGATCGCCCGGCGCATGTCGCAGGAGCTGGCCCACTTCGGCTTCAACACCGACTTCGCGCCGGTGCTCGACGTGTTCACCAACCCACGCAACACCGTGATCGGCGATCGCGCGTACGGCACGGAGCCCGAGCGCGTGATCCGGCACGCGCGGGCCTTCATCCGCGCGCTGGCCACCGGCGGGATGCTCACCTGCGGCAAGCACTTCCCCGGCCACGGGGACACCCTGGCCGACTCCCACGAGACGTTGCCGACCTGCAGCCTGCGGGCCGAGGAGTTCGAGGACGTCCACGAGCGTCCGTTCCGCGAGCTGGCCGGCCTGGTGGACTTCATCATGACCGCCCACGTGCTGGCCCCGGCGGTGGATCCCGAGCGTCCCGCGACGCTGTCGCAGGTGTGGATCCAGCGCGCGCGTTCGCTTCCCTTTTCCGGGCTGCTGGTGTCCGATGATCTCGAGATGGGCGCGATGAAGGCGTATCTTGGAGAGCTGGCCACCGGGATCTTCCGTGCCGGGCTGGACATGGGCATGATCTGCGCATCGCCGGACTTCCTCGAGGAGTGCGTCGGTCGTGTCAACGCCGAAGGTGGTCAGGACGCCGGGTTTGCCGCCGGGATCGCCGCCCGGGTCGGGCGCGTGAACCAGTTGCGGCTGCGCGTGGCGCAGACGGTCCGGACGCCGGCGCCCCAGCCCCGGCCGATGTGGATCGACAGCGTCAACAAGTTGATCGAGAAGTTGACGGTGGCTCCGGAGCAGGATTGAACGCATGGAAAACACCACCCTCGGTAACCAGTACCAGATCGTCCGCAAGATCGCCACCGGCGGTATGGGGGAGCTCTTCGTCGCGAACCAGTTCGGCGAGTTCAACTACCAGCGCCAGGTGGTGATCAAGCGTCTCCATCCCGAGCTCGCGAACGACGCGCTGCACCGGGGCCTTTTCATTCAGGAGGCGGTGCTCTCCGGGCGCTTCAACCATCCGAACCTCGTGCACGTGCACGGCATCACCGAAGACTCCAACGGCCTGTACATGGTCATGGAGTACATCGTCGGCATGGATCTCATGGGGCTCGTGCGCGCGGCCATCGCGCGGCGCAGCTTCCTGCCGCTGGAGCATGCGCTGTGCATCATCGCCCAGATCGGGGAGGGCCTCGAGACGGTGCACTCCATCACCGACGCCCGCGGCCGACCGCTGAACCTGGTGCACCGCGACGTGACGCCCTCGAACATCCTGATCACCCACAACGGCATCGCCAAGCTCGTGGACTTCGGCGTGGCCCGCGTGCGCAGCGAGGGTGGCCAGCCCGGGCAGGACGCCGACATCATCGCCGGCAAGATCAACTACATGGCGCCCGAGATGCTCTCCGGGGGCGCCATTGATCACCGTGTGGACCTGTTCGGGCTGGGCGTGATCCTGTACGAGCTGGTGCTGGGCCGGCGCCTGTTCCGCGGCACGCCCGAGGAGGCGAGGGAGGCGATCCTCTCCAGGCCCATCCCGCTGCCCTCGGTGGTCAAGCCGGGCATCGATCCCGACCTCGAGAAGATCCTGCTCAAGGCCGTCGACAAGAACCCGGAGTATCGCTACCAGAGCGCCGGTGAGCTGGTGCTCGATCTCGAGAAGTTCGCCGCGGAGCGGAAGATCCGCTTCTCGCGCCTGAAGCTGGCCCGGTACCTGCAGCGCTTCAACCAGCCCGACAAGGCCGTGGACGCCGCCGAACCCGAGCCCGAGTCCGGCATCGAGGACTGGGAAGGCGTCCAGCTGGACTTCGACCAGGGCTTCGGCGAGGGCTGGGGCCAGTCCGAGACCATGGGAATGAACATCCCCGAGAACTCCATGCCCGACATGGACGACGAGGAGTGGCTCGAGTTGATGGGCAGCCCCGAAAAGCTCGCCCAGCGGCAGCGCTCCCGCCCCGTGTTTGCCATACGCGAGGGGACCGGCGCCCATGCCGCGTCCGCGCCAACTGCGGCCGCCGCAGACACTGCCTTCGAGTTCGGCGAAGGGAAGAGCCTGCCACAGCCCGCCCTCTCCGGCACCTCCGCTTCCTCCTCCCCCCGCTCCGGCTGGGGCCCCGCCGCCTGGATCGCCCTGGCCCTGGCCGTGGGCGTGGCCGGTTTCATGCTCGCCCGCGTGCTGTAGGGTCTTCTGTCCGAGCCGGATCTGAGAATCTGCCGATAATCTCGGGATATTACTGAATAATCGGGGTGAGCTTCCCCAACCCTCTGCCTCGATGTCCGTGCAATCGCATTCTTGACTTGCAACCGCCTGCTGCTAATCTTCTGATGCACCACATACGCACCGGAGAGCGCCCATATGAGATTTACGTTGCTGGTATTGTTCTTTTCAGCTCTGTTCCTGCTCGGCTCCTGCGACACCAAGACAAAGAATGTTGACGCCTGTGGGGACGGTTTTCTTGACCCCGGAGAGGCGTGTGACGGGAGCCTGATGACGGTGACCAGTTGCGCCGAACTCGGGTACTACGGCCAGACCGATGCGTTGAGCTGCAGATCGGACTGTACACTGGATCTGCTGGTATGTACTGACGGGCGCTGCGGGGATGGGATCATCCAGGCCGGGGAGAGGGAAGACTGCGATGGAGAGAACCTGGACGAGACGACCTGCGAGGATCTGCACCTGGGGAGCGGACTGCTGGCCTGCAAATCCTCATGCAGGTGGGACACTTCGGGGTGCGAGGTGGTTGCCGTGTGCGGGGACGGGACGGTGGCCGCTCCGTACGAGTCATGCGAGTCCGGCGATCTCCAGGACACCACGTGTGAGAACCTGGGATACTACGGCGGGGAACTCGCCTGCGCCGACGACTGCCTGAGCTTCGACGAGAGCGGCTGTGTGGGCGGCTGTGGTGACGGTGTGATTCAGACCGACGAAGGCGAGCAATGTGATGGGGAGAACCTCGATGCCCAGACCTGCCTGACGCGCGGCTTTTCGCAGGGCAGCGGAGCGCTGGGATGCACGCTGGCCTGCGCCTTCGACGAGACGGCATGCGTGCCCAGGAGCACCAACGCCGATCTTGCCTCGCTGGCGGTGAGCTCGGGCGCGTTGACGCCGGCGTTCTCGGCCGGCGCCACATCGTATGCGGTGACGGTTCCGCCCACGGTCCCGACACTGACGGTGACAGCGACCGCGTCCGGTCCTTATGCCTCGGTGTTGATCTCCCCGCAGCAGCCGATGGCACTGAACTTGGGGTCCAATCCGGTGACCGTGACGGTGACCGCAGAGAGTGGGACGCAAAAAGTGTACACAGTCGTCGTCACCCTGCTGCCTTCGCTGGACCACGAGTCGCCGAGCATCGGGACCCTGAAGTACGTGCCCGCCGGCACCTTCCAGCGGGACGCGACGTCAACGAACCTGAGCACGGTGTCGGCGTTCCGCATGAGCCGCACCGAGATCACGCGGTCCCATTGGACGGCGGTGACGGGATGGGCCGACCCGAGCAACGTCACCTATTCCGTCGGCACCGGGGATCCGGTTCAGCGGGTGAACTGGTATGATGCGATCGCGTTCTGCAACAAGTTGAGCCTGCTGGAGGGGCTGACTCCGGTGTATGCGGTTTCAGGGGTGGACTTCGACACGCTGACCTATGCGCAAATCCCGGCGACGAATGACGCCGCCTGGAATGCGGCGACGGCGAACTGGAGCGCGGACGGATACAGGCTGCCCACGGAGATGGAATGGATGTGGGCGGCCATGGGCGCGGATGCGGCCAATCCCGGAGTGACCAATGCCACGGGATATGCCAAAGCGTTTGCGGGCACAATCCCGGGCTTGATCGGCGACTATGCGGTGTTCGGATACAACTCCGCTGAGGTCGGACGGACCATGTCGCCGAGCTCGAGTCCAGCGGCGAGCAAGCTGGCCAACGAACTGGGATTGTTCGACTTGAGCGGGAACGTCTGGGAGTGGGTCTGGGACTGGTACTCCGTGGGCTATCCCGCAGGCCAGTTGACGGACTACCGTGGGGAGGTGTCGGGGACCAACCGCCAGAGGCGCGGAGGAGACTGGGCCAGCATTGCCTCCTTGTGCGCCGTGGCCTATCGGACCGAAGCGTTCACGTACGGCCGGGACAGCAACATCGGGTTCCGGGTGGTCCGCCCTTGATTATTGATATCAAAAAGAAACCTAGTGCTGGCCGCCGAAGAGATTGGAGACGTCGAAGGACTTGACCCACCACACGGGGGTGGCGAGCTTCTCGGGGAGCACGGGGCCGCCTTCCTGGCGCGGCACGAACTGCAGCTGGATGGTGGCGAAGTCGACGAGGTTCTGCAGCATGCGCAGGCGGCCCGAGATCGCGTCGATCTCGCCGTTGACGCGGGAGAGCTCACGCTCGATGGCCAGGCGCTCCTCGACGGTCCTGGCCAACTCCAGCAGCGCAATGAGCCGGGTGCGCATGACCTTGAGGTTGCCCAGGCGCAGGGTGAGATCGGCGAACTGCTCGGTGATGTCCTCCGAGGAGATCGTGCGCTGCACGACGACGCCCATCTTCTCGACCTCGCGGACGTAGTCGAAGAACAGGGCCGACGGGACGCGGATCTCGATGTACAGGTTGTTGCGCTGCGCGAGGAACCCGCCCATCTTGGTCATCAGGGCCAGGGCGGCCTCCATGCTTTTGTCGGGCTCGAGGACGTTGACCACCAGCCGGGCGGCGTAGATGATCATCCGGGCGATGGAAGGGCGGACCGTGGGGGAGGGGTTGGGCTGCGCGGGCGTCTCCGGCTTGGCCGGGTCCGTGGGGGGGCTCACCTGACCGCTGGAGTCGGTCGGACGGTTCTTGTCGGACGACACCTCCTCGTCGTACTCCGATTTTTTCTCGGCGTTGCCGCCGGTAGACACCATGACCGGCGCGGGCGCCGGACGGTAGTCGTCAGAAGCCGCCGTGCTCTCGGCGGCCATGCGGCCGTAGTGCTGGTTGCGCTCATATTCGCGGCCGGGGGCCGACATGGGCGCAGACATCTCCTTGCGGGCGGCGCAGCCCATCGTGAGCAGCAGCAGGGCCAAAACCCAGAATGAATGTTTCATGGGGGCCTCCTATTTGATCTCGTCCTTGTAAATCGTGGTCACCAGGTCGAGAAAGGCCTTGCGGTGCTTGTCGTAGACGGCCTTCTCGGCGCCCAGCTCGATCACGTACACGCTGTCCTCGTTGGTGAGCACGGCCACCGTGTAATGGAACTCGGAGTTGTTGAAGGGCGCCAGCAGTTCAAAGATGACGCCGGCCTTCTCGCGGAACGGCTCCTCCTTGACCAGCTTGTAACCCTTGAACTCGGTGAGCTCGCGCTTGAAGATCTCGGCCCAGAACTGGGTGGTGCCGTTTTTCTTGTTCTCGCGGTAGGTGACGCGCAGCGCCGAGGCGTCCGAGGCCACCAGCCGCAGGACCGTGTCGGACTTGCGCAGCTCGATGAAGCCTTCGGGCGGTTCGAAGT
>PHAZ01000183.1 GCA_002841825.1 Deltaproteobacteria bacterium HGW-Deltaproteobacteria-22 | reverse complement strand
CCTCCTGCTCCTCCCACTGGTATGGCCTCAGCCCGCCGGTCGCCAGGAGCTGGCCGGCGTAGGGGAAGTAGGGAAAGATCATGTCGAGCACGATGATCTTGGTGACGTAGAAGTCGTACTCGGTCTCCCCAACGATCACCAGGGGGGCGATGCCCACGACCAGGGTCATGGCCTTGGAGGCGAACTGCGGGGGTTCGAGGCTGTCGAACACCTTCACCTCGAAGGGGAAGGTGCCGATCTCGGTGGGCGTCCCGGCGATGCGGCCATCGGCAAAGAGGTCCAGGCCCGCCGGAAGCGCCCCCTGGGCGAGCATCCAGCCGTAGGGCATCAGCCCCCCGGCGGCCTGCAGTTGAAGCTCCCAAGGGTTGCCCTCCTCGGCCGGCGGGAGGGTGGACGCTGTGAGGATCTGCATCCCTTCGCCCCGGATGCGCAGCGGCAGGGACCGGGAATCCGTGGCCCCGTCGGCGTCGGTCACCGTGACTTCGAGGAGAAAGTCCCCCGCCACGACCGGCGAGCCCGCGAGGCTCCCGGTGCCGGCGTCCAGCGCCAGTCCCTCGGGCAGCGTGCCCCCGGCCAGGGCCCAGGTGTAGGGCGCCACGCCGAGGGCGGCCTGCAGCCCGGTCTCGTACGGCACGCCCACGATTCCCTCGGGCAGGGCCTCGGTGGTGATCGAAAGCGCGCCGGACACGCACTTCCCCTGGTCGCAGACGAAGCCGTCCTCGCAGCCCTCGGCGTTCACGCACTCCAGGCACTCGCCCATCAGGCACTTCGAGAACCCCGGACAGGGCGACCGCGTCCAGGAGGTCCCTCCCTCGGCGCACTCGTAGACGACCTCGATCTCGGCGCACAGGCGCTCCCCGGGCTCGCAGGCGTTGGCCAGGCACAGGCCCTCGACGCAGGTCTCGGCGTCGGCGCACGCCTGCACCTCCTGCCAGCCGCTGCCCAAGAGCAGGCAGCGCTCCACGACGTTGTCGCTGCACCGGACCGTGTCGGGCTGGCACGGATCCTCCGAGTTGGTGTTCTTCCCGTCGTTGCACGCCGACCACGCCAGGGCCGCGAGCCCCAACAGCAGCCACACCATCCGTACGACTTTGATTCTGCGCATGTCGAGGCTCCTCCGACGAGCAGCCTAGCGCAAACCCGCCCCGTGTCAATGATCGGGGCGTGGAGACGGCTGGGGACCGGTGCCTGGCCGGAGTCATTCCCCTTCGGGTACAAAGGTTTCTTTCCTCTTCCCCAGGATTGCGCCAACCCCGTTGGGGTGGCCGCAATCCTTCGCTGGTCTGTACACCGGCGTTGCCGGTGCGTTCATGCGCCTGCGTTGCAGGCGGGAAAACCGGTCAGACAGGTCAGACAGGTCAGACAGGTCAGACACCTCCGGGGCCTGCTGAACCCCCCATCCCCCTTCCGCGTGTTCCGCGGTTAAAATCTTCTTCTTTTGTTTTCAATCTTCTTCTCTTTTTATCTTCTTGTCTTCTTCACAGCGACTTCGACTCGGCTTCGATGATGCGCTCGCGCAGGCGGCTGTGGCGCTCCTTCTGGCGGGTGTTGTGGAGGGTGATCCACAGGGCCTTCTTGCTGCCCACGAGCACCACCAGGCGGCGCGCGCGGGTGATCGCGGTGTAGAGCAGGTTGCGCTGCAGCATCACGGTGTGCTGGGTGTGGACGGGGATGATCACGGCCGGGTACTCGCTGCCCTGGCTCTTGTGGATCGAGATCGCGTAGGAGAGCTGGCACTCGGACAGGTGCTCCAGGGGCACCGTCAGTTCGCGCTCGTCGAAGCGGATGCGCACCGTGCGCTCCTTGGAATCGTAGCCCTCGATGATGCCCAGGTCGCCGTTGAAGACGCCGGCGTCGTAGTTGTTCTTGGTCTGCAGGATCTTGTCGCCCACGCGCCAGGGTTTGCCGCCGGCGGTGAAGGGCTGGCCGTCGGGGTTGAGGGTGCCCTGCAGCAGGGCGTTGAGCGCCTCGGTGCCGATGATTCCCTTGTGCATGGGCGTGAGCACCTGGATGTCGAGCAGCGGGTGCATCCGGTACGAGGACGGGATCCGCGAGGTGGCCAGCTCGTGCACGAGGTTGGCCACGGCCTCGGGGTCGTCGCGCTCGATGAAGAACAGGTCGCCCAGGGTGCCCTTGCCCTGGGACAAGAAGCGGCCCTCGTTGACCTCGTGGGCGGCCGAGACGATCATGCTGCCCTGGGCCTGCCGGAACACCTTCTGCAGCCGCACCGCCGGGATCACCCCCGAGTCGATGAGGTCGCGCAGCACCAGCCCCGGGCCCACCGAGGGGAGCTGGTCCTGGTCGCCCACACAGCACAGGGAGCAGCCCGCGTCGATGGCCTCGGTCAGCGCGTACATCAGCGGCAGGTCCACCATGGACAGTTCGTCCACGACCACCAGTCCGGCGTCGAGGGGGTTGGTGCGGCAGCGGCCGAACTTCTGCGTCTGGGGCGCGAACTCGAGGAGGCGGTGCAGGGTGGACGCAGGGTGGCCGGTGGCCTCCGACAGCCGTCGCGCGGCGCGGCCGGTGGGCGCCGCCAGCAGGATCGAAAGGTCCGCCTTCCTGGCGGCCGCCACGATGGCCCGGATCAGGGTGGTCTTGCCCGTTCCGGGGCCGCCCGTGACGATGGTCAGTTCCCGCGACAGCGCCAGGCGCACGGCGGCCTTCTGCTCGGGCTCCAGCTCCAGGTCGATGCACTCGCGCAAAAACGCGTCGAGCCGCGCCAGGGCGTCGGCCGGGAAGCGGCTCCTCCCGTGGGTCATGCGCGCCAGGTTCTGGGCGGTCTTCTTCTCGGCGTGGAAGAAAAACGGGATGTACGCGCGGTCGTCGTCGAGGGTGACGCGCCGCTGACGCGCCAGCTCGGCGGCCACCGCGGCGATGTCGAAGTCGTCGCACTGAAGGAACATGCGCGTGCGCTCCTCGAGCTCCTCCATGGGCAGGTACACGTGCCCGTCGAGCTCGGCCTGCTGCAGCGAGAACAGGCAGGCGGCCTCGAGCCGTCGCGGCGCGTTCTTCTCCACGCCCATGGACTGGGCGATGCGGTCGGCCGTGAGGAACCCGATGCCCTGCACCTCCATGGCCAGCCGGTAGGGGTCCTCGCGCAGCACCGGGATGCTCTGCTCCTTGTACTTGTTGTAGATCCGGTGGGCCGTGCCCGGTCCCACGCCGTAGCTCTGCAGGAACACGAACACCTCGCTGAGGTGCTTGTACCTGGCGAAGGACTCGCGGATGGTCTTGGTGCGCGACCGCCCGATGCCGGCGACCTCGGAGAGGCGCTCGGGCTTGCGGTCGATGACCTCCAGGGTCTGGTCGCCGAAGTGCTCCACCAGGCGCGCGGCCATGGCAGGACCGATGCCCGAGATGAAGCCGCCGCCGAGGAACCGGACCAGGCCGTCCTTGCCCGTCGGGGACGCGTACTCCCACTTCAGGATCTTCAACTGGGCGCCCCAGCGCGCGTTCTCCTCCCAGACGCCGGTGACCCGGATCCAGTGGCCCGGCTGGGGGTCGGCGACCTCCCCCACCACGGTCAGGAGCGTGTCGTCGAGGTCCGAGCGCAGCCGGAACACCGAGAAGCCGTTCTCCACATTATGAAAGACGACGCTCTCGATCTCGCCCACCCACGTCTCCTCCTGCCCGTGCTTGCCGAAGCCGGCGGGGAAAAGCGTGCTGGAGACAGGGGTTCTTGCCATGGTTTGCATTATGTATCCCAACTCCTTCCTCGCAACCAGTCATTTTCGGTTCCGCGCTGGAAAAGTTGCGGAAAAATCGCAGATTTTTTCCGGGGTCTCCCGTCCACCTTCAATGGTTGTCTTGACTTTTCCAACCCGGGGTGTGAACCTGTTTGCGCATGGCTTTTGGGGCATGAAGCGTCACCAGCCTTCACCCAAGGAGTTTCAATGATGAAAATTTTAACGGTCGGCATCCTGATAACATCCATGGTCTTCTTCCTCGGCGCCGGTTGCGACGATGGTTCCTCCAAGTCCACGCCGAATAAGTGCACCATCGGTGACGTCACCGTTGCCAACGGGGAGTTGAATCCTGAGAACGGCTGCGAGAAATGCGACGTGCTCCTGGACGCCGCGGCCTGGAGCCCCAACGACGGCGCCACCTGCGACGACGGCCTGTTCTGCACCGTCGGCGACACCTGCGAAGGCGGCGCCTGCTCGGGCCAGGCGAAGGATTGCCGGGATCGCCTGACCTGCAACGGCGACGAGTCCTGCAACGAGGAGACCGACGCGTGCGACGCCGGCGAGGTCACCTGCGATGACGGCCAGGTCTGCAACGCGGCCACCGACGAGTGCATCGAGACCTGCACCGGCTGTAACATCGGCGGCGTGTGCTACGGAGAAGGCCAGACGAACCCAACCAACCCCTGCGAGGTCTGCACGGTCGCCACCTCGGCCTCGGCCTGGAGCGACAACGACGGCGCCACCTGCGATGACGGCCTGTTCTGCACCATCGGCGACACCTGCGAAGGCACCGTTTGCGGTGGCACCGCCCGCAACTGCACCGACGGTGTGGCCTGCAACGGCGACGAGTCCTGCAATGAAGGCACCGACACCTGTGACGTGGGCGTCGTGACCTGCGGCACCGACGAGGTGTGCGACGCGACCGCCGACTCCTGCGTGCTGATCTGCACCGGGTGCAACCTCAGCGGCGTCTGCTACGGCGAGGACCAGCGCAACCCTTCCAACACCTGCGAGATCTGCCATCCCGACCTCGACGCCACCGCCTGGAGCGCCAACGACGGCGCCACCTGCGACGACGGCCTGTTCTGCACCGTTGGCGACACCTGCAACGGCACCGCCTGCGAAGGCGCCCCCATGGACTGCGACGACGGCGTCGCCTGCAACGGCGAGGAGACCTGCGACGAGGACGGCGACCTGTGCGCCCGCGGCACGACGACGTGCCCGGCAGACATGCTGTGCGACCTGGAGATCGACTCCTGCGTCATGATCTGCACCGGCTGCATCATCGACGGTGTCTGCTACGGCGACGGCCAGGCCAACCCGCTCAACGCCTGCCTGTGGTGCGACGCGGACATTTCAACCACCTACTGGAGCGACCATGACGGAGTGGCCTGCGACGATCAGTTGTTCTGCACCGTCGGAGAGACCTGCGACGGGGGGAACTGCGGCGGCGGGGCCGCTCTGGTTTGCGACGACGGCGTGGCCTGCAATGGCGAGGAGACCTGCGACGAGCTCAACGACACCTGCGACGCGGGGACCACCACCTGTGGCATGGGCGAGGTGTGTGACGTGCCACAAGACCGATGCTTCACCATTTGTCGGGACTTCAGCATCACCCCGCTGGCCCTCGCCGGTCCCTTCCAACAGTACGGTTTCTGCTGGTACCTGGGTGCGGCCGGACAGTCCTGCGACCAGGTGTGCGCGGCGCTGGGCGGCACCAACCTGGCCAATGCAGCCGCCTCGGCCTGGCCCGATCATTGTGGGGGTGCCGGGTCCGACGACATCAGTTACTGGTATTACCACAACGGCAATGCCGCCGGCTGGGCCTCAGATGTTGGCAGTACCAGTTACAAGACCCTGGGCTATGGCTACACCGGGGGCTCCTGGTTCGGGAAGTGCGCCTCCGGGACCTCCATGAATCATGGCACGTTCCCGGGTGACCCCAACAACAGCCCCACCCGCGCGCTGGTCTGCCCCTGCATGTAGTTGATATCCAACATTCGCATTGACAAATCGGTGTTACAGTGCAACGGTCCAAGACCGCTCTGAGCCAGTTCCAGAGTTATCCGCTCGATCCTGTTCCTGATGGGCTTGGATTGCAGTAGTCAACAAATCTTTGAATATTTGGAGGTCTGACATGCGTGTGCGCGAGTTTTTTTCCAGCCTTTGGCTGCTTCTTTTCCTGCTATCCTCAGGCTGCGGGACCAACACTCAGAAAAACAACTCCGACGATTACGTTCCCTCCCATGACATGTACCTGGGAGACTCCGACCCAGAACGTGTGGTGTCCCGGGAGGTGGAAGGCGTCCTCGAGGAGTTCCCTGACGACCAGGTGCTGGTGGTTTTCAAGGAGGACGCCGCTTCCCAGGAGAACCTGTCTGCCTTGGCACAGACCATCGACGGTACGCTGATCGGAGAGATTCCGGACATCCAACTGGCCCAGTACCGGATCACCCCGCGCGCTCCGGAGCAGATCGATGCCCTCCTTGACCAGCTGCGGGCATTGCCCCAGGTGGAAGGCGCCATGCCGAATCTCCTGATCGGCGTGAACGAATCGCCCGATGAATGCCGGGCTCGGGGTGACAGTGATCTCTATCTCGAACAGAATCCGTTCGCGGAGGAACGCTGTGCCCTCGAACTGACGGATTTTTTCAACACGGTGCCACTGGTTCGCAAGTTGAAGGAGCTCGGACTGGTCCACCCGATCCGGCTGGCCATCGTGGACATCGACTTCGCCGGACTCACCTCGCCGTTCAAAAATCTGCAATGGAAACTCCTGGATCCGTCCAGTCCCGCCACCCTGGAGGACCGTGTATCGAACCACGGATTCATGGTGTCGGGCATCCTTGCCGCCGACGAAGATGGCATCGGAACAGGAGGCATCCTGCCGGCCACCCTCGGATCCGACATGTTGCAGGTTTTCATAGGTCCACTCCACACGACATCAGAAGACCACAGGAAGGCCACGTTCGCGGCTGGGATTAACATGATGATTCGCGCCGCCCGGGATGCGAAGGTGCATATCATCAACTTCAGCAGCGGTGAGGCGCTCGCACCAAATAGCTCCAACACTAAAGAAATCATCAAGGCCTACAAAATGATGATGCTCCGCTACCCGAACACCCTCTTCGTGTGTTCGGGGGGCAACGACGGGCAGCTGCTCACGGGCGACAATCATGCGCCCGGCGGGATGTTGGACATTCCTAATCTGGTGACCACGGCGGGCACGTTGGCCTGCGACCCCACCACCCCCCATCGCCTCAGCAATTATGGTGAGGACTCCGTCACGGTATCGGCGTCATACCAGTTCGGCGTTCTCAAGGTCGAAGCCCCGGAAGGACCCGTCGATCTCGATTCCGGCAATTCGCTGAGCGCCCCCGTGGTCGCCGGACTGGCGGCCATCGTCAAGTCCCTCGCGCCGAACCTGTCCCCCTGGCAAATCAAGCAGTACCTGATTCTGAACGGAAACCTGCACGACGAGAATCTGGGCCCCTATATCCAGTTTTCCCGCACCGTCCTCGACGTGCTGAGGGAGACCCAATCCAGCAACATGGAGGTCATGGACCTGATCCAGCGCGATGACCAGGACGTGGATCTCCTGGCCATCATCCTGGACCGACTGTGCGGCAATTTCGAATTGTCCGTGGAGGGCCTCCGGAGCTGGTGGCTGGAACCCGATTCCGAGGAGGGACAGGGGTGCACGGTGATCGGCATGGGAGCCAACTCCTTGACCATCACCATGAACGAGGAGGAAGCGGACTCCATGATGAGCTTCACCGCACAATTATACGAATTATTACAATTGAAAACCGATTACTCCTTCAGCCAATCGAATGTAGGGTTTTATTATCGTCCCAACTCAGACGAGCAATACAACGGTCTTTCCTCCGAGGGTTCCCTCGTGTTCTCCAGTTGCCTGATCACACAGCGGAATGGCAACAACTATCTGCCCCTGGCCATCGAACTGGAGGGAACCCTGTCCGGGACCCTGAGACTGCAGCATCTCCCCTCCGCCGATGAAGCCGATTATCCGATCTCCTCGGTTTTCAGACTGGCCTGCCCGGTGATGGTGATCGATAACCTGGACCCCATGGTACGCGCCCTCGAGACCCAGTGCCATAACGGGAACCTGCGCTGAGTTTGGACCTGCATCTGTTGTCCACGCGGAACCACACCGGGTGGTTTGGCAAGAAAGCCCTTAAGAATTGAAGATGCTTTAGAACCGCAGGCGGTAGCCGAGGAGGACGCTCAGCGCCGAGGCCGAGCTCTGGCCGGTGATCAGGCCGTCGATGCTGCCGATGCCCATGGCCAGCTCGATGAGCAGGTCGCCGGGGCCGAGGCGGTACTCGCCGCCGGCCACGAGGACGGCGCCGAAGCGGGTCTCGGTCTGGGTGTTCTCGCCCAGGCTCCCGTCACCGGAGGTGCCGTTGACGGTGGTCCGCATCAGGAGCAGCCGTGGGCCGGCGCCGGCGTAGGCGTTGTACGGCTTGTCCATCGGCAGGAAGCGGTAGCGGGCGACGACCCCGATCATCAGGAAGTCCTGGTCGAGCTCCCACTTCACCGCGCCGGTGTCGAAGCGGTCGTCGCTGGC
>PHAZ01000182.1:2805-11121 GCA_002841825.1 Deltaproteobacteria bacterium HGW-Deltaproteobacteria-22 | reverse complement strand
GTCTGAGGTGCAGCCGCCGGCCCGGGCCCATCATCCCGGCTGTGATCCCCGCCTGATGATCTCCATGATGGGGTACTTCATCGTCCACTGGCACCTCGAGCGCTAGCGCTCAGGCAGTGTCAGCCTCCTGTGCCAGAAAACATGCAGGAAATCACGGGAACGGGAAAAAACTGTTTCCAATTCGTTATCGGGCAAATACAATGCTTGTTTCTCGGGATCGTTGTTTCCGCAAAGGATTCCGAGATCCAGCCCATACCCTTTCGAAGGAGCCCAGAGATGTTTTCGTCATTGTCGATGAACCGGCTGAACCGTTCCATCCTGCATGCGATAGTCACAATCATCGTGGGTCTTTCCGCGTCTTCCTGCAATATCTACGAGGAATATTCTGTTCAATCGGGCATCTTTGAATGTGACTCGGATTCACAGTGTCCCCAGGACTTTTTTTGTGACAATTATTTCAATACCTACGTTTATTACGTCGATGTGAGAGCCCAGCCCGCAGGAAACGGGCGATGGGGTTTCTGCAACTCCCAAAGTGAGTTGGTGAAGAACAGCGAGTTCAAGTCCGTTGAAGACTGCTTCAACGGTCGCGACGAGGATGAGGACGGAGAAGCGGACTGCCTGGATCTGGAATGTCAGACGGCGCCGGCCTGCCGGGACTGGATAGCCGAGGCGTGTCCTGCCGGGGATGTGTCCGAGACCTGCACCAGGCGGTTGGGGTTTCCGTTCATCCGGAACGACGCGGCGGCCGACGAGACCACCTGCCCGGCGGCCGTGGGTGTGATCTACACCGATGATGCGGGTGCCGGGACCTTCTGTCTACCCCGTTGCCGCCTGTATTTTCCCAGAGAATCCAGCCAGATTCACAACAGCGAAGAAATCGACTTTCAGGGCAGCGATGATTACTGCAACGCGGTGGTGCCCATGTACGGCACCCACGCGGCCTTCACCGGAGCGGGGAGCCTGCGATGCCAGCACGTCGGAGTGGTTGAGAATGATGCGAATATTGATATTCAGCAGGACGTATGCCTGCCGGATGCCCCTGATATGGTGCTGGCGTCTCCGGAGTTTTTTCCGCCCGAGGATACGTGCGAGTCCGTGTGCGGTGTCTCGAGTTGCCTGAAGATCTCCACCAGACGCCGGATCTGGAGCATGGTTTCAACGTCCTCTCCTAATGAAGATATCCAGATGATCACCCAGGAATCGGAGGGAAATGATCCCGACATCTACCTGGAGACGGCTTATTACTGTCTTGACTGAGACGGGCAAGCATTCGGTTTTTGCATTGGATGACGGCCCGATGTCGTCTTCCGGTTCCATGGAACCCCAGGAGTCACCCCATGAAAAGGTTGGTTTGGATATGGTCGACGATCAGCATGCTTCTCTGGACTTCCGGCGCTGCGGCACAGGAGCCGGTCCAGCCGTCTTCCGCGACCGCTCCCGCGAAGAAGGATCCGTTTGCAGGTGAAGCCGATGGAAAGTCGGTCGATCCATTCGCTTCCCTGATGCCGGGAAAAGCCCCGCTGCCCTCGCCGAAGAACGTCGTCACCTTCAACGCTCTGGGCGTCATTGCAGACTATTACACGCTGGAATACCAGCATGTGATCCAGTCCCGTCTGGCGCTGGTGGTCAAGCCGATGCTCCAGATGCAATCCACGAAAATCGTTCCAGGACACAACCTCGATACCACCAGCCTGGGCCTGATGGCGGGTGTCGCGTTCTATTTTCCGCAAAGGGCGCTCCAGGGACTGAACCTCTCTGCTTGCGTCGGCGTCCTTCAGTTGAAGGCCTCGGGGGAGGTCGAAGATTCGAAGGTCACCTGGAGCACCAGGGTCATGCTCGGCTATCGATACATTTTCCAGTTTGGTCTGTCGCTGGAAATCGCGGCCGGCGTCCTTTTGATGCCCGATGTGGATTTTTTCAACATCTATTCCGGGGTCGGGACCTCCTGGAAAGGGGGGCCGCTGGTCGAGGTCGGCCTGGGCTGGGCCTTCTGATCCTGCGATGGAACGGTTCTTCCTCATGGTCCCAGGGAGGGTCATTTCATACCTGAATTGAAAAAATTGTTCAGGGCGGTATAGTGGGCCCGGTTCCATCCACGGATGGTCTGATCCAGGAGTATTCATGATCGTTCGTCTTTTTCTTGTTTCGCTTTCTTTCCTTTCGTCTTTCCTCATCACCGGTTGCAAGTCCGACGTCAAGGTGAAGGGCAACTGCGGAGACGGCTTCGTTGATCCCGGCGAGGAATGCGACGGTTCCAACCTCGCGGATCAGACCTGCGGGACGCTGGGCCACTATTTTCTGGGAGGCACGCTCGCTTGCCTGCCTGACTGCACCTTCGATCGCTCCGACTGCGGCGGCTTCTGTGGAGACGGCGAGCTGAACGATGGGCACGGGGAGGTGTGCGACGGCACTGACTTTGGCGATCAGACCTGCAGCACGCTCGGGTTTCACGGAGGCTTTCTCCAGTGCACCAGCACCTGCGAGTTCGATACCTCCGTTTGCAGTGATGTCGGCTCCTGCGGGGACGGGATCATCCAGGAAAATTACGGCGAGATCTGCGACACGGACAGCCTGGACGACGCCACCTGCGAGTCCCTGGGCTTCACCCGGGGGACGCTGGCCTGCTCGGATACCTGTGAATACGACACCTCGGCCTGCATCGCCGACTGCGGAAACGACCTGGTCGATGCGAACGAGGACTGTGACGGGGCCGAGCTCGCCGACCAGACCTGCGTATCCCTGGGCCACTACAACGTGGACGGCACGCTCTTGTGCCTGCCCGACTGCACCTTTGATCGCTCCGACTGCGGGGGCATCTGTGGTGACCTCACGATTCAGGGGGAGGAAGCCTGCGATGGCCTTGAGGTGGGCGGGGCCACCTGCGGTTCCCTGGGCTATGCCGGCGGGAACCTGGGCTGCGGCAGTGATTGCCGGTACGACGTGAGCGCCTGCAATCCATGGCTCGCCGTCGATGCGGGGAACAATCACACCTGTGCCATCGCCGCGGATCACTCCCTGTGGTGCTGGGGCGACAACCAGTATGGCCAGTTGGGCACGGGAGACATCACCGACTCGCTGGTCCCGGTCGCCGTGTCCGGGATGGCCGCCAATGTGATCGCGGTCGCCACCGGCGGCGGACACACCTGCGCGATCAAGACCGGGAATTCCCTGTGGTGCTGGGGGCGCAACCAGTATGGCCAGCTCGGCATCGGCAGCACGACCGACAAGCTCACGCCGACGCTGGTGCCCTCGGAGAGCTTCGCCACCATCCGCCTGGGGTCGTTCTCCTCCTGCGGCATCAGGACCAACGGCACCGTGGCATGCTGGGGAATCAACGCCAGCGGACAGGCGGGCCTGGCCGGCAACAACCAGCACAGCCCGTACACCATCACCGTCGTCTCCGGCGGCCTGGCCGTGGGTTGCGGTGGCCAGCACGCCTGTGCGGTGAACTCGAGCGGAGATGGCTACTGCTGGGGGGCCGACTATATCGGCCAGCTCGCCGACGGGACCACCTCCGCCAGTTATCCCCATCAGGTGGCCATCCATTCAGCGTCGAACCTGGCCCTGGGAGAAAACCACACCTGCTACCTCTCCACCTCCGCAAGCATGTACTGCGCCGGCGAAAACACCTCGGGTCAGTTGGGCATGGGGACCATCTCCAGCCAGACCAGCCCGGTGGCGATCACCAGCCTGATCAGTTCCACCCGAGCCATGGACGCCGGCTTCAACACCACCTGTGCGGTGAAGACCGACGGCTCGGTCCGCTGCTGGGGTCTCAACGACCATGGCCAACTCGGCACCGGCACCCTTTCGTCCAGCAACATCCCCGCCCAGGTCACCGGTCTCACATCGGGCTTCGCGGAGGTCCGCGTCGGCAAGTACCACGTCTGCGCGCTGTCCGAATCGGGATACCTGATGTGCTGGGGCGAGAACGAGGATGGCCAGTTGGGCGACGGGACCACCACCGATCAACGCACCCCGATTTCGGTCGGTTTCTGAAGACTCCCCTGGAAAACTAACGCCTGCGGCAGATGAAGACGCTGGTGGTCGAGTACAGTTCGAGATCCGAACCGTCGAAGCCGCCGAAGAGGTTCTCCACCTCGAAGCCGTGCGTCTCGAGCAGGTAGGTCATCTCCTGCGGGAAGAAGATGCGGTGGCCGAAGCGCAGCACGTAGGAGGGGCCGTCCTTTTCGTCGACGGGTTCGTGGTACACGTAAACGTACACGATCTGGTCGTGGGCGTCGTAGTAGTGGTTGGTCGTGTAGTGGTAGGTGGTCCCGTAGTGGGGGTGCTTGAAGCGGATCCGGGACCAGCGCTTGGCGGGGTCGCGCATCAGCCAGCGGAAGTCGGGGTTCAGCACGTCGAACATGAAGGTCCCGTCCGTGACCAGGGAACGGTGGACACCGCGCAGGAACAGGGAGATGTCCTTGTGCGTGTACAGGTGCATCATCGTGTTGAACGCGCACACCGCGACGTTGAACTGGGAACGGAAGCGCAGCCTGCGCATGTCCTTCTGGATCAGCGTGGCGTTGGCCGCGGTGGCCTTTCCCAGCCGTGCGATCTTCTGGCGGGCGCGTTCGAGCATGTCCTCGGAGAGATCCACTCCGGTGACGTTCAGGCCGTCCTTGAGCCAGGGGACCATCAGTCGTCCGGTGCCGCAGCCGATCTCGAGCACGGGGCCGCCGATGCTTCCGACCATGTTGCGGTAGAACGGGGCGTCCAGCTTGTACCAGTGGAAGTCGTGGTCGTAGATCCACGCGTCCTGGTAGTACTCGCTGCCGGATTCGTCGAGATCGAAGGGGACGGCCTCGTGAAAGTGGATGGTCATGACGGGGAAACCTCCGGTTTGCGTCGGGGATGGCGGCGGCGGCGGCGGCGCACGGCCGTGGCGGTGCGGCCCTGGTGCACGACGAGGTTCGCCCGAACGAGCAGGTCCTCGGGCAGGCCGCGGGCAGCCCAGGTCCACTCCCAAAGGCGCAGCGCAGCCGGGAACAGCGGACGCTCGCGGATGCGCTCGGGCATGGTCACGGGGTTTTCCGGGTGACCCAGGCGGATCACGATCTGCAGGAGGTCGCGCACCACGGCCCGCTCGAACTTGGAGAAGCCGAAACGCAGCAGCATCGGCTCGAGGGTCTCGCGGGAGAGCACCTCGAGGGTGTCGTTGCGCGTCTTCCAGGCGCCGTCCAGGTCATCCCAGAGCGGCTCGAGCTGGGCATAGAAGAGGATCGGCGCCATCAGGATGGTGAACAGGCGCGGATCCTCTGGAGGACCGTCGTCGAACATCTGCAGCATCGCGTGGATCTGGGCTCCCAGGCGCGGATCCTCGAAGGATGGCACGAGCTCCGGGGCCAGCATGTGCAGCACGCCGGTGGACTGTGCCAGGTTGACGCAGGTGCTCGCCTTGCCGCACAGCAGGAGCTTCCACGTCTCGTCGCGGACGCGCCGGGGCGCGGCGAGCTTGAGCTGGTCGCGATGCAACTGCATGTGGTGCAGCGTGTTCTCCTCGATGGTGAAGTCGAGCTTGGCGGCGAAGCGCAGCGCCCGGAGGATCCTTACAGGATCCTCTTGAAACCGGATGTCGGGATCGCCGATGCAGCGGATCAGGCGGGCCTCGATGTCGGGCAGTCCGTTGACGAAGTCGATGATCCGCTCGGTGCGCGGGTCGTAGAAGAGGCCGTTGATGGTGAAGTCGCGGCGGAAGGCGTCTTCCTCGGGGGTTCCGTAGAGGTTGTCGTCACGGATCAACAGGTCCTCGGCCTCGTCGTTCTGGTCGTGTTCGGGGGCCTTGCGGAAGGTCGAGGTCTCGATGATCTTGTTGTTCTTGAAGACGACATGCACGAGCTTGAACCGGCGTCCGATGACGCGGGCATAGTTGAAGATGCGGCGGATCTCGCGCGGTGTGGCGGAGGTGGAGACGTCGTAATCCTTGGGCGTGCGGCCGACGAGCAGGTCGCGGATCGAACCACCCACCATGTAGGCGGTGTGACGGTGACGCTGCAGTTGGCGCACCACGAACAGGGCATCCGGGTCCATCTGATCGGGAGACAGGGTGAAGTCGGTCATGGCGTCTGCTGACTGAAGGAGGTGAAGCCATCGGACACGCACAGGGCGCAGGCGAGCACCTCGTCGATGTGGGTGACGGGGACGATTCTCAGGTCACGCCGGATCGATTCCGGGATCGTGTCCAGATCGGGCGTGTTGTCCTGCGGGATGCACACGCAGCGCACGCCGGATCGGTGGGCCGCGATGAGCTTGGCTTTCAGACCGCCGATCTTCATGACCTTGCCCCGCAGCGTGATCTCGCCGGTCATGGCCACCTGGGCCCGGACCGGGAACTTCAGCAGGCACGACACGATCGCGCAGGCCATGGTGATGCCGGCCGAGGGTCCGTCCTTGGGGATGGCCCCGCCGGGGAAGTGCACGTGGATGTCGATCTGGTCGAACAGGTCCGCGGCCAGTCCCCAGGAGGCGGCGCGCGACCGGATGTAGGAGAGGGCGGCCTGGGCGCTCTCCTGCAGGACATCGCCGAGCTTGCCGGTCAGTTGCAGGCGACCCTTTCCGGGAAGGATCTGCGCCTCGGCCGTGAGCAGATCGCCGCCGAACGGGGTGACGGCCAGCCCCTGCACCACGCCGATCTGGTCCAGCTCCTCGGTCTTCTGGAAATCGAAGCGCGGCTTTCCGACCCACTTGCCCAGGTTCGAGCGTGACAGCACCCAGTGCCGGCGGCGGGAGCCCTTGACGTGATCGAGGGCGAAGCGGCGGCAGACCGTGGCGATCAGGCGCTCGAGCTGGCGCACGCCGGTCTCGCGGGAGTACAGGTTGATCAGATCGCGAAGCGCAGGCTCGGAGAAGTGCACGTCGCGGTCGCGCAGCCCGTGGGCCGCGATCTGGCCGGGCACGAGGTGACGGCGGGCGATGGCCAGCTTCTCCCACTCCGTGTAGCCGTCGAGCTCGATGATCTCCATGCGGTCGCGCAGCGCCCAGGGGATGGTGTCGAGCTGGTTCGAGGTCGCGATGAAGAGCGCGCGCGAAAGATCATAGTCGATGTCGAGGTAGTGGTCGCAGAACGTGGAGTTCTGGTGCGGATCGAGCACCTCCAGCAGGGCCGCGGCCGGATCGCCGCGGAAGTCGGCGGTCATCTTGTCGATCTCGTCGAGCAGGATCACGGGGTTCACCGAGCCGGCCTTCTTCATGCCCTGGATGATCTTGCCGGGCATGGCCCCCACGTAGGTGCGCCGGTGGCCCCGGATCTCGGCCTCGTCGCGTACGCCGCCCAGGCTGATGCGCACGAACCAGCGACCGCAGGCGCGGGCCACGGAGGCCGCAAGGGAGGTCTTGCCCACGCCCGGAGGTCCGGTGAAGCACAGGATCGGACCGTGGATTTTTTCGGCCAGGATCTGGACGGCCAGGTGCTCGAGGATCCGCTGCTTGGGCTCATCCATGCCGAAGTGGTCCTCGTCGAGGATGCGGCGCGAGCGCTCGATGTCGAGCTCGTCGGGGGTGGTCTCGTCCCAGGGCAGCTGGAGGATCCAGTCGAGGTAGTTGCGGACCACGGAGGCCTCGGCGCTCATCGGCGCCATCATCCGCAGTTTCCGGAGTTCCCGTGCGCAGCGCTCCCGCGCCTCGGGCGAAAGCGGCTTGGAGAACACCTGCTCCTCGAGCTCGCGCAGCTCCTCGGCGAACTCGTCCTCGGCGGGGCGGTCCTGCGGCGGCATGACCTGCGACCGGCGCGGGGGCTCTGGCTCGCGCGCAGGCGGCATCGGGTTACCCGGCGGGCTGCCCGGCGGATTGGCCGCGCCCAGATCGACGTTGCGTGCCTCGAGCAGGAAGACGACCTGTTCCAGGCGCAGCAGCGGATCGGAGATCTCGAGCAGCGGCCAGAGCTGGGCCGCGTCCATGCGCTGCGCGATCTGGCCGATCATGACGTCGGAGAGCTGGCCCGGATCCTCGATCTGGGAGAGGGCGATGGTGAACTCCGGGGAGAGCAGGCGGGACAGGTGGATGAACGTCTCGAACACCTCGCGGGCATGGGCCACACGGCCGGGGACCTCTGCGGCGAAGGCGGGGTCGGGCGTGTCCGGCAGCACCAGGAACTCGGCTTCCAGGTGGGGAAGCTCCGTGACGACGTTGGTGATGCGCACACGCGTCTGGCCCGACACGAGCGCCTTCACGCTGCCGTTGCGCAGGGTGAACAGGTGCAGGACGGTGGCCAGCACGCCGACCTCATGCAGGTCCTCCTTCTGGGGATTCTGGCAGTCGGCCGACAGTTGCATCGCCAGCAGGATCTGTCCCTGGCGCTGCATGGCAGACTCG
>PHAZ01000182.1:0-2786 GCA_002841825.1 Deltaproteobacteria bacterium HGW-Deltaproteobacteria-22 | reverse complement strand
CAGACTCGAGCGCCAAGATCGAGCGCGGCCGCCCCACCGAAAGGGGGAGGGCCATGAAGGGAAAGACGACCTGGTTGCGCAGCGGCAGCACCGGACAGGAGACGGGAGGCTCGACTTCGACGGGATTCATGACAAGACCTGACTTTTCCGACGTCTGGCCGGGACATTCCTGGGGCGTCGGAGAGTTCTCGACATGGCATAAAATCAATTGAAAATCAAGAAAAACCGGTGGATTTCAGTGGGATTCAGGGGTTCCCTGCCAAGTCCGATCAGTAGGGCGTGAAACGATAGTCTGTTCCCGGGACCCCGGAGATGCTGCCGGTGACCGTGAGGCCCAGGCCCCGGCTGTCCTCCTCGATGCCGATGGAGGCGGAATAACTGCCCGACCACGAGGAGCGGTTGTAGAGGAACTCGATCACGTTGGAGGTCTCGTACAGCCGGATCTGCATGTTGCCGCGACAGGTCGTGCACAGGTAGGCGCAGAAGTCGCGCCACTGGACGATCACGACGCGGTTGGGGGCGGTGCCCTGGGTCTCCCAGCGCAGGCCTGCGCTGCTCCAGCAATCCCAATAGTCGATGTCCAGATCGTCCCAGAAGGGATACAGGGTGTTGGCCGGATCGCCGGAGTCGGGGAAGCTGGAGCCATTGCTGTACTCGCTGGTTCCGGGGTTGGTGCCGAAGTGGAGCCAGCCGTTGGAGCAGGCATAGGCCGTGGTGTACGCCTGACCCCAGTAGTAGAACGTGAACGGCAGCGTGATGGAGAAGGTCGCGTCGTCGGAGTCCGTGGTCAGTGAGGTGCCGCCGCTGATCTGGGAATAGGTGCCGGTGAAGTTGGTGCGGGTGTAGCCATGGCAGGCGCCCGTGCCGCAGAACTCCGTCGGCGCCGCGCAGGTGTCCTCGAGCCAGTCCCAGCAGCCGTAGGCGTCCTGGAGGCACGACTGGGCCAGGCTGCCGGCGCACTGGGCCTGCCCGCTGGAGCAGGTGTCGCTGCAGGCGCACGCGCCCCCCGAGCAGACCCTGCCCGTGTCGGCGCAGTTGGTGCCGCTGACCCATTCATAGCAGCCGCCGGCGTTGACGGTGCAGGTCTGGACGGTGTCGCCCGCGCACTGGAACGTGCCGGCGGTGCACTGGTTGTTGCACACGCAGGTGCCGCCCGAACACAACTGGCCGGTGGCGGCACAGTCGGTCCCGCTGACCCAGGAGGTGCAGCCGTAGGCATTGGTGGTGCAGGTCTGGATGGTGTTGCCCGCGCACTGGAGCGTGCCGGCGGTGCACTGGTTGTTGCAGACGCAGGCGCCGGCCGAGCACAGGCGTCCGGTGGCGGCGCAGTCGGTGTCATTGACCCAGGCCCAGCAGCCGAAGGCGTTGCCCGTGCAGGTCTGCGTGAAGTTGCCCACACACTGGAGCTGCCCCTCGGAGCAGTTGCTGTTGCACACGCAGGCGCCGGCCGAGCACAGGCGTCCGGTGGCGGCGCAGTCCTCGTTGCTGGTCCAGTACCGGCAGCCGTACGCATCGGTGGTGCAGGACTGGGTGGTGGTGCCCGTGCACTGCAGTTGGCCGATCGTGCACTGATGGTTGCACAGGCAGGTGCCGCTGGTGCAGGTGCGCCCCGAAGGGGCGCAGTCCTCTCCGCTGACCCAGTGACGGCAGCCGTACGCATCGGCGACGCAGGACTGGGTGACGGTGCCGCTGCACTGCCCCTGGAGCTCGGTACAATCGTGGTTGCAGGTGCAGACCCCGCCGGTGCAGGTGCGTCCCGAAGGGGCGCAGTCCTCTCCGGCGACCCAGTCGAGGCAGCCGGAGGGCTGCATCGTGCAGGTCCGTGTGATGGTGTCGTCGCAGCCGGTGGAGTCTTCGGGCGTGCAGGCGCTGACACAGTCGGGCACGCAGGTGCCGGTGCCGGGGTCGCAGAGCCATCCGGTGGCGGCGCAGTCGGCGCCGGCCTCGATGACGCCGCAGCCGTTGGCCTGGGCGACGCAGCTCTGGATCACGCTGCCGTCGCAGGTCGAGGTCTCCGGCGTGCAGGATCCGGCCGGACACACGCAGTCGCCGGCCTCGCACAGGCGCCCTGAGGTCTCGCAGTCCTCGGTCGCGGACCAGCCCAGACAGCCGTTGTCACCGGTGACGCAGGTCTGCTTCACGGACTCGACGCAGCGCGTGCCGTCGGCGGTGCAGGCATCGGTGCAGGTGTCGGAGCAGCGGGCGACGCCGGTACCCTCGTCGCAGACCTGCGTCGTTTCGGTGCAATCCGTGCGCAGCCATTTCCAGCAGGTGTAGTTGTTCTGGGCGCAGGTCACCAGCGTGTCGCCGTCGCAGGTGGCTGGGTCGGCCGATGCGCATTCGTCGGTGCAGGGGCCGCAGGCGGAGGTGTCGAGGTAGCAGGAGATCGTCGCGCAGGACAGGGTTCCGGCGCCCAGCCCGATGCTCAGGCACGTGGCGCCGCGCAGGTCGGTGCCGTCGCACTCCTCGTCGCCCTGGGAGATGCCGTCGCCGCAGGGTGGGGTGCAGTCCTCGAGGCAGGACTCCCAGGACTCGCCGGCTTCGCAGACGCCGTCGCCGCAGGGAGGCTTGGCCCGGCCCTTGGCGCAGGAACCCATGGTCAGCAGCAGACAACCCAGAAACATGGTGCGGGCGATCTTGAACAACATGGCAAGTCCTTCTTTCCGGCGGGTGAGTGATGCGAATTCACCTGTTTCCAGGCAAGGGAAGTGTACCCGAAAATCGGGTTTTGTCCATGTATGACGGGAATGTTTTCGAAATCAGTAAGGCGTGAAGCGAATATCAGA
>PHAZ01000181.1 GCA_002841825.1 Deltaproteobacteria bacterium HGW-Deltaproteobacteria-22 | reverse complement strand
TCGACAGCCTCGCCGAACTCCCCTTCACGCCGGTCTTCCGGAGCTCGTTGTCCTGCCGACTGGAGAGCGTCGGCGTGCGCCTCCACGAGCGTGCGCGCTTCCGGAGTCTCCCCGTCGTCGCCGGTTTCGGGGGTCACCTTCTTGATCTCGGGCTTCTTGTTCGAGGGCATGCCCGGCATCTTCCTGCGGATGTCGTCGATCATCGAATACAGGTCGTCGGAAAGCTTGTTGTACTTCTTGCTATCCTCGGGGTTCATGCTCTCGTTGCGGATGTGCAGGGCCTTGTCGTTGCAGAGGCGCGCCAGGAAGCCCATCACGGAGACGACCCTGGAGACGTTCTCGCGATACATCGTGGCCATCGGGTACACGTTGAGGATGTCGCCGGCGGCCTTCAGCGCGAGGTTGGCGGACTTCTCGAGCTTGCCCTTCTTGCGCAGGGCCACGATCTCCTTCTGCCGGCTCAAGAGCTCCTCGTTGACGTTCTCGAGGGTGTAGCTCTTCTGTTTCTTGGTGCAGGCCGTGCCGAACAGGCCGATGGCCAGGATTGCGAACAACAGGGCGGATACTGACTTGCGAACCATGGGAACCTCCATACCTTAGATTTTCCGTACGAACACCTGGACGAACCGGCCGTCCAGATCGAAATCCCTGCATTCCTCGGCGGCCATCCTGCCGGTCGCCTCCCAGGAGACCGCCAGCACCTCGCCGGCCACCGTGGCGCCATGGACGGCCAGGGCACCCTCGAGCTCCGCGTCGTCGGTGTGCCAGCGCACCGCGATGCGGTCCTGCACCTCGAACCCGGAGTCCTTGCGCAGGCGCTGGATGCGGTTGATCATCTCGCGGGCGAGCCCCTCGGCCCGCAGCTCGGGCGTGATCGTCGTGTTCAGCGCCACCGACAGGCCGGTGCCGGCGGTCACCACCTGGCCCGGCAGCGCCGTGCGCGTGATCAGGAAGCAGTCCGCGTCCAGGGTCTCGTCCTCGATCACGAGTGTGCCGCCGGCCTGCACCGCGCGCAACTGATCCTGGGACAGCGCGCCGATGGCGGCCGCGACCGCCTTCATCTTCTTGCCCAGACGGGGGCCGAGCACCTTGAGATTGGGCTTGGCGTCCAGGTGCACATAGTCTGCCTCGTTGGTGGCGAAGCGGATCTCCTTGACGTTCAACTCGTCGCGGATCACGCCCACCAATGGTGAAAACCGTTCACTCAAGGATGCTTCAGGATGAATGACAGTCATCTCCGGCAGCGGCTGGCGCACGCCGATCTTCTGCTCCTCGCGCAGGCTGCGGCCCAGCAGGATCGCCTCCTGCATCAGGAAGAACGTGTTCTCGAGACCTGGATCCATGCTGCCGGAGCCCTCGGGGAAGTCCTGCAGGTGCACGGAATCCGCCGTGCTCTGCGTGGCGGCGTCCTCGGCTCCCGTGAGATTGCCCCAGATCTCCTCGGCCAGGAAGGGCGTGAACGGCGCCAGCAGCAGCGAGAAGTTCACCAGCACGTCGTAGAGGGTGCCGTAGGCCTTGGCTTTGTCGCCCTCGAGGCCGGGCTTCCAGAAGCGGCGGCGGTTCAGGCGGATGTACCAGTTGGTCAGGTCGTCGATGAAGCGGATCAGTTCGGGCACCACGCGGTACAGGCGGTAGGCGTCCATCTCCTCGCGCACGGTGCGCGTCAGGGTGGACACGCGGGAGCGGATCCACTGATCAAGGATGTCGTCGCTCTGGTCCGGCCGCGGGGCCGCCGGGTCGAAGCCGTCGATCAGCGCGTAGGTCACGAAGAAGTTGTACGCGTTCCACAGCGGCAGCAGCGCCAGCCGCACCACGTCGCGCACGCTGCGCTCGGAGAAGCGCAGGTCCTCGGCACGCACGGCCCCGCTGTTGATCAGGTACAGCCGCAGGGCGTCGGCGCCGTGGGCATCGAGGATCGCGTCGGGTGGCGGATAGTTGCGCAGCCGCTTGCTCATCTTCTTGCCGTCCTCGGCCAGGATCAGGCCGTTGACGATGACGTTGGAGAAGGCCGGACGGTCGAACAGCGCCGTGGAAAGCACCATCAGCGTGTAGAACCAGCCGCGCGTCTGGTCCAGCCCCTCGGCGATGAAGTCCGCGGGCAGGCCGTTCTCGACGTGCTCGCGGTTCTCGAACGGGTAGTGGTTCTGGGCGTAGGGCATCGCGCCGCTCTCGAACCAGCAGTCGAGCACCTCCGGGATGCGCTTCATCCGGCCGGCGCCGCACTTCGGACAGGTCCAGCCGAGATGGTCGATCATGTGCATGTGCAGATCCTCGACCTTTTCGCCGGAGAGCTGCTCGAGCTCGGCGATCGAGCCGATGACGTTGAGGTCGCGGCAGGCGTCGCAGCGCCAAATCGGGATCGGCGTGCCCCAGTAGCGGTTGCGGCTGATGTTCCAGTCGCGCGCGCCCTCGAGCCACTTGCCGAAGCGCCCGTCGCGCAGGTTCTCCGGAATCCAGGAGGTCTTCGCGTTGGCGGCGAGCATCCGGTCCCGCAGCTCGGTCACCTTGACGAACCACACCGGCATGGCCTTGTACATCAGCGGAAAGCCCGAGCGCTCGCAGTACGGGTACGAGTGCACCAGCGTGACGTGCCTGACCAGCCGCTTCTGCTTCTTGAGCTCGGCGATGATCAGGGGATCGGCGTCCTTGATGTACAGCCCCTTCCAGATCGTGACCGGCTCGGTGAAGCGGCCGTCGAGGTCGATGGGGTCGGCCAGGGTGATGCCCTCGCGAAGGCAGACGCGGAAGTCGTCCTCGCCGTAGGCCGGCGCCAGGTGGACGATGCCGGTGCCGTCCTCGGCCGTGACGTACTCGTCGACGAGCACGCGGAAGGCACCCTCGGCGCGCTTGCCCTCGAAGAAGTCGAACAGCGGCGTGTAGCCGATGCCGGCGAGCTCGCGGCCCTTCATCCTCGCGAGGATCGTGTACTCCTCGGGCTTCTTGAAGTACTGGGCGACCAGGCCCTCGGCGAGCACCCAGCGGCGGCCGTCGGTGTGATCCTGCAGCTTGACGTAGTCGATCTCGGGATGCACCGCCACGGCCAGGTTCGCCGGAAGCGTCCACGGGGTGGTCGTCCACACCAGGAACGCCGTGTCCGGGTCGTCGATCCACGGCATGGTCACGGTGATCGCGGGATCCTGCACGTCGCGGTAGTCGGCCGAGGCCTCGAAGTTCGACAGCGGGGTGTGGCAGCCCGTGGAGTAAGGCAGCACGCGGTGCCCCTCGTAGATGAGCCCCTTGTCCCACAACTGCCTGAACACCCACCACACGCTCTCCATGAAGGAGGGCTGCATGGTGAGGTAGCGGTCCTCGAAGTCAACCCACCGGCCGGTCTTCTCGACGGTGCTCTCCCATTCCTTGGCGTACTTGAGCACCGAGGCGCGGCACGCCTCGTTGAACTTGTGGATACCCACCTCGGCGACGCCCTTGCCGACGATGCCCAGGTCCTTCTCGACCTCCATCTCGACGGGCAGCCCGTGGGTGTCCCATCCGAAGCGGCGGTGGACACGGAAGCCGCGCATCGTCCAGTAGCGCGGCACGATGTCCTTGATGATGCCGGCCAGCAGGTGGCCGTAGTGCGGAAGGTTGTTGGCGAACGGAGGCCCGTCGAAGAAGACGTACTCCCTGGCGCCGGCGCGCTGCTCGATCGAACGCCTGAACGTGTTGCCGGCCTTCCAGCGCTCCAGGATCCGTTTTTCCAGTTGCGGGAACTCGATGTCTTTCTCGATGCTTCTCATGTTCAATCATCCCGGGCGCAATCGGCTCCGCCGGATCCGGCGCAGCCCTTGGCAACCTGTGGAGCCCGTCACTTTTTGTAGATCAGGGTGATGGAAAGGCAGTGATAGTCGTTGTCCGAGCTCTGGTTCAGTTGGGTGTCCAGGATCTCCGGATTGCCGTTCTGGCGCAGCCACAGGGATACGGACTCGCCGAGCTCCTCCCGCTCCTTGGCCTTGGTGGCCGTAAACACCTTCACTCCTACCGAAGTCGCGAGCATGAAATCACCTGCCTTGACGTGAAAAGACCCTTTGTTCGACAAGGGCCATCGGCCGGTTTGGCCGAGTGCGGCATTCCTAACACACGAGCGGCCAAAGTAAAGGAAAAACCCCGCCGTACGTGGACCAAGGGGGTCACGAACCGGGGACTTCCAACCCGTCCGACAGGTCCGACTGGTTCGACAGGTCCGACTGGTCCGACAGGGCCGCCGGAGCCGATGCGCCTCCCTCCCGTTGCACCATTCCATTGCTCCCTTGTCATTCGTTCCGAAAAGTCGATACTGAGTCCCGGGGGCCGGACAGCCTCCCGAAAGGATGATTTCATGAAAAAGTTGTCTGTTGTCGTTCTGTCAATTGTTTTTCTGACGCTCTCCCTCCCCGCCTGCGGTCCCACCAAGGGCAAGACTCTCTCCGCCACGCCGCCGCCACCGGTGAAGGCCGGGACGACCGCCCCCCCCGCGTCGCCCCCTGCAGCACCCGTCGCCCCGGACGCCGCCTGCACCGGTCCGTGCACGATTGCGACGGTCAACGGCGCCACCTTCCCGGTGCCCGAACTGTTCAGGGCCGAGCGTCGCGGGAACGTCATTCAACTGATCGAGCCCGACGGGCAGGTGCAGGTCAGCGCCGCGGAGCTCGAAGGGGACACCTGCGCCCCGGCGGTGGCGTCGGCCTGGAAACTGATCGCGCCCTCGGAAAAATGGGCGCTGGACAAGGCCGTGACCCCGCCGCCGACCGGTGGCTTCGACGAGGTCTATGCCGAGATCTACGTCCCGGCCGCCGACAAGAAGATCGCCCAGGCCATCGCGCGCCGCAAGGGCCGGCGCATCTGGGTCGTCATCCTGCGGGCGCCCGTGGCCGCCGTCGATCGCCGCGCTGCCCAGGTGATGACCTTCATCACCGGCATGAAGGCCCCCGGCGTCGAGGAGGAGAACCTGAAGGACAAGCCGCTGCAGTCCATCGTCGGGAACGCCGAGGTGCTGCGCACCTTCATCCGCGAGACGATCAAGGCCACCGGCGTCCCGGGCCTGTCCATCGCTGTCGTCGAGAACGGGAAGATCGTGTTCTCCGAAGGCTACGGCGTGCGTGAGCTTGGCAAGACCGACCCCGTCACCCCGGAGACGCTGATGATGATCGGTTCGGTGACGAAGTCCCTGACCACCCTCATGATGGGCACCCTCGTCGATGACGGCAAGCTGGCCTGGGACAAGCCGGTCAAGGAGGTCTACCCGGCCTTCGCCCTGGGCGACGCCAAGCTCACCGGCGTCCTCACGATGGAGCAACTGGTCTGCGCCTGCGCGGGCCTGCCGCGCAAGGACCTGCCGTTGATCCTTTCGTTCTGGGGCAAGACCGCCTCGGACTGCCTCAAGGAGCTCGGCGGCATGAAGCCCTCGACCGGCCTGAAGGAGACCTTCCAGTACCAGAACCACATGGTCGCAGCCGGCGGCTTCCTCAGCGCCCACGTGCTGTTCCCGAAGCTCTCCATGGACAAGGCGTACGAGAAGGCCATGAAGGAGCGCGTGTTCACCCCGCTGGGCATGAAGGGCACCCTCCTCGACCTCGATGCCGCCCGGAAGGTGAAGAACCACGCCACGCCGCACTCGCAGGACATGGACATGACCCATCGCATCGTGCCGCTGGAGCATGAGCGCTTCGCAGCCTACATCGGACCCTCTGGCGGCGTGTGGTCCAACGTGCTGGACATGGCCCGCTTCGTGATGACCGAGCTCGCCGGCGGCGTCACCCCCGAGGGCAAGCGCGTGATCTCCGAGAAGAACCTGCTGCACCGCCGTGCGCCGCAGGTGAAGATGGACGCCGACTCGGCCTACGGTCTGGGTCTGGCCGTCTCCAAGTCCAAGGGCCTGCTGGTGGTCTCCCACAGCGGCGGCACCATGGGATTCGCGACGCTGCTGACCTTCCTCCCCGAGAAGAACGCCGGCCTGGTCATGATCTCCAACGGCACCGGCGGTCACCTGGCCGAAAAGGCGATCCAGCGCCGCCTGGTGGAATTGTGGTTCGGCTCCGAGGCCCGCGCCCAGAAGTCCCTGGAGTATTCTTTGGAGCAGATGAAAAAATCCCTGGCCGAGGCGAAGGCCCGCCTGTCTGCCCCCACCGCCGAGTTCATGGCGCCCTTCCTGGGCACGCTGACCCACCCCGAGCTCGGTGACGCGGTCATCGCGAAGGTGAAGGAAGACTATTTCATGACCCTGGGCAAGTACCGCACCCGGTTGATGCTTTACAAGCGTCCCGACGGAAAGACCGTGCTCGCCTTCACCGAGGTGCCCCTGGCCGGCCTGGAACTGTCGCCCGTCGAGGGGACCCCCGGCGCGCTTGAGCTCGAGCGTGCCCAGGAACGCTACGTCCTGACCCCGAAGACACCGAAGTAGCCGGACAGCCTGTCCGACCCATATCATATTGGTTCTGGATTTTTCCGCGGGATCCGATTATTGTCTCCCCACGTTGCGCAGGCAGCGGACGTACACGGAGGCATTTTGACACACGGCATCCATTCACATACCGACATCGGCCGGATGCGGGAAGAGAATCAGGACTCGATGGGAACCCGGGTTCTCGCCGACGACTTCACCTTCCTGGTCGTGGCCGATGGCATGGGGGGATACGCAGGCGGCTCGGTCGCCAGCTCCCTGGTCACGTCGACAATGCTCTCGGAGCTTGCCAACGTGACCGTGGACGCCTTCCGCGAGAATCCGCAACTTTTCCTGCGCACCGCCATCCTGTCGGCCAACGCCGCCGTGAACAAGGAAGCCCGGGCAAACCACGAACTGAAGGACATGGGATCCACCGTCGTGGCCGGCGCCGTGATCAACGACCATGCGTACATCGCCCACGTCGGCGACTCCCGCGCCTACCTGCTGCGCGACGGCTTCATCCGGCAGATCACCGAGGACCACACGGTCGTGCAGGATCTCGTGCGAGCAGGCTACGTCAACCCCGAGGACGCCGTCTACCATCCCAGTTCCGGCATCCTCACCCGCTGCCTCGGACAGATGGACATGCCAGACCCCACGTTCGCCGAGGTGATCCAACTGCTGCCCGGCGACCGGATCCTGTGCTGTTCGGATGGTCTCTCGGGCATGCTCGAGGACGATGAGATCGCCGAGGTCATCTTCCATGAGACCCCTGAGGACGCCGTCAACCTCCTCGTGAACCTCGGCAACGAGGCCGGCGGCTTCGACAACATCACCGTCGTCCTGTTCTCCTTCGGAGATCTCCCCGAGGCGGCCAGGAACTGGCCGATCCGCGTGGGGACCCCCCTGTACCGGGAGAGCCTCATGCCCCGGACGATCGACGAGCCCACGGTGCCGTTCAAGTTCGCCACGCGCGACAAGGCCAAGCTGCACGACACCATGGCCATGGGAACGGCCTCCGGGGATCCGTCGCGTTCCGGCGAACGGATGGCCTGGCTGTGGCCCATCCTGATCGGCCTGGCCATCATCTCGATCGGGCTGTTTGTCTGGTACTTCATAGGGACCGGATCATGAAAACAACGCTGTTGCTGGCCATCTGGTGGGTTCTGTCCGGCGTGACGCCGGCGGTGACGCCCGCCCCCGGGATCTTCTCCCAGAACCCCGAGATCCGACAGGTCGTGCGCTTCCTCTCCTCCGAGAGCGTGCAGGACATCCTCACGGGGCTGGACCGGTCCCAGAACCTGCCCTGGACCGAAATCCGCTCCTACGTGGTGCCGCTGACCACGCACAAGAACCAGAAGGTCTCGGCGCGGGCCGTGCAGGTCATGGTGCATCACAAGGATCCCGACGCCAGCTCGATGATCCGCCAGACCATCGCCCATTCCATCCAGGCCAAGGAACGGGTCGCCGCGATCAACCTGCTGGGCGCTCTGGAGAACCCGGCAGACCATGCCTTCTTCCTGCGCCTGCTGCGGATCGAGAACCAGGACACCCGCGTGGCGGTCATCTCCTGGATCGCCAAACTGAAGATCCCCAACGCCGTGATGCCCCTGATCCAGCTGCTGGAGGACTCCCGCGACGTGGTGCGCGCCGAGGCCGTCCGTGCGCTGGCTGCCGTGGCCCAGAAGCAGGCGCTGCTGTCGATCATCTCGCGGCTGTCGGACTCCTCGCAGATCGTGCGGCAGGCGGCCATCGCGGTGCTCAAGCCCGAGGACCTTCCGCTGGCCCGGCACGCGCTGATGAGGCTCCTGCAGTCCGGCTCGCGCACCGAACGCATCGAGATCATCAAGTTGATGCCGTTCGGCCCCGACATCAAGCCCCACTACCTTGACCTGGTGCGGACCAGCCGCAACGAGGAGATGCCGGCGGTGATCCAGTTGTTCTCCGGAACGATGGATCTCGAGATGCTCAAGGAGTTCGTGAAC
>PHAZ01000180.1:3997-15710 GCA_002841825.1 Deltaproteobacteria bacterium HGW-Deltaproteobacteria-22 | reverse complement strand
TCTCCGCCCTGGTCCGTTTCGACGCCCAGGGTGGCCTGGCCCCGAACCCGGGGAGCAGGATGGTGATCCTGGACGAGGCCTACGGCGAGCTGGCGACCACCAGCCGGACCGGACACACCTTCGACGGCTGGTGGACCGACCCCGGCGGAACAGAACCCCAGGTCACCGCCGCCACCGTCGTGACCAGGGCCGACGACCACACCCTCTTCGCGAAGTGGACAGCGGACACCAGCACCGTGACCTTCGACCCCCAGGGTGGCACCGCCCTCACCCCTGGCTCCAAGACCGTGACCTTCGGCCAGCCCTACGGTGAACTGGCGACCACGAACCGGGCCGGCTACACCTTCGACGGCTGGTGGACCGGACCCGGCGGAACCGGGTCCCGCGTGTTCGCCACTTCGGTGGTCAGCATCGCCGGCGACCACACCCTCTTTGCGAAGTGGCTGCCCAACACCTATACCGTCACCTTCGACAGTCAGGGCGGCGCCGCGCCCGTCCCGGAGAGCCAGGTGGTGATCTTCGGTGTCGCCTACGGAACCCTGGCCACCACCTCCCGAACCGGCTACACCTTCGCAGGCTGGTGGACCGGCGCAGGCGGAACCGGCTCCCAGGTCACCGCCGCCACCATCGTCACCAACGCCGCCAACCACACCCTCTACGCCAAGTGGACCGCCAACACCATCACCGTGACCTTCAACGCCGGAGGCGGCTCCGCGCCCAATCCGGCCACCAGGTCCGTCACCTTCGCGGCCGCCTATGGCGCCCTGGCCACCACCTCCCGAACCGGCTACACCTTCGCAGGCTGGTGGACCGGCGCCGGCGGGACCGGGACAGAGGTCACCGCCGCCACCATCGTCACCAACGCCGCCAACCACACCCTCTACGCCAAGTGGACCCCCATCACCGTCACCGTGACCTTCGACGCCGAGGGCGGAGCCGCGCCCAATCCGGCCACCAAGACCGTCACCTTCGCGGCCGCCTACGGGACCCTCGCCACCACCACCCGGCCGGGCAAGACCTTCGGCGGCTGGTGGACCGGCGCCGGCGGAACCGGGACAGAGGTCACCGCCGCCACCATCGTCACCAACGCCGCCAATCACACCCTCTACGCCAAGTGGAACTGATCCCCGAACGGTTCCCGCCAGGCTGCAACCTCTGCGTCTTATTTTATATCAAAGTTTGGGAAAAAACCCCGGCGAAGCATTCTCCGCCGGGGCAGCACTCATTTGACCTGCAGGGAATTCTTCACGTCCTTGACACCGGAGACGCCGCGCGCGAGGACGCCGGCCCGGTCGACGACCGCCTGGGAGCCGACAAAGCCGCTCAGTTGCACGGTGCCCTTGAACGTCTCGACGTTGATCTCGGCGACCTTCAGGGCTTCCTCGCCCAGGATGGCCGTCTTGACCTTGGCCGTGATCACCGAGTCATCGACGTACTCGCCGGTCCCTTCCTTGGTGGCCGTGGAGGGACACCCCAGCGACGAGGTCAGCATGATGGACAAAAACAGGATTGATAGAATTTTCATGGCTGCATTCCTTTCTATTCCTTGAATTTCGTGGCGGCCTCGCCGAAGGCGTCTTGAATGGATTTCAAGGTGGCTTCAGCACCATCCTTGAGTTTTTCCCAGGCCTCCTCGCCGCTCTCCCCGATGTCGAACAGCTTGCGCTTGCCTTCCTTGACCTTCTTGTTCAGCCCTCCGGCTATCTTCTTCATTTCAAGCTGGACGTCCGCGCTGGCGATGGACGCACGAGCCATCAACTTGTCGGCATCGGACTGCCACAACTGCAACTGGGCCTTCATTTTTTGTTCGTAAAGATTTTTGTTACTCATAATTCTTATCCTTTCAGGATCTGCGGGGTGATATTACCGCACCTTGAACATTGTCATGGACATGCGTCCCAGCAAGAAGGCCACCAGTGCCGTCATGAGCAGCATGAACAGCGCCGTGGTCTCGGTGAAAAACCACAGGAACCGGACCCGCATCGGATCCGGGTTCTGGACGATGACCAGCACCAGCAAGATGCTGAGCGCCAGAATGATGATCAACCGTACCGCCATCATCAGACTGATTTTATCCTTTTCCATTTCGTCACGTCTTCCTCTCCCATGCCTCACGGGAGTTGTTGGAGCCTACTTGCACGTGTTGCAGTTGGCCTTGATGCTGAACTCCACGCGCCGGTTCAGGGCGTTGCAGGACTTGCGGGCCTTGTCCTTCAGGACGGTGCAGTCAGCCAGGGGCTGCGTCTCGCCATAGCCCTGGGAGCCCAGACGATCGGCGGCAATTCCCTTGGAGATCATGTATTTCTTGACCGCAGCAGCGCGCGCCTCGGCCAGCGTCACGTTGTCGTCGGAGTCCCCGACGGCGCTGGAGTGGCCCTGGACTTCCACGTATTTGATCTGCTTGTGGGTCTTCATGACGTTGATGACCACGTCGAGCACCGGCAGGCTCTTCTTCAGGATGACCGACTTCTTGTAGGCAAAATAGATCGTCTCGGTGATCTTGAGGTGGGTCTTGGTGAGGATCACCTTGACCTCGCCCTTGTCCGGGCAGCCGTCCTGATCCTCGAAGCCGTTGATCGTCTCGGCCTCGTTGGGGCACTTGTCGCTGCCGTGGCAGACGATGGCGTACTTGTCGAGGCGTCCCTGGACGTCGGCGTTGGAGTCACAGAAGCCGTCGCCGTCGTTGTCGGCGTCCGGGCAACCGTCGTTGTCCTCGAAGTTGTCCTTGTCCTCGGGATCGTTGACACACTTGTCGGTCGCGTCGGGAATGCCGTCGTTGTCCGTGTCGCGGGTCCCGTCGGGACAGCCGTCCTGATCCTCGAAGCCGTTGATGTCCTCGGGCACCGTGACGCACTTGTCATTGATGTCCAGGACGCCGTCCTTGTCGGTGTCCTTCATGGCGTCCGGGCAGCCGTCCTGATCCTCGAAGCCGTTGATGTCCTCGGGATCATTGACGCACTTGTCGTTCATGTCCAGGATGCCGTCCTTGTCGGTGTCCTTCATGGCGTCCGGGCAGCCGTCCTGATCCTCGAAGCCGTTGATGTCCTCGGGCACCGTGGGACACAGGTCCCGGTCATCGGGAATGCCGTCTTCGTCGCTGTCCATCGGCGGAAGCGTGTCCTTCTGCGGCGGTGAATAGCCCAGCGAAACGAAGAGCCGCGCACGGGGCGAGCCGTAGCCCGTCCAGAAACGGGTGCCCGCGCCGCCGGTCACGATCATTCCGCCGTCACCGCGCCAGCGAAGGGCCAGCAGGCCTTCGGCGGGCACTTCCTCCATGTCGATGCCTGAGTCGTTGTCCGCAGACGAATCCTTGAGGCCGATGGCGCCAAACGCCTCTCCCACCGCAGAGAGCCTCGCGGTCAGCGGAAGCTCCGCACCCAGGGAGAAGACCACCTCGTCATCCACGCGCAGGTTGAGCACGTCGCGCTTCTCACGCATCCGGTAGCCGATGTTGCCGACGAGCAGCATGCCGCCGCCGAAGCGGTAATCCATGACCAGACGCGGCTCGAACATGACGCCGTCTTCGCCTGCGTTGGCGTTGGATGAAGCGGTGGGGAAACTGAAGATCGGTATCACCGCGAGGCCAAAACCGGTCCCCTTGCCCCCGATCAGCACGATCTTGGGGATCAGGCGCAGATCCGTGAACGCGTTGGCCTTGAGGCTGCCGGCGTTGGCGAAGCCCAGATCCTCGGCGTCGTCGCCGGTCTGGTACAGCGCAGCCTGCATTTGAATACCAAGCTGGAACCATTTCCCGAGACCGATGGAGAACGTCAGATCCATCAGGACCTGGTGCTCGACCAGCGAGCCGATCTTGTCCCCGTTGAGCGAGACGCTCAGGGGATCGTAGGCGTAGGAGAACATCCCTCCCATGTACCAGTTCAGGTGGTTCAGTTTCTGCGCGCTCTCCGAGGTGATCAGCCCCTGCGGGTCCGAGCTCATCTTGAAGTTCATGATGTTGATGTCATGTACGTTCTGCGCCGAAGCCGGAAACGGTAGAATCAGTAAAATCAAAAGTGATGTCAGGAATGGGAAAAATTGTTTTTTCATCAAGGAACTCCAGAAACTCGGTGTGCGGTTGTTTTTATATGTAAATATTTTACATATTTATACATGACACTTCACAAGGGTGTTAACCCCAAGATGGGGCTCGTCCGTTGCTTGTCAATCCCCGGAGCCGTACAAATGTTAAAAGATAAATAAATAAAGATTTTCGCAAATATCCAATGGCTTTATTTGCAAGTAATTATTGGTTTCTATTGTCCAGTTTTCTCTGTTTCTTGTTTATATTGTTCATGTTTTTACGCACAAACCACCCCTCTGCCGGGTTTGTCACGGCTCTGTCATATATTTTTTGTATATTTATTTCTTTTTTTCTAAATGCCATTGCCATCCGGAATCGGGTGCTTAACTTTCTGCGTACTCACAAGGTGCGTTTTACTTATGTGCATTGGATCTGTGCACGCATTTTTTAACAAATCGCGGAAGAAGGAAGTGTGTAATATGAAAAATTTTCAATTCAGTCTCATGTACCTGTTGTTGATGTTGATCGGTTTTTTACCCGGCTGCAATGACGCCGTCATCCGGAGAAACTCGGACGTGACCCCGCCGACCGTGTCGTCGGTCTTTCCCGAGCATCTCGCCACGGAGGTGCCGCTCAACAGCAGGATCCTGGCCACCTTCTCCGAGGCCATGAATCCGTCCACACTCACTACTACTTCATTCACCCTGCAGCAGGGAACCGTCACGGTCGCGGCCACGGTCGCCACCATCGGCGTCACCGCCACCCTGACGCCGGCGGCCGATCTGCTGCCCGACACCCACTATACGGCGACGATCACCACCGCAGCCAAGGACCTGGCTGGCAACGCACTGGCGGTCGAATACGTGTGGACCTTCACCACCGGTACGGCCGTGGACGAGACCCGTCCCACCGTGTCCTCCGTGAATCCTGAGCACCTGGACACCGACGTGCCGTTCAACACCGCCGTCACCGCCACCTTCTCCGAGGCCATGAATCCGCTGTCCATCACGGCTGCGTCGTTCACCCTCGAGGGCGATGACCTGGTCACCGGTTCGGTCACCTATGCCGGAATCACCGCCACGTTCGTCCCCGACGCCGACCTGGCGCCGGACACCGAATACACCGCGACGATCACCACCGCGGTCGAGGACCTCGCCGGCAACACGCTGGCCGTCAACTACGTCTGGACCTTCACCACCGGTGAGGTGCCCGACACCACCCGGCCCACCGTCTCTTCGGTCCATCCGGAGAACCTCGACACCGACGTGCCGATCAACACCGCCGTCACCGCCACCTTCTCCGAGGCCATGAATCCGCTGTCGATCACGACGGCGTCGTTCACCCTGGCCGGACTCACCCCGGTCACCGGCACGGTCACCTACGCGGGAGTCACCGCCACCTTCACGCCCGGCACGACGCTGGCCGCCAACACGCAGTACACAGCGACGATCACCACGGCCGTCGAGGACCTCGCGGGCAACACGCTGGCCGTCAACTACGTCTGGACCTTCACCACCGGTGCCGCACCAGACACCACCCGCCCCACGGTCCTGTCGGTCCGTCCGGTGAACCTGGCCACCAACGCGCCGGTCAACGGTGCCGTGACCGCCACCTTCTCCGAGGCCATGAATCCGCTGTCGATCACGACGGCGTCGTTCACCCTGGTCGGCACCGGCACCGTCCCCGGCACGGTCACCTACGCGGGCACCACCGCCACCTTCACGCCCAGCGTCGCCCTGGCGCAGTTCCAACTGCACACCGCGACCATCACCGTCCTGGCACGGGACGTGGCAGGCAACACCCTTGCAGCCAACTACGTCTGGACCTTCACCACCGGCATCGCGCCGGACACCACGCGCCCGACCGTATCTTCGGTCCATCCGGAGAACCTTGACACCGACGTGCCCCTCAACACCGCGGTCACGGCCACCTTCTCCGAGGCCATGGATCCGCTGACGATCACGACGGCGTCGTTCACCGTAGCCGGACTCACGCCGGTCACCGGCACGGTCTCCTATGCGGGAACCACCGCCAAATTCACGCCCTCTGCCACCTGGCTGCCCGACACGCAGTATACGGCCACCATCACGACCCTCGTCGAGGATGTGGCTGGCAATACGCTGGCCGTCGACTACGTCTGGACCTTCACCACCGGTGCCACGCCCGACATCATCCGGCCCACGGTGATCTCCACGATCCCGATGGACCTGGCCGTCGACGTGCCGGTCTTCACCGAGATCTCGGCCGACTTCAGCGAGATCATGGAGCCACTGACGATCACCTCTGCATCCTTCACCGTGGAGGGAATCGGCCCGGTCACCGGATCGGTCTCGTACATGGGCACCACCGCCACCTTCACGCCGGATCTCGAGCTTGAGTTCGACACCGAATACACGGCGACGATCACCGTCATGGCCGAGGATCTGTCGGGCAACGCGCTGGCCGTCGACTATGTCTGGACCTTCACCACGGGAGCCGAGATCGGCGGCCTGCTGCCGGTTGAGCTCGGCGAGCTGGCCCACTTCGCGGTCATCGCCGGCTACGCCATCACCTGCGTGCCTGACTGCACGATCATCGGGGACGTGGGCATCAGCCCCGCCGCGGAGTCCTGGATCACCGGCTTCTCCCAGACGGACTACACCGGGTACGCCATCTCGCCCCAGATCACGGGCTTCATCTACGCCGCCGACATGGCGGTGCCCACCCCGGCGATGCTGACCACGGCCAAGGGCAACCTGACGGCCGCCTACAACGACGCCGCCGGCAGAACGCCCGTGCCCACGGGGCCCTTCCTGAACCCCGGCTCCGGCAACCTCGCGGGCTTGAACCTGGTCCCGGGACTGTACAAGTTCACCGGCGCGGCCATGGCCAGCACGGACTTCACGCTGACGGGCAGCACGACCGATGTCTGGATCTTCCAGATCGGCACGACCCTCACCATCGCCAACAACGTCCACATGATCCTGGCCGGTGGAGCCAAGGCCAAGAACATCTTCTGGCAGGTCGGGACGCAGGCGACCCTGGGCACCACGTGCATCTTCTACGGCAACCTGTTCGCCGATGCCTCCATCACGATGGAGACCGGCTCGACGCTCAACGGCCGCGCCCTGGCGTTCACCGGGACCGTCGCCCTGGACCAGTGCTTCATCAACATCCCCGCCCTGTAGATTCAATCCAAATACAAATTATAGAATAAACCCTTGACTTCGCGCCGCGAAAGGCCGACCCCGTAGTGGCTAAGTTTGAATAATCAAACACAGATCGAAGGCCATTGCAATGAAAGATCCAATAGACCAAAACACCGTAGACAGTGTCATCCCCTCCACCGAAACAACCCAGGAAACACTTGAAAACACTGAAGAAGTGGGGGGCGATGAGCCGGAGACGCGCACGGGAACCGATTTTCCCATCGTCGGCATCGGCGCTTCTGCCGGTGGGCTGGCGGCCTTCGAGGCCTTCTTCTCCGGCATGCCTGCCGGGATCGAACCCGGCATGGCCTTCGTCCTGGTGCAGCACCTTGCCCCGGACCACAAGAGCATCCTCACCGAGCTCGTGCAGCGCACCACCCGGATGCAGGTCTTCGAGGTCGAAGACGGCATGCCCGTGCATGTCAACTGTGCGTACATCATCCCGCCGGCCAAGGACATGACCTATCTCGACGGTCACCTCCATCTGCAGGAGCAGGCGGCGTCCCGGAGCCAGCGCATGCCCATCGACTTCTTCTTCCGGTCCCTGGCGCAGGACCAGCGCGAGCAGGCCATCGGGGTGGTGCTCTCGGGCACCGGCAGCGACGGAGCGCTGGGCGTCCGTGCCATCAAGGGCGAGGGTGGAATGGTGATGGTGCAGTCCCCGTCCTCGACCGAATTCGACGGCATGCCCCGCGCTGCCCTGGCCACTGGAATGGTGGACTATGAGCTGCTGCCCGCCGGGATGCCCGCACAGATCCTCGCCTACACCAACCACGCCTTCAGCGAACCGCCGCGGTCCCTCAGCTTGGCGCCGGTCGATCCCGGGAACACGCTGCAGACGATCTTCGCCCTGCTGCTCTCCCGCACCGGCCACGACTTCAGTCAATACAAGCCAAGTACCGTCCTTCGGCGCATCGAGCGCCGCATGGCCATCCGCCAATTCGAAAGCATGGAGATCTATGCCGGGTTCCTGAAACAGTCGCCCGAAGAGGTCCAAGCGCTGTTTCGCGACATGCTCATCGGCGTCACCGCCTTCTTCCGCGAACCGGAGGCGTTTTTGTACATCGAGGAGCGGATTCTGCCCAAACTGCACGCCTCGAAGCCACCCGGAGGCGTCATCCGCATCTGGTCGGCGGGNNACCGGCGAGGAGTCGTATTCCTTGGCGATCCTGCTTGCGGAACTGATCGAGACGAAGAAGTCGCAGCTCCGCGTCCAGATCTTCGCCACGGACATCGATGGTTCCTCGATCGCGATGGCCCGCGCCGGACTGTATCCGGCCAGCATCGCTGCGGACATTTCACCCCGGCGGCTGGCCCGCTTCTTCACACTGGAGCCCGACGGCTGCACCTACCGCATCCAGCGGAGCATCCGCGACATGCTGGTCTTCTCCGAGCAGAACGTGATCAAGGATCCACCGTTTTCGCGGATGGATCTTATCTGTTGCCGCAACATGCTGATTTACATGGGTTCGGAGCTGCAGAAGCGGATCATCCCGCTGTTCCACTATGCCCTGAGCCCGGGCGGTGTCCTTTTCCTGGGATCCTCCGAGAGCATCGGCTCGTTCACCAGCTTGTTCACCACGCTGGACCGTCGACTGAAACTGTACCAGCGCCGGGAAGACTTCATCCACATCGGGCCGCGCCTGTTCCTGCCTTCCAGGACGGCCTTGGGTGCCTCGCTGTCGCAGGGCAATCGGGCTGGGGCCACCGACGGCCGCCCGACCCTGCGGGATCTCACCGAGCAGGTGCTGCTGCAGCAGGCGGCGCCTGTGGCCGCGCTGGTCCACGGAAATGGCGACATCCTGTACCTGTACGGTCGCACCGGCCAGTACCTCGAGCCTGCGCAGGGCGAGACCGGCATCAACAACATCCTGAAGATGGCCCGCGAGGGCCTGCGGGTCGAGCTGGCCGCGGCCCTGCGCAGCGCAGCCACCGGACGCGAGGTCGTGCGCCGCCCGAACCTGAACGTGAAGACCAACGGGAGCTTCTCCCTGGTCAACCTGACGGTCCGCGCGGTGCCGCCGAGCCTGGTCGAGGGAGTTCCCGCCGCACCTCCGGTGAAGACCGACGCTCCACTGTACATGGTGATCCTGGAGATGGCGCCGACGCCGGCCGGCGAGGTCACGACGGAGATCTCCCGGGCCCAGGAGATCAAGGACCTGGAGGCCTCCGACGAGGCTCAGGCGCTCATCGTCGCCCTGCGAAACGAGCTGCGGTCCAAGGAGGAGTCCCTCCAGGCCGCCAACGAGGAGCTCGAGACCGCCAACGAGGAGCTGCGGTCCTCCAATGAGGAGATGCAGTCGGTCAACGAGGAGCTGCAGTCCACCAATGAGGAGCTCGAGACTGCCAAGGAGGAACTGCAATCGGTCAACGAGGAATTGATCACGGTCAACACGGAGCTGCAGACCAGGATCTCCGACCTCACCCAAGCCAACAACGACATGAACAACCTGCTCGCAGGAACGGGCATCGCCACCGTCTTCGTGGATCACGGACTGCATATCCTGCGTTTCACGCCCACGATCACCCGGATCATCAACCTGATCCAGACCGACATCGGCCGTCCGGTCAGTCACATCGTGTCCAACCTGGTCAATTACGACACGCTCCCGGCCGACACGCTGGAGGTGCTCCACTCGCTGGTACCCAGGGAGATCGAAGTGCAGACCCGTGTCGGTACCTGGTACGCGATGCGGATTCTTCCCTACCGTACCCTCGAAAACGTGGTCGAGGGCGCCGTGATCACCTTTGTGGACATCAGCCTGGCCAAGCAGGCGCAAGAGGCGCTGCGCGTGGCCAACCGCCGGGCTGCTGCCGGACTCGGTGACGAACCCTCTTCGGATGGAAAACTTCATGACTGAACAATGCAAATCACCAACCGATTCGCTATGCTCGGGGTCATCATCGGCAACGCAGAGCTGGCATTGCGGGAGAACTCCGAGGGGAACCCCATCGACGAATACCTCCGGGAGATCCTCCCTGAGGATGACCAAAGCGATGCTCGAGCGCCTGGGCCACACGGTGCTGGCGGCGTCTACCGCGGATGAAGCCATCCGCCTGACCGAGATGCACCAGGGCCGGATCCATCTGCTCCTGACCGATGTGGTCCTGCCCGGGGAAAACGGCATGGACCTGGGCCGCAGACTGCTGAAGAGGCGGCCGCACCTCAAACCCCTGTTCATGTCCGGGTATCTCCCCGAGAACATCTATGACCACGGGATGCTGGAAGCCGGCGCCCGCTTCATACAGAAGCCCTTTTCCATGAAGGATCTGTCGATCGCCGTACAACAGGCGGTGCAGCTCCCCCCACCCCGCAGACGTAGCCCCCAATTGAAGCGTTGCCTTTTCTATTCTGCAGCAGAGGCTATACTGACTGTCAGGAGTCACCATCATGCCTTCAGTTCCGCTGCGCATCCTGAAGCCCCACATCCTGACCATGATCCTGCTGTTTTTCACCCCCGCGTGCTGCCCCTGCGGAAAGCGTGACGCGACACCGGAGAAGAAGCCTGCCGCCGTCGTGGAAAAGGCGTCACAACTGCCGGCGGCTGCGGCCGGCTTTGTGCGGTGCGAGGGCGAGCTGGTGTCGGTGGAGTCGCATCCCTGGCACCAGCAGGTGTCCGGCGGACAAGGCGGGGACTCCGTGGATGACGGCGTCAGCCCGCTGGCCAGCTTCCGCATCATCGCGCCACCCGAAGCGGCCGGACGCACGGTGGGCGTGTTGTTCAAGTACGCCAAACAGGCCGCCGCGCCCCCATCCACTGACACCGGAAAAAGATTCACGCTGGATCTGCCGGGGACGTTTCTCGACGGATCGTTCGCGACGCTGGACAACGACCAGGTGATGAACCTGCGCGCGCTGGAGCAGCCCCATGAGAAGTGAGAAATCCCGCGCCCCCGAGGTCGACGCGTACATCGCCGCTTTTCCGCCCGAGGTCCGCGCACGCCTGTCCGTCGTGCGGGATCTGATCCGCTCCCTCGTACCCGAAGCGACCGAGGTGATCAGTTACGGAATCCCCACCTTCGACCTCCACGGCCACCTCGTGCACTTCGCCGGCTACGCGCGCCACATCGGCTTCTATCCCACCTCCAGCGGCATCGAGCACTTCCGTGACCGGCTCACCGGCTACAAGTCCGCCCGGGGCTCGGTCCAGTTTTCACACGACGAACCGCTTCCAGTCGATCTGATCCGCGAGATCGTTCTTTTCCGCAAAACCGAGAACCAGGATAAGAGCTCCCAGAAACAGAGCCACTCCGCGCCACAACGCTGACGTCCTGATCGAAGCCGCCGAAGCCGCCTCTGAACCAGGCTCCAACCAGGCTCCGTCCTTGACATCGGGCACACCCCCGGGGATACTTGCTGCGGCCTTGGCCGGAGGTTCCCATTGTCAGACGGTTTTCTAGCAGCAGGTCTGCTTCTTGCCGCCGCTCTTTTCCTTGGCCGCCTCTTCGCCCGTTTTCACCTCCCACAGGTCACGGGCTATCTCATGGCGGGACTGGTCCTGGG
>PHAZ01000180.1:0-3953 GCA_002841825.1 Deltaproteobacteria bacterium HGW-Deltaproteobacteria-22 | reverse complement strand
GTCCTGGGTCCGTCGCTGGCCACGCTGCTTCATCTGACACCGCTGATCTCCAAGGGCCAGCTTCAGAGCCTTGATTTTCTGACCTCGCTGGGGCTTTCCCTGATCATGTTCAGCGTGGGAAGTCACTTCAGCCTCACCTCCCTGCGGAAATACGGCCACAGGATCTTCATCGCCAGCCTGGTGGAGGCGGGGATGACCTTCCTGCTCGTCTTTTCCTCCGCGGCCCTCCTCGGTGCCGGTGTCCTGCCAGCCCTCTTCCTGGGGATCATGGCGCTCAACACGGCTCCGGGCGCCACGCAGATGGTGATGCGCGAGCTTCGTTCGGAGGGGGAACTCTCGGAGCTGGCGCTGATCCTCATCGGCATGAACAACCTCCTGGGAATCATCCTGTTCGTGATCGCCTACCAATTTTTGCTGGGTTCGGGCACCTCGGCCGCTGATTCCATCGCGTGGCAGATCGGCGGGCCCGCCGCCGCAGGGCTCGCCTGCGGTCTGGTCGTCAGTTTCTGGGAGCAGCGCCTCACCCGCGAACTGGAACGACAGATCATGCTCACTGCGCTGCTGATGCTCCTGGTCTGGGCCAGCGTGATCCTCCGCTTCAACCTGCTGTTCTCCGCCCTGGTGACCGGCATGACGGTGATCAACTTTTCTCCTCACGAGAAGCGGATCTTCAACGACATCCACAGGATCGACTACCCGATCTATGTGCTCTTCTTTGCCCTGGCCGGGACCCATCTCCGGCTGGAGGCGCTTCCCTCGATGGGGGTCGTGGGACTGGGGTACGTCGGAATGCGGGCCATCGGGAAGTTCTTCGGGAACCGCATCGGCGCCACGGCAGGCCGTTTCTCCAGCACGATCCGGCAGAACCTCGGGGGGGCCATGCTCTGCCAGGGGGCCGTCGCCATCGGCCTGGCTGCGATTGTCGCCAACACCTGGAGGGATCCGCGCGGCCTGGAGGTCCAGAACGTGATCCTGGCCGCCGTCCTCGTCTTCGAGGCCGCAGGGCCGATCATGGCCCGCCTGACCCTGGTCAGGGCCGGCGAGGTCACTGTGGTCTCCCTGCTCACCTCCCGGGCTCCCGTGGGCATCTTCGAGGGCATCCACGACCTGCTGAACCACTTCGCGGCCACGGCCGGGCTTTCGATTCAGGGGAAGCTCGCAAAGGCCGGGGACATGCCCATCAGCATGGTGATGCGCCGTCACGTGGAGTCCATCCCGGAGGACCTGTCCTTCGACGCGCTCCTGCGTGCCATGGGGCACTCACGCTACGACAGGCTGCCGGTGGTGGACAGACACCATCATCTCGTCGGGATCATCCACTACGCCGAGATCAGCGACGTCCTGTTTGCTGAAGAACTGCGGCAGATCGTGGTGGCCGGGGACATCGCCGTGCCGCCCATCGCCGATCTCGCCGAAGATGATCCCCTCGAAAGCGCCATGTCCGTCTTCCGGGCGAACCCGAACCTCAGTTACCTGTTCATCGTCGACTCCAAGGACCGGAACCGGCTCGCCGGGGTCCTGCGGCACAACGACGCGCTATCGGCCCACGGCGACCTGTAGTTGCCCGACCCGAGCCCGGCGGGGACGGCTCACTCGAAGACAACGTCATCAAGAAGGAACGGGGCCTGGGCCGAGGTGTTCTGCCAGGTGATCGTGTTGATCGTCGAGATCAGCGGGCAGACGGTGGCCAGGTCGATGGTGTGACGGGTCCACTCCGTGGTCAGTTCGAGGGCGGTCTCCGCGCACTGGCCGTCGGAGCCCGACAGGGAGAAGAGGAAGCTCATGGGTCCGTCCTCGGCGCGCGCCCGGAAGGAGATCGTCGTGTAGAACGCGGGCGGGAACTCCTGCCGGTAGTAGATGTGCATGCCGCTCCACTGCGCCATGTTCGGCACGCGCAGGCACGAGGCGGAGTCATCGTGGCAGGCGGCGCCGGTCTCGTTGACGTCGGTGTCGCCCCACGGGTTGGGCATCCAGCGCACCTGGTTGATCCCGCCCCAGCCGTCGACATAGACGTCGGCCGGAGGCAGGAACTGGCACACACCGTCGGGGGGTGTGCCCTGATCGGTCAGTTGCACGCCGAGGTCGTAGTGGTTGGTGGAGTCATCGAGCAGGGGAACCGACAGGGTGGACCCGACCATCTCCCCCTGGGCGCTGGTGATGCGGAAGAAGATGGGCTCGCCTGCGTCGGCCGCGGGCGCGCCGGAGATCGCCCAGGCGCCGCCGGAGCGGGACATCGCGTGCCAGGTGTCCTCGGGCTCTGAGCCGTAGCGCAGCTCGGCCCCCCGGATCGGGATGCGGTGATTGACGAACTGCAGACGCACGAAGCCCCACTGGTTCCAGTCGAGGATCTGCGCAAAGACGTTGCCGGTCACCGGGCAGGGCACCCGGCGCGCGCGACCCTCGTCGAGGCCGGCGGTGTCCAGCGCTGCGGCGCTCTCGGTGGAGAGGTCGAAGTGGAAGTGCGCTCCGGCACAGAGCGGGTTGCCCTCGATCGGGCACAGATCGTGCACCATCACGGTCTGCGATCCACCGATGGTGTCGATCTCCCAGCACTCCCCGCAGGATTCACCGGGGTCGCCACCGTAGGAGCCGCCGTTCCAGGGCTCGGCGATGGCGGTGGTCATGCCGTCGCGCACGAACGCGGGCAGCACGGGAAGGGTGCGGTCGAACTCGCACCAGCCACCGTTGGAAGCGGTGTACGACGTGAGACGAACGCTGGTGCAGTCAGGATCGATGGTGATGTTGTTGGTGTGATTGTTGACATTGTTTAGTTGACTATTGACGTTTTTCGATCCGGAATCGTCGCAGGCGAACAGGTTTAGGGAAAGGAAAATGCAAAAAAAGAGTCTCGTGCGCATGGCGGTTCTTTCCGGCGCCCTTTGGCGGGCGCCTCAAGTGGCCGGTTTACGCCGGGTTCGGCCGGCTTTTGCGGGGCTGGAAACCTGCGAAGGTCACAGCGCAAAAGTGACGCCGAAGATCCACGTGTCCGAAGACGGCAGCGGCATCACGGAATAGTTCACCGTGGGTTCCTTGTCCTTCTGGTGCAGCAGCTTCGGAACCAGGTAGCCGGCGGCGGCGCCCAGAAGCGCGCCCACCAGCACATCGGAGAAGTAGTGCTTGTCGGCGGCGATGCGAAGATAGCCCACGCCGGTGGCCAGCACCAGCGCGGCTGTCCAGACCGCGCCGGGATGGTTCCCGCCCTTCATGTCGTAGAGCATCGCACCGGACACCGCCAGGGCGAACGCGGTGGTCGTGTGCCCGGAGTAGAAAGACAGATGGTCGTCGGCCGCCATTTCGCCATAGGAGGAATCCCGGGTGTAGGGGCGCTTGCGAAGGACCAGGAATTTGACCACCTGGTTGGCCAGCATCGCCACCGAGGCGCTCTCGAGCATGATCAGGCCACCATAGCCAGCCTGCCTGGCCCGTGAGGCATTCGGCGAGGACCAGCCAGACGCACTGGAAAACAGCAGGGAGGCCAGCCCGGCCACCGGAATCGAACCAAGCACGATGTTGCTGGCCATGTTCGCGTCCTTGGTGTGCGCGGAGTTCCAGCGAAACGTGTCTCGTACAGCATCGTCGACGGGGTTGGTCGCCGTCCAGCGGGCCTCATCGGGGACGAGGTTATCCTTCAGCAGCTCACCGGCGATCCACACCGACAGGCCGAACGCGGTCAGCGGGATCGAGACCTGCGGCGAGTAGTCGTACCAGTCCTCCTCGGCGGCGCGCACCGGTGCCGGCAAGGACAATAGAAGGATCATCAGGAACAGGATCGGAGTCGCGTGCTTCATGGGCCTGACTTTCCGGCGCCCTTTAGCGGGCGCCTCAGGTGGCCGGCCGGACTCGCAACGAGTCCGCGCGCCGGTCCGGTGTCCGACGCAGTCCCGGGCCTGACTTTCCGGCGCCCTTTAGCGGGCGCCTCAGGTGGCCGGCCGGACTCGCAACGAGTCCGCGCG
>PHAZ01000179.1 GCA_002841825.1 Deltaproteobacteria bacterium HGW-Deltaproteobacteria-22 | reverse complement strand
TCACAGTCGGTGTCACCGTCGGAGTCGTTGTCGATGGTGTCGTCGCAGATCTCGGCGTTGACGTTGTTGACGTTGTTGACGTTGTTGACGATGTTCGACGAGGTTTCGTCATCGCATGCCACGGGCAGAAGCATCAAACAGAAGCATAAGCAATGGATGTATTTCATGGGGTCACTCCTTCAGTCAAACCGACGCAATATGGGCGGTTGCGAGGTGCTTGTCAATCAACTAGAATGGGGTTCATATCGTTCGGATAATCAAAATGTTTCTTCCACGCCTAAAACATGGAAGCCGTCCGGATCGGACTGGTTGCCGGCCTCGGCAGTGAGCCAGGCGGCTGTTCGCGCGACCCTGGAGATGCGGGCTTCCTGGATGCGACCGAGGAAGGCTCGCGGGTCCGTCGGGTACAGCGGCGAGTTGCCGATGATGGGTTCGACGGGATCGACATAGAGGGTGTCGCCCGCGACGTTGGTGCTGTGCAGGAGCACTCCGTTGCCGTAGACGGATGCCGCACCGGCGGCCTGCCACACCAGGGCGTAGTGGATCCAGGTGTTCAGCGGGAAGGTCGCTCCGTTGGTCGTGTCGACGCGGTTGGTCACGGTGCGCAGCCGGTACTTGGGCTTGTCGGTCTTGCCCAGCAGCCACACGATGTCGGCCGGACCGTTTCCCCAGGTCCTTCCGAACACGCGCTGGTCGGCGGTGTCCTGCGGGTTCATCCACACCGAGATGGTCAGGGCGTTCCAGGCCGAGTCATCGACCGGTCGCAGGTGGATCGCCCGGGAAGGGTTCACCGTGCTTCCGGGGAAGCGCTGGGAAGAACCGAAGACACCCGTGTCCCGGGTGGGGCTGCGGGTCGCGTCTCCGGCGCCCGCAGGACCGCCGCCGGTGCCATGGTATCCGTTGCCGGTGGCGTCGAGGTACTCGTCGGTGAGGCCTGCGCCCTCCTCGGACAGGTGCAGGACCGCGGCAAAGCCCGCCGTATAGACGCCGGGCACGTCCTGCTGGTCAGGGGCGGAGGGATTTCCGTAATACACGTAGAGAACCGTGTCGTGGAGGGCGTAGACCAGGGGCACCTTGACGAAGGCCAGCAGCCCACGCCCGGCCGGCTCGTACAACAGGATCTCATGGCTCAGTTTGGTGAGACCGTCCTCGAGGGTGAACAGGACATCATCAGCATCGGGCTGCGCACCTGAAAGGGCGCCAGCGGGAAGGTGCACCAGCATCGGGAAATCCGCGAGGTCCGCGGTGACAGTGCCCGTCGGCACCGTGATCAGTCGTCGTGAGTGCCAGGCACCCTGGTACCAGTCATCGGGGATGCACACGCTGGGGCTGCCCACGCAGCGCCAGCCCCCGTCGATCAGGCAGGTCGTGCAGCCGTCGCCGGGGGAGGCGTTGCCGTCGTCGCACTCCTCGGGGTCCAGGATCAGGCCGTCGCCGCACACGGGTGTGCAGACGGAGGGAGCGCCCGTGCAGGCATACCCGTCATCGATCGCACACAGGGCACTGCAGCCGTCGTCGGGGGAGGTGTTGCCGTCGTCGCAGGCTTCGACGCCAAGGATCAGGCCGTCGCCACACACGGGCGTGCAGACGGAGGGCCCGCCCGCACAGGCATACCCTTCGTCGATCACACACGACGGACTGCAGCCGTCATCGGGGGTCGCGTTGCCGTCGTCGCAGGCCTCCGGGGTCTCCACCAGACCATTGGGACACACGGGGGTCGAGTTGTTGAGGTTGTTGGCATTGTTGAGGTTGGTGTTGTTGTTGACGTTGTTGGTGTTGTTCGAGTTCTGGCCCTGGAGTCCGGTCGTGTCGAAGTTGCAGGCCATCAGGGTCCATCCGAGGCAGCAGAGCAGCAGGAATGGACGCGCCTGGTGGTGATGGACGGGGCGATCGATAGGATTCATCATCGTTGCCTCCAGGTTTCAACCATAGCATGGATGTCGGCGGTTCACACTCTTTCATAAGGCTCAGGAGGTCGCAGTTGACACTTCACATCCGTTGTAGTGTAGTGATGGCCTCACGCGGGCCATGCCCGAACCGAACCAGGAGAACCGACATGTCCATCACGCTTGAACAGGCCATCCGAAACGCCGTCGAGACTGAACGCGGCGCCAACCGCTTCTATACTTTCATCGCCCAGAACACCTCCGACCCGGAGGCGAAGAAGTTTCTCCGCGAGATGGCCGAAGAGGAAAAGGGCCACGCCGAGCTCATTGAAAAACTCGGAAAAAAGTTGGTCGAAGGTGAGCTCCCGTTGCACGCCGATGCGTTCGTGGCCCTTCAGGAGACCGCCCCGGGCTGGAAGTTCGCCGAGGGCATCTCCCTGGTCGAGGCCCTGCAGATCGCAGCCGAGGCCGAGCAGGGGGCCATGATGTATTACGAAATGCTGGCCGACTATTTTCCCGAGCCGCACAAGCAGTTCTTTTCCGGCCTCGTCAAGGCCGAAGAAAAGCACCTGAGCGTGGTCGACGCCAAGCTCGAAAGCCTGGCCGGGCGTTGAGTCGATTCCAACAGAAGACGGAGTGCTGAAGATGGATACGGATGTTCTGCATTTTCTCAGGGATTTCGTGGGCCTGTTCAAGGGCGTGCAGGAGGAGAAGATCGCCGATCTGCTGACCCGGTCGCGGCTGGCATCGTTCGAGGCCAACGAGGCCATCGTCGAGTTCGGCGAGGAGGGCAACTTCCTCGGTGTCATGATCGACGGGGAGGCCGAGGTCTCCTACGGTGACGACAGCGGCCAGCGGCACCGTCTCGCCGTGCTGAAGCCCGGCGACGTGTTCGGCGAGATGTCGCTGATGACCGGTGACCGCACCACCGCCGACGTCATCGGCCTGGCCCACTGCCGCGCGGTGATCGTGCCGCAGGACGTGTTCTCCTCGTTCGTGGTGAGCGCCCCGGCGGCGATCCGGTATGTCTCCAAACTGATCGCCGATCGCGCCAAGGGGTCTGCCGACCCCCAGGATCGCACGCTGGCCAGGGCCGCGCTCTCCCGCAGCGAGGATCCCTACGGACTGAGCCTGCACACCGAAGTGCCCATGACGCTGCTGGTGATCAACTGCGGCTCTTCCTCGCTGAAGTACAACCTGTTCAACACCGGCGACGAGGCCTTCAACGCCCGCGGTCTGGTGGAGCGGATCGGCTCGGACCGGACCCTGCACACCTGCACGTTCAAGGGTTCAGAGACGGTGCACGTGCTCCCGCCGGGAACCCATGAGGAGGCCTTCCGGGCCGTGCTTCAGACCCTGGCTTCTCCCGAGGTCGGCGCGCTGCGGGATCTGAAGGACATCGCCGCCGTGGGGCATCGCGTGGTGCACGGCGGGGAGCGGTTCTCGACGCCGACGCTCATCGACGAGGACGTCATCGCCGAGATCGAGCGCCTGGGCCAGCTCGCGCCGCTGCACAACCCTATCAACCTCGCCGGCATCCGGGCCGCGCGCCAGCTGCTGCCGCTGGTGCCCCAGGTGGCGGTGTTCGACACCGCGTTTCATCACACGCTGCCGCCGTACGCCTACCTCTACGGCCTGCCGATGGAGTATTACGAGAACAAGGGCGTGCGCCGCTACGGCTTCCACGGCATGTCGCACTTCTACGTCGCGCTCAAGGCCGCGCAGTTCCTCAGGCGGCCCTTCAACGAGCTGGAGATCGTATCCTGCCATCTGGGCAACGGGGCCTCCCTGTGCGCGATCGATCATGGCCGTTCGGTCGACACCTCCATGGGCATGACGCCCACGGAAGGGCTCATCATGGGCACCCGTTGCGGCGATCTCGATCCCGGGGTGTTCACCTTCCTGGCGCGCTCGGAGGATCTGAGCGTGGAGGGCATGGAACGGCTGATCAACAAGGAGAGCGGACTGCTGGGCATGTCCGGCATCTCCAACGACATGCGGGAGGTCGAGGCCGCAGCCGACGCAGGCAACACCCACGCGCTGCTGGCGCTCAAGACCTTCAGTTACCGCATCAAGAAGTACATCGGCGCCTACTGCGCCGCCATGCACGGCGTGGACGCGGTGATCTTCACCGGCGGCATCGGGCAGGGGAGCGCGGGCGTGCGCAGCCTGGCCTGCCAGGGGCTCGCGTTCATGGGCATCGTCATCGACGAGGAGAAGAACCGCCAGGCGAAGGGCTTCCTTCAGGTGTGCGACATCTCCGCAGAGGACTCGGCCGTGCGCGTGCTGGTGGTGCCCACCGACGAGGAGCGCATGATCGCCCGCGAGACGCTGCGCGTGCTGGATCTGCGCTATGTCAGTGAGATCATTGCCCAGCAGAAGCAGCTTCCGGTGCCCATCGAGATCTCGGCGCACCACGTGCACCTGTCCCGCGAGCACGTCGAGGCTCTGTTTGGGCCCGGACACCAGCTCACGCACCACTCGGATCTCTCACAGCCAGGCCAGTTCGCCTGCAAGGAGATGGTCAACCTCGTCGGGCCCAAGGGCCGCGTCGACCGCGTCCGGGTGCTCGGGCCTGAGCGCAAGGCCACGCAGGTCGAGATCGCCATGACCGAACAGTTCAAGCTCGGGGTGAGTCCGCCGGTGCGCGAGTCCGGCGACATCGAGAACACCCCGGGCCTGACCCTCGAGGGGACCGCCGGATCGGTCGTCCTGGACAAGGGCGTGATCTGCGCCCACCGGCACATTCACATGTCCCCCGAGGACGCGCTGCGCTTCGGCCTCAAGGATCGCAACCGTGTGCGCATCCGCGTCGAGACCGGTCGCGACCTGATCTTCGGTGACGTGGTCGTCCGTGTCAGCCCCTCGTTCAAGCTCGCCATGCACCTGGACACCGACGAGGGCAACGCCGCCTCGATCACCACCGGCATGGTCGGTTTCGTCGACGGAATCCAGCCGGACTGATCATCGGTCACGCTAAAAAACCGAGATCTCAAATGGATTTCCGCATTACGGTAATTAAATACCAGAATTCGTGATTGCCAGCCGGATTTCGTTGTGATACCAATTCCTTAATTGGAGGTCCCCATGAACATCGATACCCTCTGGGCCAACGTGCAACCCTACCTCGTTGACTTCGGCTTCCGCCTCATCGCGGTGGTCATCATCTACATGGCCGGCAAGATCGGCCTGGGCATCATCGACAAGGTGCTGAAGAAGGTCTTCTCGCACAGCAAGGTCGAGCCGACCATCGTCAAATTCCTCCAGAACATGATCCACGTGGCCGTCAACGTGTTCGTCTTCCTGGCGATCATGGGCAAGCTCGGCATCGAGACCACCTCCCTGGTGGCGATCCTCGGCGCAGCCACCCTGGCTGTCGGCTTCGCCCTGCAGGGGTCCCTGGCGAACTTCTCCTCGGGGGTGCTGATCATGCTCTTCCGCCCGTTCAAGGTCGGCGACTTCGTCGAGGTCGGCGGCAAAATCGGGCTGGTGCACACCATCGGCATCCTGGCCTGCGAACTGACCACGCCCGACAACAGAAAGATCATCATGCCCAACGGCAAGATCATGGGCGACACCATCATGAACTTCACGGCCGAGGACACCCGCCGCATCGATCTGGTCGTGGGCGTCTCCTATGGTGCGGATCTTAAAAAGACCCGGGCCGTCATCCTGGAGGAGCTGCAGAAGAACAAGCTCGTGCTGACCGAACCCGAGCCCACGGTGGCCGTCACCGAGCTCGGCGAGAGCTCTGTGGACTTTTTCGTTCGCCCGTGGGTCAACACGGCCGACTACTGGACCGTGCGCTCCGAGGTCCTCGAGGCCGTGAAGCTCCGTCTCGACGCCGAGGGCATCGAGATCCCGTTCCCGCAGCGCGACATCCACATGCGCGGCACCCAATCCCCCGAAAAATGAGAGGGTCATCATGCTGAATAAATTCTTTTTTCTGGTTCTTTCCTGTGGCGCGTGCCTTTCCCTGTCCGCCTGCGATGAGGAGTGCGACTGCGCTCCCACCCACGAGTGCGGCAACCAGGTGGTCGAGCAAGCCTACGGGGAGGAGTGTGACCTGGGGTACATGAACAGCTTTGAACCCGGCGCCGCGTGCCGTCCGGACTGCCTGCGCGCGGGCTGCGGTGACGGCATCCTTGATCCGGACGAGGAGTGCGACGACGGCACGGCCAACTCCAACACCCTTGCCGACGCCTGCCGGCAGATCGTGAATCCCGAGTACATGAACTCCATCGACACGCCCGACGAGCCGCAGTATTTCTGTCGCCAGGCTTTCTGTGGTGACGGCGTCGTGGACGCCCAGGAACAGTGCGACGACGGCAACGACGTCGATGACGATACGTGCACCAACACGTGTGTCGCCCTCGACTGAGGTCCTCTCCCGGTCCTGTGAAATTTTGACACACTGTGTCAATGCACCCCTGCTTTTCCTTCCTGACGTTGGCCTGAAAAATCCAGAATTGTCCTGAAAAACAACGAAATGTTCATCTTGGCGTGAATCGTGCGTAGGAGGCATACGGCCGTGAGGCCCACCTGAGAATGTCTCGTCGGGTGAACACACCGTCAAATGGATCAGATGGATCCGGAGGAGGAATCATGAAAAACTTGCTGTACCTGCTGCCGTTTGTCCTGCTGCTGGTGCTGGCGGTGGTGTCCAAGGCTGCGCCGCGGGAGGAACAGCCGGCTCCGGCAGAAGACCTCAGAAGCGATACCAGACCGAGATGACCCCGTAGTGCAGCCAGGCGAAGTTGTAGACAGAGGCCACATCGGCGCCTCCCTCGATGGTGCGGTAGCCCAGGGAGATGCCGAGGTCGTCGGTGAGATCGTAGGCGATCTTCGCAGAGACGTCGAAGGCACGCCCGGGGCCTCCGGCGAGGCCGTTGAAGTCGACCAGGACATGAAACCTGTCGGCGAACTCCCAGTCCAGCGCAAGGAAGAGCAGGGGCACGAAGCCCAGGTTGGTCAGTTCACCCTTGCGACCGTCCTGCTCCACGGCGACCTTCGCGTCGCGGATCTTGGCGGTGAAGCCCACCCAGGCGTGGAGCTTGTTTCGTTCGAGAAAGCGGTAGTTGTAGTTCAGTCTCCAGGAGTTGAACTTGAAGGTGAAGTCGGTCTTTTCGCTGGCGGCGAAGTCCACGCGGTCGAAGCGGACGGGCTCCTCGATGACCGCCGAGCGGGTGAACTCCAGCGGGGCGAGCACCACCGCGGCGCCATGGCGTCCGTGGAAGTTCCAGTGCAGGGTGAGGCGGCCGGCCGGCAGAGGGCCGACCCCGACCTGGTCGACCAGGTCGATGCGCGTGGCCGTGGCCTCGTTGGGGATCTGGACCTCGTTGCGGGTCTGGAAGAGCACGCCGCCCTCGAGCTCGACCTTGAAGGGCGAACCGACGGGGGGATTCTGGGCGGCCGCGACGCTGGGAAGCAGGATTAGAATAAATAGGGAGAGGATTTTCATGGGAACCTCCGGTTCGGTTGACATGTTCCGATTTCGGTTGAATTCGGAAAACGTCGTCCGAATATAAGTTCCGTTTGACCAAAGGCAAGGGTTGACCCAGAATTCATGGTCGGTCCTGGTTTTCACAGCGCAAGAAAAGTTGGGTCAGCGGAGGTTCTCCTCACAGAACTCGTAATGGAACGGACCGTGTGCACTCGTGACGCGCTCGAGGCAGGCGCCCTGGCCGAACGCCCATGGGAAACTGGAGTAGGAGACGGTCCCCGGCGTCGCCGTTGTGCAGGAGATCGACTGCATGGGCTTTTTCCCTTCACCCACGGGCACAACGCCCTCGGTGCAGGTCAGCGTGAGCACCTCGGGAAGGACGTCACAGGGCAGGTTCTCCGGAGGCCGGTTGTCGCAGGTCTTGACGATCCGGCAGACGTCTTTCGAAATCTTCGTGTCCAGGGTCCGGGTCGTCCCCGCGGAGGTCCAGGTCCCGGTGCGCTCCACGGTCCAGGTCCGGGTTTCCTTCTCGGTCCCGCAGACAAACGGGGTCTGGTGCACGACCAGATCGGTGCTCTCCCCCTGGTCGCTGAGCGTGACCCGGTCTCCGGGGCCGAACTGGAGATTCACCACGGACTGGTTCGAGTACGAGTTGGTGAACTGGCCGACCATGGTGCGCCGCGTCTGGTGGCGAAATCGCGCGGTGAGAAGCAGGTCGGGGGCCGCAGGCTGCGGCGGCGGATTTTCCGGTGTCCTCCCCGTCCTGGGTTGCGGATCGGCCGGGACCGCCGGCGACGTCTTCCCCCGGGAGCAGGAGAAAAGGGCCGCCGCCAGCATCAGGAAGAACGCGGTCGTCAGGATCCTGCGCGTGTGGTTCATCGGGGTCTCCGCTGGAAGTATTAACCCTGACACGGGCAGGTGTCAAGTTCGCGTGGGCTCGAGACAGGGCAAGAGCATTATGGGCAAGGAGCGATGTTGGGGTGTCGGTGGCCGGTGCCGGTGCCGGTTGACGGTGGTTTCAT
>PHAZ01000178.1 GCA_002841825.1 Deltaproteobacteria bacterium HGW-Deltaproteobacteria-22 | reverse complement strand
GCGATCCGGACGCGCCGGTGTGCACCCCCGAGACGTTGCAGGAGTACTGCGAGGATATGAATGACTGAACTTCTCCGGGTTCGTCATCACGATGTCGCGTCTGTGCGTGAGGAGCGTGCCGAAGTGGACACCGATGCGGGATCAGAAGGTGAGGCGGAGCTGGATTCCGGGGCTCAGGGCGATGCCGCCACGGAACTGGCTGGTGCTGGTGGTCCCGGCGATGCCCGCAATCTTGGTCTCCACGCTGGAGTAATAGGCGTTTCCCATGGTGGTCTGGAGCCGCAGGTAGAGGTTGTCCATCAGCCGGCGTTCCAGGGCCAGCCCTGCAACCAGACCACAGGAGAGCGTCTGGTTGGTCCACTCTTCTGAGTCATTCTTCCACGTGGAGTCTCCGTAGGCCAGGGAGAGTCCTCCAAAGACTGAAAGCTCCACGGCTCCACGGGGATTGAAAAGATATCGCAAACCAAGGGCGACCTCGGTGTTGAGGGTGTCGGTGACGATGGTCGCTCCGTTGTCCAGGCTGACAGGGTCATCCAACGTGGAGACACTACCGGAGAACCCCATGGTGAGCCAGAGCGTGTCCGACAGGCGTCGCTCCAGGGCCATCGAGGTGGAGGGCGCGACGGCCATCGCCGAAAGGCCCCCGACGTAGCCGACCGAGGAATAGGTGAGGCCCGGAATGCTGAACCCCGCGCCGATGGACCAGTCATCGGAGGAAGGCTGTGGAGGGACCGCAGCGGCCTCCTCCGAGGCGTACGTGGGAAGGGATAAACTGAGGACGAGGAGAAGACCGAGGGTGGAAGAGATCTGTTTCATTGAATACTCCTTGAAAAGTGCATGGTGCACGTTGAAGGCCCGGTTCAATCGTGGTTCCTGGTTCAGCGGGGACGTCCCGATTCAGTCTGTGAAACGATCGGCGCCGGATTCCTATTCCTTGTCCCGTGGCGGATCACCGGATGGCCGGTGTTCTGAGACTCCGGGTGTCGCGATTTTCGATGGGTCGCCGGGGAAGGGTTGGTTCGGAAAACGCTACCGGCGGGCGACCTTGCCGCTGCCGGAGATGGTCTGCTCGATGCGAGCCGCGTCACCGGCATAGCTCACCGCGCCCGAACCGCTGATATTCACCTTCAGGGACTCCGAGATCGTCACGTCGATCTTGCCCGAGCCGCTGATCCGCACGTCGGCCTTGTTGGCCGGCAGGGCGGTGGCGTCGACCTCGCCCGAGCCGGACACGCCCACGTTGAGCAGCACCGCCTTGCCGGTGAGCGCCAGCTTGCACGACCCCGAGCATTCCAGCGAGAACTCCGCGGCGTCGATGCCGGAGACGGTGCCCCGGGCCGAGCCCGAGACCTTCACGCGCGTCAGCGCCTTCGCGGAGAGGGTCAGCCGGATCGGGGACTTCGGCGAGATGGCCTTCTTGTTCTTCACGATCAGGACACCGTCCTCGACGACGGTCGTGATCAGCGGCAGCAGATTGTCGTCACCCACAAGGACCAGGGACTCCTCCTGGCCTGCCGTGATCTTCACCTCGTAGCCGCCCGAGATGCGCACCTCGGTGAAGCCCTTGACCTCGCGCTTCTCCTCCACGATGACGCCGCTGCCCTCGATGCCGCGCAGCCACTGGCAGGCGGACAGTTGAACCAGCGCGAAAACGGCCAACAGTACGTGTCTCTTCATGATTTATACTCCTTTAGCCCGATGAGTATCGTCGTCTGTCATCGGGAAGTCAACACCATCCCGGCTTCTGGAAGTCCGTCAGTTGGCACGCAGGATCAGGCAGCTGCGGTGATCGAAGCCGTCGGTCTCGCGGGCCAGGCGCAGCAGCTCCGACAGGATCGCGTCGCCGTCGGCGGGGGCTTCGGCGAACGCTTCGGCGATGGTGGCGTCGTCGAGGGGGAGCCATACACCGTCGGTGCAAAGCAGGAAGTCATCGCCCGCGCAGACGGGGACGACGCGGAGATCGACCTCCACGGCGGGTCGCAGGCCCAGCAGCCGGGTGCACACCGTGCGGTGGAACTGCAGCAGGGCCAGCAGGGCCGGATCGGCGCCGGGGAGGGTCGCCTGGGTGGCCAGCGAGTGATCCGGCAGCAGCCGCTCCACGACGCCCTGATGAATGCGATAGCCACGGCAGGAGCCGACCTGGGCCAGCGCGAGGCGGTCGTCGTCGAGGCCGGCGACCGTGAACGAGGCGGTCGGGTGCGTCAGACGACCGTCCCCGGCGGAGCTCTCCCGCTCAGAGGAGTCGTCCCGCCGGATGGCGAGCATAGCGGCCACCCGCTCCTCCCAGCCGGGGTCGAGCATGGCCTCGTTGGCGGCGACCAGCGCCCGGCGCAGCCGATCGTCGATGGGCAGCGCGGCGTTCTCCCGCCAGGCCACGAGCATCGCCTGCCAGCCCGGCCCGGGTCCCGTGGGCTTGTGAAAGCCGCCGTAGGTCGGTCCCGAGGCGTCGGCCACGGCGAAGAGCCTGGCCTCGGCGTCGGAAAAGAGCCGGTCGTCGTTTTGTCCGAAGAGTGAGGTGCCCGGCTCCGACTTTAAAAATAACTCCAGACGCATGATCTTCTCTTCTGCCGACGGACGTCGGGCGAAGCAGTGACGGGATCCGAATTGCCGGAGGATACCAGCAACCATCCTGAATGACAATCCGGGAATGTAAGATTTACTTTACATTTGTGGGAAAAATGCCATGGTCGGTTCATCCGTCCGGACCTGTGTTTTCGCCCGGGTCTTGGGACCCGGCGGGATTTCGACGGTGGAGGCAGCATGGGCAGCCTGAAGAGCAAGCTGGAGATTGAAAACAGCATTCATGTGCACCGCGCCATCGCCCGCATCACCCAGCAGCAGCTGGCCGACGCCATCGGCGTGACGCGGGCGACCATCGTGTCGCTGGAGAAGGGCAACTACAATCCTTCGCTGGATCTGGCGTTCCGGCTGGCGCTGCACTTCGGGGTGGACATCGGCGAACTGTTCCAGGTCAAGGGAGGTCGGGATGAGCAGGTTCCTGCGCGTTAACACATGGGTGGGACGTTACCTGGTGCTGGCCAGCCCGCTGGTGCTGGCGGTGGTCGTGTGGGGCGCGATCGCGGCCGGGGTCGAGGGCGGACCGCCGCCGCGCTTCGCCTCGGGCGCGGTGCAGTGGGCGTGGGACCTGCTGGGCATCCATCTCCTGGCCTGGCTCGCATTGCTGCTGTATTTCTTTGTCGTCCTGGTGGTGTCGTCGGCCCTGCGCGACGCGGTCCTCACGCGGCTGGCGGGGATCCGGGAGCGTGACGAGCGCGAGGAGTTGATCGTCGGTCAGGCCGCGCGCGCGTCGTGGCTCTCGACCCTGGCCCTGCTGGTCTTCCTCCTGCTGTTGTCGGGGCTGCAGGTGCAGGTCCGCGAGCTGCCAGCCCACCTGCAGAAGCCCGGGGCGAGGGGCTCCGTGTCGATCGGATATGTCATTCAGTTGCAGCCGGTGTCATCCGACCGGCAGCCGGCCGTCGTCAACCGGACGGAGACGGGGCCTTCCGTGCTGGAGCCGGGCGACGTCCGCTTCTCGTTCTCGGGGGTGCCCCTGTCGAGCAGCGCGCTGTTGTTGATCCTGCTGTGCTGGCATGTCCTGTCGTTCCACCTGTTTTCACGGCGGGTATCGGGCCGCTGCTGAGCCAGCGGGCCGCTGCTGAGCCAGCGGCGAGCTGCTGGGCGGTGGATCGTTCCTGAAATGAACAGTATATTGATCAAATTGTAAAATAAACTAGACATTTTTCTCCGGCGTGGTACGACCAGAGGGCGGTACGGCGGCAGGTCCGGGCCATGGCTGCCGGTGACCGCATCCCTATTACCCGGGGTCTCACCCCGGCGGGGTCGAACCCCGAAGGAGAAGATCATGTTCAACCAAGTTTGCATCTCTTTGATCGTTGTTTTCGGGATCGCCTTTTCGGGAGGATGCGCCTCGGGCACCTTCCGCGTCGATTCGGCGCAGAAGCGGGCCGTCACCGTCTCCGAATTGATCTCCGGCCACGAGAAGTACGCCGCCCAGCTCGCCAGGCGGCAGGAGGTGATCATCTCCGTCAAGAAGGGGGAGGAGATTCCGATGGATCTGACCCTGGACACGGGCATCGTCTCGTTCCGGAACCGGGAGCGGCTCGTCGTGGTGCGGGACCTGTGCGTTTTAATCAGCCGCAAGACCGTGGCCTTGAGTCCGGACTGCCGGACCTTTGCTCCCATGGGCAACGGACGCGCGCTGCGCAGGTTGTTCCGGATGGGGAAGGGCTCCGTGTCCGCGGGCCTGTCCCTCGACGAGCAGGGTGTCCACATGCCGGTGCTCATTCGCCAGAAGTGACGCTGTGTGTGGCGCCAGTTGACTTGACGGGCGCACGGCGAAGTGCTCCGGTGGGCCAGGCCGCGGTGGATCCTTACTCCTGCGGGATGAACTCCAGATCGAAGTCCTGGGTGGTGATCTGGCTGTTGGGGGGCACGTCCACGCACTGATCGATGAACAGGCCGCTGGAGCTTGTGGCGCAGAGGCGGTAGCCGTGGAGCTGGGCGTCGTCGAGGGCGCCCTCGTACACGTTGATGAGGTAGCTGCCGTCGGTGCGGACGAAGTCGCACTGGGTGCCGCTCTCGGCGAGCTCGGCGCAGACCTCCACGTTGTAGTCGGTGGGCGTGCCCTCGGGCACGGTCACGGAGCCGTTGGCGAGCTCGTAGCCCGGCTCCATGGGGCCGTAGCAGGCGGCGATGAGCATGGTGGCGCCGGCCGAGAGGGCGCCGGCGACGACTTGTTTCAGGGTGCGGATGACTTTCATGGCGGGACGTGACCTCCTTGGGTTCTCGTACTATCCCTCAAATCGGACTCTTTGCAAACTGCGTCGTTAAAAAATGTGGCGGAGTCTGGTACACTTCGTTGCGCAATCAAGCGGAGGTTGACATGCGATTCATGTTGTTCTTTCTGTTGGGTCTGGGTTTGCTGGCCGGATGCGGGGCGAGGCCGGGATATTCTGCGCGGACACTGGAGGCCGAACCCGGGAGCCTGCTGGTGCCGGCGGGTGCGTCCATCGCCGTGCTGACCGTCGGACAGGGACCTTTGGATTCGCCGATCAGTACCAATCCCGACGCCGCCAGCGAGCGGCTGATCCGGGTGCTGAAGGCCCGGGGATTTTCCGTGCGCCGGATCACCGACGGCGAGCTGGAGACCTGCACCGAGACCTACGTGCTGCGGATGCAGGCCGGCTTCCATGAGAAGGACGCCGGAGGCGCCGCTGCGGACGAACCCAGGCAGGTCGTCACCGTGGAACTGATGGAGACGAGGACGCGGAGGGTCCTGGGGCGCGCCCGGATGCTGCTGACCTTCGATGGACCGTCCCTCGACGGTCCCAGCGCCGAGGATCTGGTCGTGCGCAGGACCCTGGGATGGCTGGAGATCCGGGGGACCCTCGAACCGTGGCGGACCGATCCGCCTCGCAGCGGCAGCTTCTTCGTCGAGACCACCAACACTTCAGCCCTGTTCACCCGCAAGACGATCAAGCAGGACATCCCCTATTATCAGGCCCGCACCGACTGGGAGCAGCTCAGCCTGCAGAACTACGCATACGGGCTCGGGTTCGGGTTCGAGGGCTTGCCGGTGGAGATGACCCTGGCCTTCTTTGTCCACCACAGCCTCACCCAGGACAAGACCTCCGGCGGTGGTCTGCAGCTGGGGCTTGAGTACGAGTTCCCCTCATCTCGCCCGGTGAAGACCACGATCTGGGGTCGCGGCACCGCCGGATTGTTCAACATCGAGGGCAACAGCGGCATGCTGTGGCGGCTCACCGCCGGCGCAGGGCTGAGCTGGTCGCCGTGGTCGTTCTTCCGGCTGTACGCCCGCGCCGGCCTGGGAGGCCAGTGGCTCGACACGGTCGACCTGGACCAGACCTGGGATCGCCCGCGCGACCTCGGGCTCGACAGTTTCGTGGTCCAGCTCGACGCCGGATTCAGCCTCAACTGGTAAAACCGGGCGTTGGCCGAAGGAACGCGTCGGTTGGCCGAAAGGCGCTGGCGGTCGATCCGAAACGGCGTCAGATTGCCGTTAGCAAGGAGGTGTGGCGATGTTTCACACGATGCACGACGACAACGACGAGAACGGCAACCACGAGAAAAGCACTTTCACGACGACCTGCGTGATGAACAGTTCCGGCGACGAGCGCTGCGGGGGCGTGTTCATGGGCGGGGCGTTCATCCTGGCCGGCACGGCCTTCCTGATCGAGCACCTGGGGTACCTGCCCGACGGGATCGCCTCGGCCTGGTCCCTGTGGCCGGCGCTGCTGATCTGGGGCGGCGTGGTCAACTTCCTGCTGCTGGGACGCGGCGGGCACATCGGCTGGGGCGTGGGCCTGCTGGCCGCGGGCGCCCTGCTTGGCGCCGACAAGCTCGGCTACGTGGAGCTGCAGTGGGGCCTGCTGTGGCCGGCGCTGATCATCGCGGCCGGACTGGCCATCGTCTGGGGGACGTTCTTCTCCAGCAAGAAGCACCACAAGAAGGACGGCCAGCGGATCGAGGCGGGACGGTTCGAGACCAACATCGTGATGGGCGGCCGCGAGGACACGGTGACCTCCCGCGAGTTCGAGGGGGGCGCCATCTCCTGCGTCATGGGCAGCCTGGAGCTGGACCTGCGCGACGCCGAGATCAGGGGCGAGGAGGCGGTGCTCGATGTGAAGGTGATCATGAGCGGGGTCCAGCTGCTCGTGCCCCCGCACTGGGAGATCGTGTCGCGCTGCTCGCCGGTGCTCGGCGAGATCGAGAACAAGGCGCGCAAGGCTGCGGTCCCGCGCCAGGACGGTCGCCCCGTCAAGCGCCTGGTCATCCAGGGCACCATCATCATGGGCGGCATGGAAATCCGTCTGTAGAGAGGCACCCCGATGGAACGCACCTGGCTCAGCCGGAACCTGGTTCCGTACTACCTGGCCTGGATTCCCATGGCCGTGATGGTCACGATGCTGCTGCTCAACCGCGGCAACGGGCCTGCGTTCTCCATCATCGTGAGCCTGCTGTTCTGCCTGCCCATGGCCGCCGTGGGCGCCGGGGCGCGGTTCATGTGCCGGGCGCTCCCGCTGAAGCGGCAGCGCATGGCCATCGTGCTGTCCTCGGTGCTGGTGTCGGGCCTGGTGTTCTCCGGGATCTGGGCCGGGCTCTTCATGCTGGTGCTGCGCCTGTCGCGGATGCGGTCCCCGGCCCAGATCGATGCGCTGGCGCTGGCGTTGTTCCTGCTGGGCGTCGCGGCGTTCATCTTCACGCTGCTGTATCATTACCTGGTGGAGGCCGCCGAGCAGGTGCGCCGCGCCCAGCACAGCGAGGACGAGGCGAGGGTGCAGTTGGGGATGGCCCAGCTGCGGGCGCTGCGGGCCCAGGTGAACCCGCACTTCCTGTTCAACAGCCTCAACTCGGTGGCGGCGCTGATCGGCTCCGACCCGGCGGCGGCCCGCGAGATGGTGGTGCGCCTGGCGACGTTCTTCCGCGCCACCATCGCAGCGGGTCGGCAGGAGTCGATCCCGCTTGTGGACGAACTGGCGCTTTTGCGCAACTACCTTGAGATCGAGAAGGTGCGCTTCGACCAGCGGTTGGTGGTCGAGGAAGAGATCGATCCGGCGCTGCTGAACCTGCAATGGCCGCCGCTGCTGCTGCAGCCGCTGGCCGAGAACGCCGTGAAGTACGGCGTGTCGTCCTCGGCCGAGCCGGTGAGGATCACCCTCACCGGGATGCTGGAGCCGGAGTACGCGGTCCTGAGCTTCCACAACGGCTTTGACCGAGCCGGTCTTCCGGCACCGGGCACCGGCACCGGGCTGGCCGCGACGCGCGAGCGGTTCGAGCGGTTCTTCGGGGAGGGCGCGGCCATGACCGTCGAGGCGGCCGACGGGGAGTTCCGCGTCACCCTGCGCGTGCATCGGGAGAGGTTGAAATGAAGGATTTTCTCACGGCTGTCATCGTCGACGACGAGAAGCTGGCCCGGCAGTACCTCACGGAGGTGATCGGCGAGTTTCCCGAGATCCGGGTGGTCGCGACCTGCACCGACGGCTTCGAGGCGGTCAAGGCCATCACCGAGCACGTTCCGGACCTGGTGTTTCTGGACATCCAGATGCCGCGCCTCGACGGCTTCGAGGTGCTCGAGTTGGTGGACCGCAGCGCCCTGGCCGTGGTGTTCGTGACGGCCTACGACCAGTACGCCCTCAAGGCCTTCGACGCCCACGCGGTGGACTACCTGCTCAAGCCGTTCTCCCGCGAGCGCCTGGCCGTGGCGCTTGCGAAGGTCCGGCGCAACTTCAGCGGCGGACTGCCCGGCGTGGACCAGCTGCGCCGCACGCTGCGGCCCGATGAGAAGTACCTGAGCCGGATCGTGGTGCGGGACGGGGCGGCCGTCTCGGT
>PHAZ01000177.1 GCA_002841825.1 Deltaproteobacteria bacterium HGW-Deltaproteobacteria-22 | reverse complement strand
ATGGTCAAAGGAAAAACTGATGCAAACCAACGTCACCCAGCTGATGGTCGCTGAACATCAATTGATCCTGCGAATGATCGCGCTGGTGGAAAAGGGCATGATCTCCGTGCCGCGCGCGATCTCCCGCATCTCCACGCGTTTCCTCGGTCCCGTGGACTTCGGTTCGAACCTTCAACTGAAGGTCTCGCGCCGCGGTCGAGCCATGGGCCGGCACCTGCTGCGGGTGAATGTCTCCTCCGCAGGCGTCCCTGTGGCCGAAGTGGATTTGACCGTCGAGCCACACACCACCGCCTACGTCTGTCCGGGCCAGGGCGTGCAAAAGAAGGGGATGCACGAGCCCGGCTACTCGCGCTCCACTGCCGCCCGTGACGTCTGGGATCGCGCCGACGCCTACACGCGGCGCGAGCTGGGCTTCTCGCTGCTGCAGGCGGTGCGGGAAAATCCGCTGCGCATGACCGTCCGCGACAGCGAGGTCTTTCATCCCGAGGGCGTGCTGCAACTGACCCAGTTCACCCAGGTGGCCCTGGTCGTGTTCTCCTGCGCGGCCGTGGCCGAGCTGCGCGAAACCGGCGCCTTCGTCGAGAGCGCACACTTCTCCGGGCACAGCCTGGGCGAGTACTCCGCGCTCTCCGCGATCGGTGATTTGCTCACCCTCGAGGACGTCGTCCGCGTCGTCTACCACCGCGGCCTGACCATGCAGAACTACGTGCCGCGCGACGAGCATGGCAACAGCCCCTTCCGCATGGGCGTCATACGGCCCAACCACGCCGGCATCAGCGAGAAACGGATGCTGGAACTCGTCTCCGAGATCAACGCCCTGCCCGGCTGCAGCATCGAGATCGTCAACCACAACTGCCGCGGCAAGCAGTACGCGGTCACCGGCTACCGGCAGGGTCTCGACGTCCTGCGCGAGCGGCTCGGCGACGGAGTCACCGGAAAACCACCGTATATTGAAGTACCCGGCATCGACGTCCCGTTCCACTCCACATTGCTGCGCGATGGCGTCGACGCGTTCCGGAAGACATTGGAATCGGTGTTCCCCGAGCACATCGCCCCGGAGCGCCTGGTGGGCCGCTATTGGCCGAACCTGACCGGCGGCGTCTTCTCCCTGACGCAGGAGTGCATCAACGACGTGCTCGCCCGCACCGGCTCGGAGCGCATCGCCGACCTGAAGCGGGAACTCGTGGCCGGCACGGCGGATCCTGAACTGGCCACCCGCAAGCTTCTGATCGAGATGCTGGCCTACCAGTTCGCATCCCCGGTGCAGTGGATCTCCATCCAGGAGGGGCTGGCCGCGCATGGAATCCATGAGGTCATCGAGATCGGCCCGGGCCACCAGCCTACGCTGTCGAACCTGCTTCACCAGACCCTGACCGGGCTTGCTCCCTCGACGCCGGTGCTGCCGCTGCATCTGGAAAATCACTTCGAACGGATCGTCGGTCTCTCCGCGGAGGATGGCTTCTGCACCCTTCCGGCTGTGCAGGAAGACAAGGAACCCATTTCCGGCCAAAGGGAGGATGCGCCTTCCACGGCGATCCCCGCCCTGAGTTCGCCACAGGCTTCCCGTCCCGCCCCGGCGACCCCGGCGGCCGCCGTCTCCGCGCCTCCCACGGTCGCAGGCGCCGCCGTTTCCGCACGCGAACCCGTCGAGTGCGGCCTGTTCACGCTGCTGGCTTTGCTCTCGGGCGGCTGGCCCGACGAGATCGAGGCGGACAAGTCCCTCGAGGATCTGCTGCAGGGGAACTCCGCGCGCCGCAACCAGATGCTGTCGGAGCTCCAGAAGGAGTTCGGCCTGAAAAAGACCGACGGCCTGGCGGATCTGCCGATGAAGAAGCTGGACCGGGCCATCCGGGACCAGACCGGCGGCGCCTACAGGCTTCCGGGTCCGAACCTGACCGCTGCCCGCAAGGAACTGTTCTCCCTCCTTCCGGGACTCACGCCGGAGGACGCGGCGCGACACCTGACAGGCAACTACGCGGTTGACACGACTGCAGCACAGTCGCTGATCACTGCGCTGGTTCCCTTCGGTCGTGACGGCAAAAGCAAACTGTCCGGACGCGCCAATCCGTATCCGTTCCCGGCCGGTGACGCCGCCGCCGGGCGCGCGATCCTAGATCAGGCCGCGGCAGCCGGCCTCGGACTCACGGGGCCGGCCCCTGCCGCTTCGCGCTCCGCCGGGGGATCCTCCGCCACGGTGGACGCCGCCGTGCTGCAGGAGCTGCGCGACGAACTGACCGGCCCTTCTGGAGTGCTCACCCGGCTCGGAGAGGTGCTCGCCGAGGCCACCGGCCGCTCGGGTCTGGGTCCGGCGAAGACGCCCGCTCCTGCCGAACCGCGCGGGGTCGCCCTGGACGCGCCCGTGTTCAATGAGGAGCACGCCGTGCTCTTTTCAGCGGCCGGCAACTGGATCCGCGAGGACGCTGTGAGGCTGGCCTCGGCGCTTGCCGCCGGACGGGATCCCGATGCGTCACTGGTGGAGCGGCTGGATCGCCGATTCTCCGGCTCAGGAATGGAGATCCTGGGCGTGGCTCGGGATCGCGCAGACTCCGATTCAATCAAGAAATCTTTTGACTCTTGGTTGGAGCGGCTCGAAAAACGACCGGACCGCAAGGTAGAACTCCCCGAATTCCAACTGCGATCCCTGCAGGACGTGGTCATGGATCCGCCCGCGGTCGACAACAACGAGGCATCGACCCTGATCGTGACCGGGGCCGGTCCCCACTCCATCGCCGAAGCCGTGGTGAAGCTCGCGCTGTCCCGCGGATGGACCGTCATCTCCGGCGTTTCGACGCTGACCGACGACCGCGTCCGCGCCGTGGCGCAATTGTACCGTGATCATGCCTCCGCCTGCGCCAGGATGTGGCTGGCGCCCATGCGCCAGGGCAGCTTCGAGGACGTCGACGCCTTCGCCCGCTGGGCCGTGCGGCTCGCTCCGGCAGGTTCCCGGCTGTTCCTGCTGCCGTTCGCGGCCGTGGGTGTCAACGGCATGACCCAGGACATCGGCGTCGCACACGAACAGGCGCTGCGAATCAACCTATTGGGTGTGGAGCGCCTGCTGGCCCGCTGCGCCGAGGAACTGCTCCAGCTGCGCGACGAACGCGTCCTCGCCTGCGTGCTCCCGATGAGCCCCAACCAGGGCGACATGGGCGGCGACGGAATCTACGGCGAGAGCAAGATCGCCCTGCGCGCGCTGCTGAACAAGTGGTACGCCGAGCCGCTGCTGCGCAAAAAGACGCGGCTGGCCGGGGCCGTCATCGGATGGGTGCGAGGCACCGGTCTGATGCATGGCCAGGACGACCTGGCCCTCGAGATTGAAACCGCGCTGGGCGTCAAGACCTTCGACACCGCCACCATGGGCTCCATGATCCTTCATCTGGCCGGGATCCGCGCCCTGGCCGGCGCCGAGGATCCGTTCACCGCCGACTGCACCGGCGGGCTGGCCGCGATCCCCGACTGGGGCGAGGCGTTCCGGCGCTTCCGTGCCAGGGCCGTGCCTTCGTCCGCCCGTCCGGCGCCCCGCGTGCCCGAGGCAGTCAGGACCACAGCCGGCAAGGGGGTGCTCCCGTTCACGCCGAACCCGCCCGCGCCCGGCACCTCCCCCGCTCGCGACCTGCCCTGGCAGGACTGGATCGTCATCGTCGGCTACGGCGAAATCGGCCCCTACGGCGATGAGGAGTGCCGCTGGCAGGCCGAACGCCGGGGCCATCTGGAGCCCGAGGGTGTCCTGTACATCGCCCTGATGTCGGGCCTGGCCCGCTACGATGCCACCACCGGCGACTTCCTCGACGCCGCCTCCGGCGCACGACTGACCGAGCGCGAGGCCGCCGCGCACTTCGCCGGGGCCGTCGCCGAGCGCATCGGCATCCGCTGGCGCCCGGAGACCGGAGCCGATGCCGGCGCCCATGCCTCCCTGGAGGCCATCACGCTGACCGAGAGCCGACTGATCCCGGTCGAGACCCTCGAGATCGCGCAGCAGGTCTGTGCCCAGGATCCGGCGTACTCCGAGTGCGTAGCGGACGCCGACGGCCGGATCTTCGTGCGCAAGCTCCCTGGAGCCCGCATCTACCTGGCGGTGCGCAGGCCCTACCGCAACCGGGTCGCGGGCATGCTGCCCTCGGGCTGGCACCCGTCCTTCTTCGGCTTCTCGGAGAACGAGATCGCCGACCGCGACCGCAACACGCTGCTGATGCTGGCGGCCACCGCCGGCGCCATCCGCAAGCTGGGCTGCTCGATGCAGGAGCTCTTCAGGCACATCAACCCCGTGCGCGTGGGCAACAGCCTGGGCACCGGCATCGGCGGCATGGAGCGCCTGATCCGGCTCTACACGGATCCGGTGTGGAACGCCAAGCGCGACCCGATCAGCCTGCAGGAGAGCCTCGGCAACGTGGGCGCCGGCCACGTCTCCCAGGAGCTGGTGGGCAACTACGGTCCGATGGTGAGCCCCGTGTCCGCCTGCGCGACCGCGGGCATCTCCGTCGAGATCGCCTGGGAGAAGCTCAAGCTCCGCCGCGCCGACTTCATGGTCGCGGGCGCCTTCGACGACATCTCCTACGCGGGCACCGTGGGCTTCGACGACATGAACGCGACCGTCAACAGCACAAAATTATCTGAACAGGGAATTCCGCCGCAGCGCATGTCCCGGCCGCAGGACCGCCGGCGGCACGGCTTCGTCGAGAGCCAGGGCGGCGGCACCCTTCTGCTGATGCGCGCGGGGGACGCGGTGCGCCTTGGACTCCCGGTCCACGGCGTCGTCGGCGGCGCCTGGAGCTTCGGCGACGGGCTCCACCAGAGCATCCCGGCGCCCGGATTCGGTGCCCTCTCCGTGGCGCAGGGGCGGGAGCAGAGCCCTCTGGCCCTGGCCCTGGCCGAGCACGGACTGACCATCGACGACATCGGCGCGGTCAGCCTGCATGGCACCTCCACGCCGGTCAACGATCCGCACGAGACCGGCATCTTCCAGGACATCTTCGAGCACCTCGGCCGCACCCGCGGGCTCCCCGCGCTGGCGGTCTCGCAGAAGGCGGTGACCGGCCACACCAAGGGCGGCGCCTCCGCCTGCCAGATGATCGGCGTGATGCAGATGATGCGCGACCGGATCGTGCCCGGGCACCTGAACCTCGATGATCTCGAAGAGAAGCAGCAGAAGTTCCATCACCTGGTGTTCCCGGCGCAGCCTGTTCCGATGACCTCGTCCCGGCTGAAGGCCGCCTGTGTAAGCACCCTCGGCTTCGGGCACGTCTCGTCGATGGTGCTGATGATCAACCCCGAGATCCTGCTGGCCGAGCTGGAGGAATCAATACGTAAAGAATATCTTGAACAGAGCGCGTCCCGCCGGCGACCGCACCTGGACATGGAGCTGCGGCTCGGCCTGAGCCCGCAGGTGAAGCTGGCCAAGAACCGTGCTTTCGCCCGCGAGGAAGACGAGAAGCGTTTTCTTCTGGAAGGAAAGAACCATGAGGAGCGATAGCATGATACTGGGAATGGGAACCGATCTGGTCAGTTTTGATGTCTTCCGGGAGGCCGTCACGTCCGAGTCGCACTCGGGGATCCTGCTGTCGGTGTTCACCGACGGTGAGCGCTCCGATGCGCAGGCGGGGCCCGTCCCCGAGTGGGAGCGGCTGGCGGCGCGCTTCGCGGCCAAGGAGGCCTGCGTCAAGGCCCTGCGCTCAGCCCTGGCGATGCGCGCGTCGCCGGTGGCCGAGCCCCAGCTGGCCGAGATCGAGGTCGTGCGGTTCGCGTCGGGCGCACCGGTGCTGGAGCTGCACGGTCAGGCGAAGGCCATCGCGGACCTGCTGGGCGTCACCCAGACCTGGGTGAGCCTGTCCCACGACAAGGAATACGCGATGGCGACAGTGATCCTCGAGGGCGAGCCCGGGAAGGTCCAGTCATGAGCAACCATAAAAAATCCAACGGCAAGACGACCTCCGAACATCCTGCCGCCGTCCCCGGCGCCGTCCGGCTGCTGGGTACCGGCGGCCGCATCGCCGTGCTCAACCGGCAGGAGGCCGCGCTGCGCTGCATCCGGGCGATCCGCGACATGAACTCCTGCGAGGGCACGACCTTCGAAGACGTGGCGATCCTGCCGCGCTCGGACCGCAAGAGCCTGGTGGCACGCATCGCCTCGCGGGTGGTGTTCCTGCCCGGCGAGACCTCGAGGGCGTACGAGGTGACCGACGCCCTGATCCGCCTGCTCCACGCCCACCACATCGACGCGGTGTGGCCCGGATGGGGCTTCCAGAGCGAGAACTGGCGCCTCGCCGACAGCCTGGAGAAGGCGGGCATCATCTTCCTGGGACCGGGCGCCGGAGCCATGCAGCGCCTGGGCGACAAGATTGAATCCAAACGCACCGCGGAGAGCGCTGGCATCCCGGTGATCCCGTGGCGGACCATCGCCTCGGAGGCGGAGCTTCCCCTGGCCGCAGAGCTGGGATTCCCCATCGTCCTCAAAGCCTCCGGAGGCGGCGGCGGCCGCGGCATCCGCGTGGTGGAGCGCGAGGACCAGCTGTCCGAGGCCTTCGGCTCCGTGCGCGCCGAGGCCCCCGGAGACGTTTTCGCCGAGAAACTGATCCCCTCCGGACGACACGTCGAGGTTCAGGTCGTGGCCGACCTGCATGCTCACGTCCGCTCCTTCGGCACCCGCGACTGCTCCCTGCAGCGCCGGCGCCAGAAGGTGCTCGAGGAGGCGCCCTGCGTGGCCCTCCCCATCGACCTTTGCGATCAACTCGAACAGTACAGCCGTGATCTGGCCGCCTCGGTGGGTTACCGCAGCGCAGGCACCTGCGAGTTCCTCGTGGACGACGCAGGGCACCCGTATTTCATGGAGATGAACACGCGCATCCAGGTCGAACACACGGTCACCGAAGAGGCCTACGACGTCGATCTCGTGCGCGCCCAGATTCACGTGGCCCAGGGCAAGGAGCTCCCTGAATCGCCTTACTCCACCGAAAACATGGAGTCCGGCAAACGCCGGTCCCCTTCGCATTCCGTCGAGGTCCGCGTCTACGCCGAGGATCCTTCGGCCGGCTTCGTACCGGCGCCAGGGAGGATCCGGGCGCTCCATTTCGGTCAGGGACCGGGCATCCGGGTGGACTGTGGCGTGGGCGTCGGCGAAGAGATCTCCCCGCACTTCGACGCCATGATCGCCAAGATCATGGCCCGCGGACGCACGCGGGAGGAGGCGGTGACCCGGCTGGCCCGGGCCCTCGACGAGACCCGCATCCTCATCGACGGCGGCACGACCAACATCCCGTTCCTGCGATATCTGATCAATGCTCCAGAGGTGCGCGAGGGCAGGCTCCACACGACCCTGATCGACCAGAAGCTGCTCTCCGACTACCTCGCTTTCCCGCAAGAACTCCTGACTCCTGCGGTCTGCGCGGCCGCGATCTGCGAGCACCGCAAGCGTGAAAAGGACAGCGTCGTCAACTTCATCGCCCGACCGCTGATCACCGGCAGCGTCGAGAACGCCCAGTTGATTCACCTGTCCGGCACCGGTGGCCTGTTCGCGGCGCACGTGATGCGCGTGGGCCACAAGGAATATTTGTTCAAGATGCCCTACGGATATGCCACGGCCCGCTGGACCGACGAGGGCGCCGACGAAGGCCTGCTCGAGCTCGACGGCCGTCAGCACAAGATCGTGACCGAGCCCAAGAGCGCCGAGTGGCGGCTCTACGTCGACGGCCACTTTACAGTCATCCGGCTCGTCGACCGTGGCGTGGTGCGGGCGCCCGCTCCGGCCATCGTCACGGCCATCCACGTGCAGCCGGGGCAGGACATCGCCGTGGGCGACCGGCTCTTCACCCTCGAGGCCATGAAGATGGAGCTCGCCGTGACCGCCACCGAGGGCGGCGTGGTCGAGAAGCTCGAGGTGTTCCCGGGGTCGCAGGTGTTCGCCGGCGGCATCCTGGCGAGGCTGCGGGCCCACGACGAGGAGAGCGGCACCGAGATGCGCATCCCGGTGCTCGAGCAGTTTCCGGCGCCGGATCTGGCCCTGCGCCTGCTCGAGGGCGTGATGCTGGGCTACGACGTGGGTGAAGCCGAGCAGGAGCTCGCCCAGCACCGCTTCGCCGCGGCCGCGTGGGACGAGTTCTCCCCTCTGGTGCCAGAGGTGTTTCGCACGGTCGTGCACTTCGCCGCCGCATCCGAGATCCTCTCACCCCACCCGAAGTTCCCCTCCGAGACCGCCGCCGCAGGTGTGCGATCGGCCCGGACCATCCTGACCGACGTCATCCGGCGACCCAACCTCAACCTCCACCAGCTGCCCGCAGATCTGGTCCGCCCCATCGAGCAGCTCCTGCCGCTGTACGGCCTGTTCCACCTCGACGAGGGCCCTGCGCTGCATCCGGTGCTGTTCCGCTTCCGGCGCGTGCTCAACCGCGCCCACGCCCGCCGCAGCGCCTGCATGAGCCTGCTGTCGTTCCTGTTCGTCTTCCGCGCCGAGCTGCGGGATCCCCCCGACACGCTGCGCGAGGCGCTGCAGGTGCTCAGC
>PHAZ01000176.1 GCA_002841825.1 Deltaproteobacteria bacterium HGW-Deltaproteobacteria-22 | reverse complement strand
AGGCGAGTGACCGCACTCCAAGGCGAGTGACCGCACTCCAAGGCGAGTGACCGCACTCCAAGGCGAGTGACCGCACTCCCAAAAGGAAAAAACGATTAGCCCTGGTACCACTCGGGGAGTTCGCCCTTCTTGACGGCGGCCTCGTCCTTGCGCCAGTGGCAGATCTTGTACTTCTTGCCGGAGCCGCAGGGGCACGGGCCGTTGCGGGGGGTGCGCTTGAGGACGTGGCGCATCTCGACCTTCTTGGACTTCTCGGAGCCGTCGAGGTTGACGGCGCGGGACTGGCCGCCGCCGCTCTGGGCGACAGCGCGGGTGGCCATGGTCTTGTGCTCGTACTCGGGCAGCTCCTCGACCTGTTCGGCGATCTCGATCCCGGAGACGCGCTCGGCCACGTTGCGCTTGACCTCCTCGGTCATGTCGATGAACATCCGATAGCCTTCCTTCTTGTATTCCAGCTTCGGATCCTTCTGGGCGTAGCCGCGCAGGCCGATGCCCTCGCGCAGGTGGTCCATGCGCCGCAGGTGTTCGATCCAGCGGCCGTCGATCTCGTCGAGGAAGTAGTGCCGGGAGTAGAACAGGAACTGGATCGTGCCCATGGAGTCTTCCTTGGCCACGAGCGACTTTTCCAGGTGCGTGAAGATGTGTTCGGCGTAGGTGTCCGGATCCAGGGCCAGATCCTCGCCGATCTCGATGCGCTGACCGAAGACCTCCTCGATGTCGTCGACCAGATCGTCGACCTTCCAGTCCTCGGGGTGGACGTCGGGCGGGCAGTGCTCGATCACGATGTTGCCCACCAGCTCGTCGATCAGGTCGAACATGCGCTCCCGCTGCAGGATCAGCGACGCGGCGATCTCGCTCACGGCGCGGTCGACGCAGGCCTGGCGGCCCTGGGTCAGTTCCTCCTCCAGGTTCACCACGGCGCCGAAGTGCCGGTAGAGCTCGTGGGTGACCAGGCGCGGCTCGATGCCCATCTTCGTGAACTCGACCTCGGGCAGCACTGTGGCGGGATCCTCGATGTTCATCCCGGCCGCCAGGGCTGCGCGCTTGCGGGCGAGCATCTGGAAGGCACCCATGATGCGCTCGACCCACGGACGGATCCGATCGCCGAGCTTCTCGATGGTCCAGGGACCGCTGACCACGGGGGGACCCTTGGGCTTGGACAGCAGGCCGCCCTTCTTGGCGGGGACGCCGCCGGCGGGATCGAACTCGAGGGTCTCGTCCCCGGTGTAGTAGCCCTCGAGGACCTGCCGGCGCAGTTTGTAGATCGTCTTGCGCTGCAGGTTCATGACGTCGTCGTACTCGAGCAGGTTCTTGCGGATGTCGAAGTTCTGGGCCTCGACGCGCGTCTGGGAGTCCTCGATCGAGCGGCTGACCATGCGGTGCTGGATCGGCTCGTCTTCCGGGATCTTCAGCCACTCCATCATCCGCTGCAGGCGCTCGGCGCCGAAAATGCGCATCAGGTCGTCCTCGAGGCTGATGTAGAACCGGGAGGTGCCGGGATCGCCCTGACGGCCGGCACGGCCGCGCAGCTGGTTGTCGATGCGGCGGCTCTCGTGCCGCTCGGTGCCAAGGATGTGCAGGCCGCCGGCGTCGAGGACCTCCTGGCGCTCCTTGGCGCACAGGGCCTTGTGCTTGTCCTGCAGCTCGCGGAGCCGCTCCGGGGGATCCTCGGGCTTGAGCTCCAGGCGCGCCCGGAAGTCGGGATTGCCGCCGAGGATGATGTCGGTGCCGCGGCCGGCCATGTTCGTGGAGATGGTGACGGCGCCCCTGGAGCCCGCCTGGGCGATGATCTCGGCTTCGCGCTTGTGGTTCTTGGCGTTGAGGACGTTGTGCTCCATCCCGGCCTTGGTCATCAGGCGGGAGAGCACCTCGGTCTTCTCGACGGAGACCGTGCCCACCAGGACCGGCTGTCCGCGCTTCTGGCAGTCCATGATCTCGCGCAGCACCGCGCGGAACTTGGCGGCCTCGTTCTTGTAGATGAGATCGTCGTGGTCGGTGCGCGTGATGGGCCGGTTCGTCGGGATCACGGTCACGTCGAGGTTGTAGATCTTCTGGAACTCGGTCGCCTCGGTCTCGGCCGTGCCGGTCATGCCCCCGAGCTTCTTGTACATGCGGAAGAAGTTCTGGTAGGTGATCGTGGCGAGGGTCTGGTTCTCCTCCTCGATCTCCACTTCCTCCTTGGCCTCGATGGCCTGATGCAGGCCGTCGGACCAGCGCCGGCCCTCCATCTTGCGGCCGGTGAACTCGTCGATGATCACGACCTTGCCGCGCTCGACGAGATAGTTCACGTCACGCTTGTACAGGGTGTGCGCCTTGAGCGCGGTGTTGACGTGATGGAGCCACTCGAGGTTGCGCGGCGCATACAGGTTGTCAATGTCGAGCTTGTTCTCGACCACGGACACGCCGGTGTCGGTGAGCATCGCCGAATGTGACTTCTCGTCGAGGGTGAAGTCCACGTCGCGGCGCAAGAAAGGAATGACCTCGTTGACGGTCTGGTACAGGTTGACCGCACCCTCGGCCGGACCCGAGATGATCAGCGGCGTGCGGCTCTCGTCGATGAGGATGCTGTCGACCTCGTCGACGATGGCGTAGTTCAACTCGCGCTGCACATAGCGCTCGATGCTCTCCTTCATGTTGTCGCGCAGGTAGTCGAAGCCGAACTCGGAGTTGGTGCCGTAGCAGATGTCGCAGCGATAGTTCCGCTGCTTCTCGGCGTCGGTGTGGCCATGCACGATCGTCCCCACGGTCAGCCCCATGAAGGTGTAGATCCGTCCCATCCACTCGGCGTCGCGGGTGGCCAGGTAGTCGTTGACCGTCACGAGGTGGCAGCCCTTCCCCTCGAGGGCGTTGAGGTACAGCGGCAGCGAGGCGACCAGGGTCTTGCCCTCGCCGGTCTTCATCTCGGCGATGCCGCCGCGGTGAAGGATGATGCCGCCGATCAACTGGACGTCGAAGTGCCGCATCCCCAGAACGCGGATGCCGGCCTCGCGGACCGTGGCGAAGGCCTCCGGCAGCAGTTCGTCGAGGGTCTCGCCCTTGCGCAGCCGGGCCCTGAACTCCGGGGTCCTTTCACGAAGCTGATTGTCCGAGAGCGCACGCATCTTCGGCTCGAGACGGTTGATCTTGTCGATCGTCGGCTTGAGCACTTCCATTTTTCGTTCGTGCGCGGTTCCAAATACTTCCTTCAACGCCATCGCTTCACTCCTTCAGGCCGTTTCTCCCCGCCCCGCCATGACCCGGAAACAGCGGCCCCGGTGTATCATGTCCTCCCCCGGTTTGCAAACCCGGGATGAATTGTTTGACAAGCAACTATTTCCCACTCTTGCAAAGCGGATGGGCCGGTGCCAGGCGACAGCCGATGGCCAGGTATTTCTTCGCCTGTGCCTCGCCGGGTTTCAATTCCTTGTACCCGGTTTTATGGAGATCGGCCAAGGCAAAACAGCCTTCCTCGTGCCCGGCGAGACAGACGCGCTCGTAAAACGGAATGATGCCCGAGGCGTTGACCTGCCCCTTGAGTCGAAGATGCTCACCGTAGTAAATGCACACCGGATCGGGCAGGTCCGAACAACCCTGGCTGAGCAGGCGGAACCCCACGGGCTCGTTGGCCTCCAGTCCGACACCCTCGATCAGGTAGCGACCCAGCAGTCCGCATGCAGGATTGCGGAAGGCCGACTGCGAGGACGTGCGCTGGTAGTCGTATTCGCTGTAATACTGCGGCTGCGATCCACCCGGTCCGTAGCAGGCCAGGCGCAGGATGTCGGCCGCCGTGCGGTCCGCCTCCGCGGCCACGGGCGACGCAGGCCGACGAGTGTGCTGGGCCAGGCGGACGCAGGCCTCACGGTGGTTCTCCGAGCACGACTGACGCAGGATCTGCATCGCCCACCCCTGCTGGTCCGGGGTCTTCGCGAGCAGGCGGTCGGCGAACGCGAGGCAGGCGACATCTGCGCCCATCCGGCATTGGCGCAGGTTCTCGGCATGTCCAGCCTCGGGATCAGCCCCCTCCCACCAGCCTCGGAGATGACCCTCGGCGTACAGCAGGCAGGCGGCCCTGCTCTCGACGGAAAAACAGGCGGTCTTGAGCACGCCGGCGCTGCGGTTCCAGCGCGGCTGGCCGTCGAGCACCGCACGCCTCGCCTCGGTCACCAGTTGTTCGCAACCGGCGGTCTCTCCGAGCTCGCACGCCTTGAGCAGGTACGAGAGGGTCCACTCGAGATCCCTCTTGGAGCGCTGCAGCAGCGCATCGTTCATGCACGCCTCGCCCATGCCGCCCAGACAGGCCGTCTGGTAGCCGGTCAGGGCGTTTGCCTTGAAAAAAGCGGAGTTCTTTCGCGCGACGATCTGCAGGGCCTGCATCAGGAATACGCAGTCGGTGCTTTCCCTGCCAGCCTTGCGGCAGGCTTCCTGCAACCGGAAATAAGCCTTCTTCATGGCAGAGGCGTCAATGGGGGTCTCCGAGAACGTCAGCAGATCCCGGAAGATGCAGGCACGGGACAGTCCTCCCGAACACAACTGGGCCAGGCGATGCGTCCAGGTCTCGATCTGGGCGGGCGCAGGAGCCTGAATCACGGTCAGTTCCACCTCAGCGAGCACGCGGTCGCAGGCCTCGGCGCTCTTCATCGCGCAGGCCGCCTCGTAGGCCTCCAGATACCGGGAGTTCCCCTGCTCCTCCAGCTCGCGTGCCAGCGAAAGGCACGACCCGGCGGTGTGTTTCTCACAGACCGGCGCCAATGCCGAGGCTCTGGGCGCCTTGGGGTGCCGGTCACGACAGGAGACCGCCAACAGGGAGACGAAAAGGAACGAAACCAGTGCAAGAACCTTCATGCCACGTTTTCCTTTCAGGGTGGACACGCGCGCAAGACTATACACAGGGCGGACTTTTTCAACAAGCTGAGGTTTTGGCGATGAATGATCAGGGATGGACCTCGACGGGGACGAAGCGACCGACCGTGGTGCCGTCACCGAGCTGGGCCACAGCATTGCGACCCCAGCACCAGACGCGCTTTCCACCGGCGATCTGCGCGCAGCCGTGCTCGTAGCCGAGCCCGACGGACGCCACTCTGGTCAGGGTCGACACGGCTACCGGGGCGGTGCGTGTGTTCGAGGTGCCGTCGCCCAGTTGGCCGAAATTATTGAATCCCCAGCAGCTCGCCGTGCCATCGGAGAGCCCTGCGCAGGTATGGGCGGCACCGCAGGCGATGGACTGCGCGGTGGAAAGACCGAACACGACCACGGGCGTGGACGTCGCCGAGATCGTCATGGTCTGGTTGCCCAGTTGGCCGTACTGATTGATACCCCAGCAGCGCCCGGTGCCGTCGGAGAGCACCGCACACGCGTGATAGCGGCCCGCCGAAAAATGGGCCACGGAGGACGCCAGCGACACGGCCACGGGGACGTTGCGAGGGGTCGTCGTGGTGTCACCGAGCTGGCCATAGTTGTTCCGGCCCCAGCACCAGAGGGATTGATCCTGCCGAAGCGCACACGTGAAGTCCTCACCGGCATCAAGGGCGATCACCGAAGTGAGGCCGGATACGGTCACCGGGACGCCGGAGTCGGAGTTTCCACCATTGCCGAGCTGGCCCGAGGAGCCGCTCCCCCAGCAGCGGACGGTCCCGTCGGACTGCCGTGTGCAGGTGTGGTAGATCCCTGCGGAGACTGCTGCGGCACCCGAGAGGCCCTGCACGGGAAGCGGCGTGGAACTGTCACCGGCCAGGCCGCTGCCCAGCTGCAGCCACAGGTTGTTTCCCCAGCAGCGGACGGTGCCGTCGCCGAGGACGGCGCAGGTGTGGCTTCCGCCCGCTGAAACAGACACAACCGGGTCAAGGCCGGACACGGTGGTGGGGGTCAGGCGGTTGACGGACACCGTGCCGTCGCCGATCTGGCCGCTGCCGTTGTCACCCCAGCAACGGACCTGGCCATCTTCAAGCAGCGCGCAGACGTGGAAATTGCCGACCGAGAAGGCCGTGACATCCTGGCACGCGTCCGTATGGAAGGACGTGCAGGCAGGATCGCACCCGAGTTCGCCGGTGAAATGGTCGTGGGTGCGGCAGTTCTGTCCGTCCAGGTTCGTGCCGTCGCAGACCTCGCCGAACGCGGGCTGGATCGCGAGGTCGCCGCAGCGCCCTCCGCAGGCGGAAAAGTCGAAGTCGCACAGATCGCCGCAGGCCAGGGTCCCGTCGTAATACCCGAGACCATCGCAGGTCTGGCCGCCCAGCGCGGTGCCGTCGCAGGCTTCGAAGGCGGCCTGCACGGTCGCGTCTCCGCAGAAGCCGGAACTCTCGCAGCCGGTCGTGTCGAAGCCGCACGCCGCGTCGCAGGCCAGGGTGCCGCCGTAGTAGCCCAGCGTCAGGCAGGTACCGGCTCCGAGGTCGGCCCCGTCGCAGACCTCCCCGTGGGCTGCCTGCAGGAGCCCGTCTCCACAGCGTCCGACGACTGCGCAGGCGTCCATGTTGAAGCCACACTCAGCATCGCAGGCCAGCGTGCCGCCGTAGTAGCCCAGCGCCTGGCAGGTCCCGGCACCGAGGTCGGCCCCGTCGCAATCCTCATAATCTTCCTGCACGATCGCGTCTCCGCAGAAGCCGAAACTCTCACAGGCATCGATCACCCGAAGGCAGTCCGGGGTGCAGTCCAGGGTCCCGCCATGGAAACCGAGCGTCAGGCAGGACGACCCCCCGAAGTCGGCGAGATCACACTCTTCGGCACCCGCGGCGATGCCGTCGCCACAGGAGGTGGAGCAGACATCGGGAGACTGTCCGTCGCAGCTCCATCCCGGCTCCATCCCGCATTCCTGTGAGCAGCCGTCGCCGTCTCCGGAGTTGCCGTCATCGCACGCCTCGCCCGTGTCACGGATGCCGTTGCCGCAGAGATTCAGGCACGCGCCGATGTCGAATCGACAGGTTGCATCGCATGCCAGCGTGCCGCCGGAGAACCCAAGGGAGACGCAGGAGGCGCCGTTGAGGTTGGTCAGGTCGCACTCCTCGTCGCTTTGGGGCTCCACGACGTTGTCCCCGCAGCGTCCGCCGCACTCGCCACGGTCAAACCGGCAGTCGGTGGTGCATCCGAGGGTGCCCGTGACGATGTAGTGACCCAGCGAGGCACACGTCTGGCCACCGGTCGTCAGGTCGCACTCCTCGCCCGGATCCACCATGCCGTCACCACAGGAATCAACAACTCCTGGTTCGTTGTCGCAGGAGAGCAACGTCAAACCTGCGGAAAGAAAAAGCGTGGCAAAAAATGGGAATCTCGTCATGGGTGTACTCCGGTTGGGGCGGAACAAACATAGCAATGAATTTTATTATTTACAAGCGTCCATGCCCCGCATCGTATTCATTCCCCGGGTTCGGCGACTGCGTGTTTCCGCATTGACAGGCCCGGCTCATGTCCTAAAATGCGCCAGACCACGAGGAGGTCCATGCCATGTTGAAACACGTCGGAGACCTGTCCATGGAAGTCACGGTCCTGGGACCCTGCAAGAACCCGTCCCCGCTCGCGCTGTCGGTCGAGGACGACGACTTCATCCCGAACTACGCCGAGGACGAGGCCAAGGTCCTGTACACGTCCCTGCACGACCGGGACGTCCCCGATGTCACCGAGGCCTTCGAGGCCGCCGGGCCGCGACGCGAGATCTACTTCGATCCGCGCAAGATCCGCGCCGGCATCGTGACCTGCGGCGGCCTGTGCCCGGGCATCAACAACGTGGTCTCCGCCATCGTCAATGAACTGATCAACGAATACAAGGTCCGCTCCGTCGTGGGCTTCCGCTACGGCTTTGCCGGGCTCGTCGCCTCCGAGGGGTACGAGACCTGGGACCTCACGCCGGAGTCCACGCGCAACTGGAACCTCAAGGGCGGCTCCATGCTCGGCTCCTCCCGCGGCCCGCAGGATCCCGAGCAGATGCTCGACACCCTCGAGCAGTTGAACATCAACGTGCTGTTCACCATCGGCGGCGACGGCACCCTCCGGGGCGCCCGGGCGATGTTCGAGGCGGCCCAGGCCCGCGGCTCACGCATCGCGATGGTGGGCGTCCCCAAGACCATCGACAACGACATCCCCTTCATCAACCGCACCTTCGGCTTCGAGACGGCCGTGTCCAAGGCGGCCGAGGCCATCGTGGCCGCCCAGATCGAGGCCGAGGGCGCCCCGCGCGGCGTCGGCCTGGTGCGCCTGATGGGGCGGAACTCGGGCTACATCGCGGCGCACGCGGCGCTGGCGGCCGGCTACACCGACGTGGTGCTGGTCCCGGAGAGTCCGTTCCAGCTCGAGGGGTCCAACGGCCTGTACGAGGTGCTCGAACGCCGCCTGCAGAAGCAGGGGCACGCGGTCATCGTCGTGGCCGAGGGCGCCGGACAGGACCTGTTCGACGAGAATGACCTCCAGAAGGACGCCTCGGGCAACCGCAAGCTCATGGACATCGGACGCTTCCTCGGTGACCGGCTGATCGGGCACAACAAGTCCCTGGGGCGCCCGGTGAACCTGAAGTACATCGATCCCAGC
>PHAZ01000175.1 GCA_002841825.1 Deltaproteobacteria bacterium HGW-Deltaproteobacteria-22 | reverse complement strand
CAGACGCCGCACATGTCTTCATAGGCCTCGCCGCCCCAGGTGCCCGCACAGTCGACCGGGCAGTCGTTTTCGGGGTCGTCGTCGCAGACGCCGCAGTTGTCCTCATAGGCGGTGCCGCCCCAGGTGCCTTCGCAGTCCTGGGCGCAGTCGTTTTCGGGGTCGTCGTCGCAGACGCCGCAGTTGTCCTCATAGGCGGTGCCACCGACCACGCCGGCGCAGTCCTTGTCACCGGTCTGGGAGGTGCCGTCGTCGCAGCCTCCCAGAACGAGGAATCCCGCGAGGAAGAGGTGGCCGAGTTTTCCAAATGGGTGAAGCATGTACGTCATCCTTTCTGTGTGCGCAGCGAAACTGCGCCAGAACGTCGGGGTTGGTGTCCCGAACAAATGGATTGCGTCAAGAGAAGCCATCCTTGGTTTCCTTGGCGACAAAGAGTAAATGGTATCTAAACTGATATATGAACCAGAAATAAATCGGAACAAAATCAACTTGAATAACTATTAATAAAAAAATCTGGTTGAGTCAAGTAGTAAATTATTGTGCATCATCGAGTTGAAAAGCGGACCGCACAGTTTTGGGTCCGTCATGGTACATGAAGAATTTTCGATGGCCCCCCGGGGCTACTTGTAGCCTTCTTCCTTGTCCAGTCTCTCCATCTCCTTCTGGAACTCCGAGCCGAAGAGCTTCTTGTACACGAGCAGGCCGTCGGCGCCGATCAGGGAGGTGAAGGCCTCGTTGACCCGGGCGCTGCCGGCCTGGATCTCGGCGAAGTGCTCTTTATCGGTGATCCGGCCCTCCTTGAACTGCAGGAAGGACTCGGTCTCGTCGTCGACCTGTCGCTTCAGCGCCTCCTCGAGGCGTGAGCGGGAGGCGTCGTCGAGGTCGCGTTCCTGCGCCAGGCGGGTCAGGGCGGCCCGCTGGGCGCGCTCGGTCCGCTCGAGGGCGTCGTAGCGGCGCTTCATGGCCTTCTCGATCTCGGCCCGGCGGGCGGCGTCGGAGCCGGCGATGGCGCCCATGCGGCTGGCCTCCCGCAGCCGCCTGTCCAGGTGGGCCTGCACCCGGGGATCCCGCAGGCAGGCGTCGAAGGAGGGCGCCGGTCCTGAGTCCGGGCTGGTGGTTGAGGGGTCGCGGGACGTGACGCGGGCGTCCGATGGAGCGGCCGCGCCGCGGGGGTCGGGGGCGTCGTCGCGGTCATGACCCGCGGTGCAGTCGTCGCCGGTGCCGCGAATCCGGCTCAGTTGGCGGCGGGCCTCCCAGGCAACCCACCAGCCCGCGACGGTGGTGAGGAACAGCACCGCGATCAGGATTCCCAGGACAGGCACCCGCGACGGGCCGGGGGTGGGTGACGATGACGAAGAGGATGTCTCAGGCATGACGGGCCTCCGCGGCCCATCCGGAGCCGGAATCAGGAGAACAGAACACGTGAAAACCAGGGTTTCCCGGAGCGCCTGGGAGACTACAGCAACACATGGTTGAACTCCGGGGTCGTCCTGCGGGGCTCGACGGGGGCGGCTTTCCCGGGGGGCTGTGAAGGAAGGGGCTTTCCTTCCTTCTTCATCCGGGCGCGGCCGGCCACCAGCGCCGTCATCTCCCGGGCCTGGACCAGCGTCCGCAGGCAGGCGCCCTCGGGAGGCGCGTCCTGCTTGAGCAGCTCGAGGAGGGACGGCCCGTGATCCGAGAGTGGGTGCCGCACCAGACGCGGCAGGAGCGGGCGATCCGCACCAAGGCCCGCCCGGGAGATCAACCCCAGGAGGGTGAGCATCCGGCGGGTCTTCTGGGGGCTCGGCTCGGCGCCGGCGATCCAGGCGTAGAGGGTCGGCCGGGAGACCTGCAGCACCTCGGCGATCTGGGAGCGGTTGAAGGACAGCGCGCCCGAGAGCAGCGCCACCTGCTCGGAGAACGTGAGGGTGAGGGCCTGCTCGTACAGGGTGGGAACGGGGGCGGCTTTTTCAGCGGACCCCTGGGTCGGGGCCGCAGACAGGGCCGGGTGGGGGGATATTTCCTTTGACAGCAGGTGCAAATCGCGTTCCATCGGGTCGTCTCCATACATAGAAGTGAACACATATACCTACACACAACAAAACACGGTAGGCATCACGCAGCCTTACACGCAACTTTACACATTCACAAATTTTCGCACCGCCCGCACCCTGGTCAATGTGCTTGAAACCGATGAAGAACCCGGCTACTCTTGGGGCATTCGGGAGGAACAATCATCATGATGCGCAAGACTGTGCTCACCTTGACCCTGGCCACCTGCCTCTGGGCGTGGGGCTGCGACGCCGACACGAAGAACGTGGACTCCTGCGGCGACGGCTTCCTCGATCCGGGGGAGGAGTGCGACAGCATCAACCTGGACAATGAGAGCTGCTCCAGCCTCGGGCGCTACAACGCGTTGGGGACGCTGGGCTGCAAGGAGAACTGCACGTTCGATCTCACGGACTGCGGAGGAATCTGTGGTGATGGTGTCGTCGACGGCCCGGATGGGGAGCAGTGCGATGGCGGTAACCTCAACGCGCAGACCTGCAGCTCCCTGGGGTTCGCGGGTGGCGCGCTGGCGTGCGGCGCCGATTGCCGGTTTGAACTGACGAACTGTCAGAGCCTGTGCGGCAATGGTCTGAGGGATCCCACCGAGGGTTGCGACGACGGCAACGCGCAGTCCTCGGACGGCTGCTCCAATGTCTGCCAGGTGGAGGAGGGTTTCACATGCAGCGAAAACAACCCCTCGATCTGCACACCCGTCTGCGGGGACGGCCTGGTCCGGGGCACCGAGACCTGCGACGGCACCAACCTGGACGGGGCGACCTGCGTTACGCAGGGATTCCACCCCGGAGAGCTGGCCTGCGACGCGGAGTGCGACTTTGATTTCGAACTTTGCGGCGGCCGCTGCGGCGACGGGGTCTTGCAGGAGGCGCAGGGCGAGGCCTGTGACGGGGCGGACTTCGGCGAGGTCAGTTGCGAGAACCTGTCGATCGGAACCGGCGACCTGGCCTGCACCGCGGGCTGCACGCGGGATGAGAGCGGCTGCGTGGCGCTGTTCAAGGCGGTGTCCGTGAGCTCCGGCGGGGAGCACACCTGCGCGGTCAAAAGCGACGGATCGGCCTGGTGCTGGGGGCGCAATTACAACGGCCAGCTCGGCGACGGCACCACCACCGACCGCAGCGTCCCCACGCCCGTGAGCGGCCTCTCCACGGGCGTCACGGCCATCTCCGCGGGCATGTACCACACCTGCGTGATCAAGACCGACGGCTCGGTCTGGTGCTGGGGCAACAACGGCATGGGCCAGCTCGGCGACGGCACCACCACCGCGCGCCTTGTCCCCACGGCGGTGCCCGCCCTCTCGGCCAATGTGGATTTGATCAGCGCCGGGTCTTTTCACACCTGCGCGATCACGTTCGACGGCAACTGGAGCCGCGTATGGTGCTGGGGCAGCAACATCTCCGGCCAGCTCGGCGACGGCACCACCACCCAGAGAAACGCGCCGGTGGCCAGCCTCTCGGCCGAGTTCATCACCGGCATCTCCGCGGGCTACAACCACACCTGCGCGATTGAAGGCTCCGCCTTCTTTGGCTGGAGTTTTCTGCACTGCTGGGGGTCCAACGACGACGGCGAGCTGGGGGATGGGACCAACACCAACCGTACCACTCCCACACAAATCATGAATGGCTCCGATTCTCCTCTCTCCGTCTCCGCGGCCTGGGGGCACACCTGCGCATTGAAAAGGGATGGGTCCGCCTGGTGTTGGGGATACAACATCGCCGGCCAGCTGGGGGACGGCACCACCACGGGCCGGAACCTGCCGGCCGTCGTGAGCGGTCTCGGCTCAGATGTGTCGATCCTTTCTGCCGGAGGGTTCCACACCTGCGCGGTGAAGACCGATGGCTCGGCCTGGTGCTGGGGCTCGAATTTCGACGGCGAGCTGGGGGACGGCACCAACACCGACCGCCTCATCCCCACGGCGGTGAGCGGCCTTGGCTCCGGCGTCTCCACCATCTCCAGCGGCATCGACTTCTACGAGGATCACGGTCACACCTGTGTGCGCAAGGCCAGCGGGTTCGTCTGGTGTTGGGGTTACAACGCCGACGGTCGGCTCGGTGACGGGACCACCACCCAACGCCTCGTTCCGGCAGGGGTCATCCCCGACTGAACTGTCTGCGCAACCCCGGTGCCGCAAGGCACCTGAGAGTTTTTTTCCGTAACCCGTGGGGACCGGACAGTCGGAAGTTGTCTTTCCGTTTAATTTATGTATAGTTACTTGTCACGAACGGATGGAGGCGATGATGTCATTACGAAAATTTGCGGCTTTTTTCCTGATCTTCACGTTCTGCACGCCTGCCTTTGCGGCTTCCAAGAAGGCTGCTGTGCTGGGCTTTGAGGTCGAGGCCGGCCTGGACTCCCAGCTGGGCAAGACCGCCACGAACACGGTGCGTGATCTGGCCAAGAGGCAGTCCGACTGGAAGCTCACGCCGCCCTCCGAACTCGAGGAGAACAAGCTCCTGTACTGCGAGGAGGACGATCCCCAGAAGTGCATCCCCAAGATCGCCACCAACCTCCAGGTGGACGTGCTGATCACCGGCCGCGTGTCCAAGGACGGCAGCCAGATGAAGTTCACGATCTTCTTCTATGCCAACAAGACCTTCCAGTTCAGCAACGTCTCGCTGCCCATGAGCAAGAAGGGCGAGATCGCCAAGATGCTGACCGAGGCCTGGAACAACCAGTTCCAGCCCAAGGTGGCCAAGCTCGAGATCTCCTGCCTGGAGGCTGACGCCAAGGTGTTCGTGGACAACGTGTTCGTCATGTCCACGGTGCCCGGCGCCAACGTCATCCCCAGCATCACGCCGGGACCCCACGCCATCGTCGTCAAGAGCAAGTCCGGCGCCGAGTGGAAGACCAGCGTCACGGTCAAGGCCGGCGAGACCACCATCGTGAAGGTCGAGTTCCCGGGCGTTACCACGCCCAAGGATCCCACGCCCAAGGATCCGGATGTGAAGGATCCCGATGTGAAGGACCCGGACGTGAAGGACCCTGACGTGAAGGACCCTGACGTGAAGGACCCCGGCGTGACGCCGCCGCCCAGGACCGAAGAGCCCGGAAAGCCCATGAACCTGTGGAAGGTCGGCTTCTGGTCGACGGCCGCCACTGCGGTGGTGCTCATCGGCGCCGGAACATACACGGGCATGCAGGTGATGTCGTATGAAGACGACAAGGACCGCATCATGAAGGCCGATCCGGCCTCCTATGCCGGCATCAACGATGTCTGCAAGAGCCCGACCGCGGACATGAAGGACACCTGCGACAGCGGCAAGGCCTTCGCGATGTACACCAACGTCCTGATCGCCGCGGGCATCACGGTGGGTCTGGTCTCGACGTACTTCATGTACAAGGGATATCTGTCGAGCGAGCCCGAAGTCGGCGGTCAGGTGACCTCCGGGGACGAGCCCTCCGTGACGTTTTTACCGTTTTTCTCCAACAACGGTGCAGGTTTCTCCGTGGGAATTCCTTTCTAAGGTTCCGATCTTGATTTTCGCGCGCAAAATGAAGACACTGCGCGGATTGCGTGCGTTGTCACCCATGGATGGATGAGGAAAGCATGCGGATTGCGATTTTCAGCGACATACACGCGAACATGGAAGCCCTGACGGCGGTGCTCGCGGCCTACGAATCCGAGTCCATCGACGCGTTCGTGTGTCTGGGCGACATCGTCGGCTACGGTGCCAGTCCCGATGCGTGCTGCAACCTCATCCGCCCGCTGGTGCGCTCGTGCGTCCTGGGCAACCACGACGCCGCGGTCGCCGGGCGCATGGACTACAACTACTACTATGAAGCCTGCCGCTTCGTGCTGGACCTGCACGCGTCCTCGATCTCCGAGGAGAACGCCAAGTGGCTGGCCTCGCTGCCGTACACGCTGCGGGAGACCATCGATGACATCCAGATCCAGTACTCCCACGGATCTCCGGTGCTCCCCGAGAAGTTTGACTACGTGTTCTCCATCGAGCAGGCGTACCGGCTGCTTCCCCACTACGAAGCCCTGCAGGACGTCAACTTCATCGGCCACTCGCACCTGTGCCGGGCGTTCGCCCTCGAGCGCGCCGACGTGCATGAGGTCGTGGCCCAGGAGTTCACGATCCGGCCGGGCATGAAGTACATCGTCGGCGTCGGTTCGGTGGGCCAGCCCCGTGACTACGACAACCGTTCCGCCTTGACCATCTTCGACACGCAGAAACGGACGTTCCAGTACAAGCGCGTCGAGTACGACATCGAAGCTTCGGCCATGAAGATCTTCCAGGCCAAGATCGACCGCAACTTCGGAAACCGCCTGTTCGTGGGCGTTTGAGAGGTTCGGGTTAGTCCGTGCGCTGTCCAGGTTGTGGAGTTGAACTCAATCGAAAAGCCCTGAAGGCGGGAACCTGCCTGCAGTGCAACTACGCGCTGCCCATCGTCGGTCGTGCCCGGGTCCAGAAGGTGCACAATGACACCGTCCGGATGCCCACGCCCGGCGGCGTGTCGTCGTTCCCTCCAGTGCCGCCCCCGCCCCCGGTGCCGGCCGCCCCGGGTTCCGGTCGGAAGAAGCCGGCCATACCGCCGCCGTCACGCAAGCCGCTGCAACTTGGCAACAACGCCATGGACGGGATGCTGGAGTTCTCCGTGGGCGAGGTCGAGTCCTCCGTGCACGACGACGCCCCGGTGCCCTCGGTGCCCAGCGTGTCCACCGCCGACCCCGATCTCAGCGAGATCGTCGCCCGCAGCCGTGCCCGCAGCATCCAGCGCTCGAAGGACCAGATGCCGCCGCCCCCTCCGCCCACCTATGACGGCGTGCCCGGAATGTCCGGCCCGCGCTCCCTGCGCCGCCGCGAGACCGAGCAGACCCTGCGCATGCAGGCCGTGGATCCGCTGCCGCCGCCGGTCCCCCGCCAATCCTCGTTCATGGTTGATCTGGTCCTGGTGCTGGGGATCATCGCGATCACCCTCATCCTGACGACCGTGCTGATCTTCGCGCTGAAATAGGAAAAAAACAGAAGAAAGCAATGGGAAGGAAGAGACTGCGGAGAAGACGATGCTATAGCCCTGGGGTAGCTCCGCTACCTGGGGAAAACCGCTAGGAGCCTGTCGGGGAAATCCGACCGAGCGTCCGCGAGGCGAGAAAATGCCGGAAATGAGGCGTTTTGAGGGAGAATATCGGGAATATTCGACCGAAAAACAACGAAATGGACGGCTTTTCGTAGCCCGTGGAGCGACCAAGGGTTTTTCCCGACAGGCTCCTAGCCGTACATCATCCAAAGTGGAAAGGGTTTTTTGGGAATCCGCTACACGTACTTCTCGCGTCTGGCGGACGTAGTCATAAAAACTCTTGATCCGCTTGGGAATTTGGCGATTTCCTTCTGTTTCAACGAGATTTCCCGCCCGCAGAGGTCCTGTTAATTCTTGTTCATTCGCCTTGAAAACGCCCATTTGGACGCTTTCCCGTGAAAGTTTTTAGTGAAAGTTTCAGGCGCGGCGGGCAGTTCGAACCCGGTTCCCGTGAAAGTTTGGCGGATCGGGCGTTGGGGCGGTGAGCGCGGGTCAGTTGCGGAGGAGGCAGAAACTCATGGACGAACCACCCTAAACCCGATGCGGTCGAGCCCGCCGTAGGGGGTGAAGAAGTCGCGGTAGGTCACGGTGCCTGCAGACGCAGAGTAGCGGAAGGCGCCCCCGCGTTCAATGCGCTGGGAGTTCGAGGCCGCCCCTCGATAGTCCGTCACAATCCCCATGGGATAAGTCCCATTCCAATCCCATGCCCACTCAAATACGTTCCCGCTCAGGTCATACAGACCCAGTTCGTTGGGAAGCTTCGTTCCCACCGGATGCGTCGTGTTCCCACTGTTGATCGTGTACCAGGCATATTCGTCGATGACATTGCTGCCCGTGCTCCCTGCGAAGGCCTTCCTGATGCTGCTCGCGCTGACCGGCTGGTTCCTGCGCCGCCGCCGCGCGCTGTAAATGAGCCTGTCGGTAACCATCCTCGGTCGCCCCTCATAGAACTGTCGTCAGGCTCAGGCTGCGAAAATCCGTACCCACCTATGCTGCCGGTGGCGGGCGCACGGTCCAATAAAACAACAAAGTTCAAAAACACTGCTTGCACCGCCAATCCTTTCTGCTATACACTCTGAGCGATGTGCTTTCTTCCTATCCTTCCACTCGAAAAGAGCCCGCTTCGATGAAGAAATTCGCGCCTGTCCTGCTGACCTTGTTTATTGCATGCAATACGCCCCCCCGGAAAACTCTCCTGATATCCACACCATGTTGCAATCCAGCGAGCCCGGCGCCGAGGTCTTCTTCGTCGAAGATGACGGGACCGTCGGCGGGCGGCTGGTGCCCTCCGATCTCGAATTGATCTACGAGGAGGTCCGCATCCAGGCTCGGGACGGCACCGTGATCTCCCGGACCGTCCGCGGGGAACAGACGCTGGAGATCTGGCAGCGCACCGCGATCCCCGCTTTTTACCTCGACGCCTCCGAGCCTTACCTCTACCACGAGGAAGGCTCGACGACTTACCTGGATGACGGCACCCAGAAGCACGTCTACCGCATCCGGCGTCAGCCCAACCACACACCTGCGGTGAAGCCCGTGGGCCCACCCCAGGTAAGCGACAGCGTATATAGGCAATGGGCGGAGGCGGCCGAACACGACGTCCTCCAGTTGACGGCCCGGCTCTCCGGCTTGCCGGAGTACCAGCCACCACCGGCGCCGCCCAGGGGAATGTTCCCAAAGAGCGAGGAGCTGGCTGCGGCACAGATGCGGGCTTCTGCCCTGCAGAACCATGCGGCCCTCTTCACCACGGCCGCCGCCCACCTGCAGGTGGACGTGGAAGCTGCTGGAGGCCACCTCCTTGAAGTGTTCCCCGAGGTCGGCTGGGTGAGCCTGGAGATCCCGCAGGATCGGCTCGAGGTCGTGCTGAATCATGACGCTCTCTACAAGCTCGACAGCCTGAACGTCCCGAGCCAGGACTGCGCCTGTCCAACGCCTGCGGATCCCAACTGCACTTCCGGATCGACGCACTGGCTGCTGGGCCAGGGCCGTCGCAGCAATCGAATGGACGCAGACAAGTTCCTCAACGTCGGCATCGACGGCTTCCGGACCAACAACAACCGCAACTACGGCATCGACCGGCTGCTGGCCGGCATCGTCGAGAGCGGCATCCTCGAAAACGAGAGCCTGGCCCTGCGCAAGGCCAACGGAGACAGCCGCGTCTACCTGATCGCCGACTGCGCCCAGAGCCCCTGTGATTACCCCACGCCACCCGATTACGACGACGACTGGGAAGGCCTCGATGACGGTGTACTGCATTGGTTTGAGGCCTCCAATGTGACCCACGGGACCTCGGTGGCCTCCTCTCTGGCGGCAGACTTCCGCCTCGGCCAAGCCGATGGCAACAGTTTCGGTGACCCGACCTACGTCGACTCCCCCTCCGACCTGAACCACTGCGCCCAGTGGGAGAACGCCTCTACCGGAATGGCGCCCGGCGCCGCCGTCATCTTTTCAAACGCCTATCCGGGCAGCATCAGCGCCTATACCCGTGCCTATACGGTGATGCGAAACAATCACGTCGATGTGCTCAACCTCTCCCACGACATCGGGACGGGCTGCAGCATCTCCTCGAGCAACACCCACGAGGACGAGCTGGAGAACGGCTACGATGACGGCATCACGATCGTCGCGGCCTCCGGCAACCTGGGCGGAGGCGAGAGCTGCAACCTCGCGGCTCCTGCCGACACGCCCAAGGTCATCGCGGTGGCCAGCCTCGATTGCTCGACGATCGCCTGCCAGAATAATTATCAGGATTGTGGGTACGATTATGATCACACCGCCACGGGTGGCATGAACGCGACCATCAACGGTACAACCTACAGCGGCATCATCGCCGGTGTGGATCTGATAGCTCCGCAGATGATCTCGAATGTCACGCACGCATACAATCGCGCAGAAACACCAGTTGACGGACCCTGGGAACAGATCGGTGGAGGTCCGCGCTGGCCTGTCGGATGGAATCATCGTTGTGCTGATAATTTAATGTCCACCGGCTCATCGATCGCAGCTCCACATGTCACCGGCCTGGCGTTGCTGCTCAAGCACTGGCAACTCAACTGGGGAAACACGATGTTTAATAGCCCGGGACGCCTTCAGGCTCTCCTTCTGGTGATGGCAGATCGGTGGGACCCCCTCTATTCCAGCCCCCGTCTGACCGGTGTCTCCAAGCGGTCCGGCTTCGGCCGGATCAAACTGCGGTACCTGGGTAATTCCAACTTTGCGCCTAGCGCGTCCAATACCTTCGCAATACCATTCACCTCTGGATCTCCGAATGTGGCGAACTGGGTATGGCCTTTCAAGATGCCCGTTGGCACCAATTTTGTCAAATGCGTGATGTTCGAACCTGAGGATATGTCGGCAAAGTCCGACATCAGCGACTTGTATCTGCAAGTCAACCTGAAATCTCCCGACGGATCGGGGTTGTGCAGCACCAGAGAGGTGGTTCCGAAAAACTGGACAGTGGGTTAAGCTACTCGGGCATATGGAGCGAGTATCATGACCAAACAATCGAG
>PHAZ01000174.1 GCA_002841825.1 Deltaproteobacteria bacterium HGW-Deltaproteobacteria-22 | reverse complement strand
GGGGGCGCCTGAGCACGCGGGGACGGGCGACGCCCAGCGGCTGGTCCACGCACTGGGCGTCCTCAAGGAGCCCGAGCGGCAGGTGGTCCTGCTGCACGATCTCGACGGCCTGCAGCACGCCGAGATCGCCCGCTTCCTGGGCATCACCGAGACCAATTCCCGCCAGTTGCTGTTCGTCGCCCGCAGGAAAATGCGGGCCGTCCTGCAGCCGGAGGAGGCAACACCATGACCGACCATCCCGTTGATTTCTCACCCCTGGATCCCCGGCGGGACCCCGACCGCTTCGACGGCATGATCCGCCACGTCGTGGAGCAGGGTATGCCGCAACCGGCCGCGGGCCTCCCCTGGGGCCTGTCCTTGCTCTTCGGGCCGGCGCTGGCGGCATCGCTGGTCCTGATCCTGGTGTTCGGGGTCCTGTCGACCCGGCCCATGGGCCAGGAGGATGGGACCAGGGCGGACACGGGAACGAACACCGGAGAGTTCTCCTTTGCCTCGTGGGCGGGCGCCGACCCCGTCGCAGGCACCGGCGGCCCCGATGCCTGGCAGGAACTCGAAATGCTGCGGAGGTGAACCATGAATACGACCTATCGCTCGAAACGACTGGCACTCCTGTATTCCGCAGTGCTGTTGTGCGCGGTCTTCGCCGCCGGCGCCCTGGCTGGATTTTACGCAGGACGCCGCACGAGTCCGGCGCGCCCGGCGCCGCCGCCCGGCGCCGGCCTCGGTCCCCCGGAGATGCGCGCCCTGAACCTCACCTTCGAGCAGGAGCTCAAGGCCCGGGAGATCGGCGACCGCTACCGCCCCGAACTGGAGAAGTTGCGCAAGCAGATCCGCCCCGAGGCCGACAAGCTCCACCGGAGGATGCGCGCCGAGCTGCGCAGGATCCTGACGCCCGAGCAGCGGCAGCTGCACGATCGCCTGGAGAGCCGCCCGCCCATGGGGCCACCCGACGGACCGGGCGGTCCTGGCGGACCGGGCGGTCCTGGCGGACCAGGCGGACCGGGCGGACCGGGGGGTCCGGGAGGTCCCGATGGTCTCGGCGGTCCGGGCGGACCGGGAGGTCCGGGCGGACCGGGCGGACCTCAACGTGGCAACATGACGCCCCCCCCAAAAGCCCGCCGCGCCTGCGACGGCAAGTCTTCCGAGACCCCCTGCGCATTCACGCTCCCCTCCGGCGAGTCCATCTCCGGCATCTGCCGCCAGCCGCCCCACGAGACGTCGCTGGTCTGCATCCCGAGTTCCCACTTAAGATAGAGAAGGAGGAAAGACGCCGCCTGCGAGCCGCCGCCGCGAGCGGTAAAAGGAGCTGATCTGCCGCCTGGCGCACACAATCTTTTCCCTTAAAAACAGCTTGACATGGGGGCAATTCCTTTTGTAGAAACTTCCAAATCATTTTTTTCCCGCGATTACAAGGAGATCGCGACCCAACAAATAAAGGAGTAAAAGCGATGGCGACCAAGATGAAACCGGAACAGGTGGTGGAAGTCGGACTGAAGGCCAAGGCGATGATCATGAAGGATCGCCCGAAGCTTGATTCGCGCGTGGGCGCGGGCGTGATCGACGGCCTCTTCACGGATGTCGACGACCTCAATGGCAAGGCCCCGGGCGCCAAGGCGTCGCGCCAGCTCAAGATGGCGGCCGGCGCCACCCTCGAGCAGACCCTCGAACTGGCGGCGCGCACCGGGCAGGCCATCCGGAACGTTTGCCGCCTCGCCAAGCTCGACGACACCGTCCGCATCGCCGTGGGCGTGGGCAAGCCCATGAACGCGAAGACCTTGAAGTCCGTGCTCGCCGGCGTGACCATGATCCTCGACGGGTATGCCCAGTACTCGGCCGCCCTGCGGGAGGCCGGCGTGCTCCCGGCCGACATCGACCTGCTCACTGCCCTTCGTGACCGCCTGTTGACCGACGACGCGGTCCAGGAGACCAGGAAGGTCAGTTCCAAGGACGCGACCGCGGCCCGCAACGCCGCCCACCAGCGCCTCGAGTACGCCCTGGGCCGCATCCTGGCCGCCGCCGAGCTGGCCTTTCTGGATGATCCCGCCCGCCTGGCCATGTACCGCGAACTGATCCCCTCCAAGTCCGCCGCGAAGAAGCCCGCCGCCCCCAAGGCGTAGACACGCGCTCCCGTATTCCCCATTCCCCATTCACTCAACTACGGGTCGTCCGGCTCGTCGATGAAGCGGGACTGGGCGAGCAGGATCTTCCGAACCTCCTCGCCGCGCAGGCGCATCTGATCCGGCGCCTGGTTCAGGAACCGTTCCTGGCTGACCAGCTCCCTGAGTCCTTCCAGTCCACAGTCTTTCAGGATCTCCATGAAGGCCGGCTCCTCACAGAGATCCGTCCTGGCGTAGCCGGAGAAGCGGTCCAGGTCGAACCACCGCTTCTCGTAGTTTCTGATGCGCAGGCGCTCGTTGAACCGATCCCCTTCGGGGGTGCCCGACTGCGTGAGGAACAGGAAGGTGCGCAGCAGGACGACGTCCTCGATGACCTCCGCCACCAGATACCCGATGCGCCGCAAGGCGTATCGCATGGCGATCAGGAAGGCGCCGTCGGGCAGCGAGACCACCTCGGGGTCGTTGATGGAGATCGCGAGCTCCTCCTCGAAGATGGTCATCGGGTACGGTTTCATCCGCTCCTCGGCGCGATGGTAGACGTGCCGCTGGATGTAGACCGGCAGGTCGCGTTCGACTTGCGCCTCGAGACCGGGGATGACCCGCGTGGAGAGGACGCAGGGGACCATCTTGCACCCGCCTGCGTCGTTCCACTGGACCCGGAAGCAGGTGCGCGACTTGCCGTCGATGGTGAAGCGCCGCAGTTCGGGCGGGCCATGGTGAACGATGAAGCGGAAGCCCGGCAGGACGTCGTCTCCGAGCGGATCGGCCAGCTCCCAGGAGATGAAGTAATGCCCCAGCTCCGAATCGCTGAAGGCCCAGCCCGCGACGTTCAGTTGGAACGTCAGCCGGAATATCTGGGAATCGGTGATCTTGACTTCGTCGATCGCGAGCAGGGGAGCCAGCGCCCGGGCCCATGATTCTGCCTGCGGATGACCCTCCTTCCGAAAGAGCCGGACGCTGTGGAGCAGGACCGTACCCGAGGCGAAATAGTCCCTGAGGCGGATCCTGCCGCCGTCGGCGCCGATCGGGACCGTCTCACGGTCCAGGACCCCGTCGAGGTACTCCCGGAAGTACTGCATGCACGCCCTGGGGAGCCCCGGCTCGCCCGTGAGCGCCGGCAGCGGCGAACGCACGCGCTCGAGGTAGGCGCGGTCCTTCACCGGCAGCCGGCGGTACTCGTCGCTCGCCCCGCACGCCTCGATCATCGCATGCAGGCGCCCGATCCTCTCCTGGACGTACTGCCGCTTCTTCTCCTCGGGGGACAGTGTCCCTGGCCGCTTCTTCCTGGATTTGCCTTGTGCCATCGCCATGCCTCTCTGAACTCGGTGACTGCTTCCCCGGTCCCCTATCCTGCCCGACGAGTCGCCCGACTTTCAATGGAAAAATGCACTCACCAGTGCCCGTTCCCCTTTCCAATATCGGACTGCGCCCAAGAAGAAGCCTGCCGCCCCCAAGGCGTAGACAATTACCGATACGACCGCACCCTCTCCGTGAAATGCACTCGTGCATTTTCCGGCATGGTTCGTCTGTCATCGATCCTTATAAGCTTCTCTGAGTCGTTGCTCGTACTCTGAGTCCATGCCTGCATCTTCCCTATCGTTGCGTTGAGAGGCAAGGAAACCACCGATCCGGGAGCTCCTGGGCGTTCTTTAACGTGCCGGTGACAGATGACCAAGATCAGACTCGATTTCCAGCCACTGGCCTGCCCTTTCACTGACCATCTCCTCGGCCTCCTCTGGCGACAACTTCACGACGTCAGCTAGGTATCTCTCGAGCTCCCTCGGTGGATAGAGGACCAGTTGATCGGCAGATTGCAGGAAATTTCCTTCGGGGTCGGCGTTGATCAGCTCCCAGGAGAGAAGCTCGTCGTAGACATTCTTGGGCATCATGCACACGAAAGCGGTCTGATCACCCGTCGGCGGGTCGAGGAGCAACCACTCGGGCGCCAGCCAATCGTCGATCAGCGCCTTGACCAGCCAGAGCTCGCAATAGTCGCTCGGCGAGTCGCTGTCCTGATCGCGGCGATGGTAAGAGGTTCGCCGAGCATGATCTCGGAGCTCCAAGACCCAGCCGGTCTTTGTCAGCCAGCTGTCGCGGATCATCGGCAGGGGGTGCACCCCGGCGAGGGTCAGCAGGGCAGCCACCAGCTTACTGTGCTCTCCGGGAAGGAAGAACTGCCCCTCGGCGTCGAAGTGGGTGCACCAACCTCGTCGACGAAGAGGTTCGAACATCATGAGATCGCCGTCGTAGGGAAGATCCGCGGACCCAACGAAAACGCCGAAGCCATTCAAATTGGGCAGAGCGTCGACTGGTGGGTACCCGAGCGAGGTGAGGAGGTCATCCAAGATCTGGGCGTTCGACATCGTGGGCTCCTCTCTGGATGGAGTCGAGTCCGCTCTCTGCGGGATAGCGCTCCGTGGAAGTTAGCTCTGCTCCGCCGAGGTCGTCGCCTCCTCAATGGCCGGCGTGGAAGGCGTGACCGACAGAGATGAAGAGGACGAGCGCGACGATGGCGCCTGGGCATAAGAACTTTCATAGAAAGTTTTGGCCTCCGGAGGGTACTATCCCCGAGGGTCAGCCAGCTGTCAAGGAACAGGGATTGCGAGAAACTGGGGTTTTCGAGCGTGTGACACGATTCGGTGGGCGTCGGACTCGTGCGCTTTCACGATCGTCTCCCGGAGGCGCTTCGTGAGTCGCGCGGCGATAATCGCGGTCAGGTGAGTGATGTCCTCGTCTGTGGGCGGTGGGAGCGGAACGAACCGCGCCCGGTCGTCTTCGTCACGCAGCAGGTCGGAGAGCAACTGCCACTCGCCTGCCGGGCCTGCGCCAGGAGGGTTTCCAGATGGTCGCGAACCAATGCGTAAAGGGCGGTCTTCTCCGGCTCGCGCCGCCGGTAGGTCGCTGGCAGCGGCGGTTGCCTTTTTCCGGAGAAACCGTATATTCGGGGGCATGACCGCGTTTCCGACCTCCCTGCGCCAGTGGAAATTCGGCACCATCGTGCTGGTGGCGCTGGCGCTCTGGATCACCTCGATCCAGGCGGTCGTCCATCATCATCACGACGACTTCAAGCCCCACAGCGACTGCGCGCTCTGCAAGGTGGCCACCACCACCGCGGCCCTGCCGGACACGCCGGAGAAGGCCCCCTGCGCGGCACCTCTGGTGGGCAGCGTGGCATGTCCGATCGCACAGGGCCACGCCCTCGCACCGCGCCTGCTGCGGCTGCGCGCACCGAGCACTTCCCCGCCCTGCATTGGTCTCCTGACGTAATTTCCTACAGGCGTTTAATAAAAATACCGGCGCTCCTGAAACGGGAGCCGCCAGGTCGGGGCTGGGACGCCAGCGGCTTCCCAGGATGACCCCGACTGATAACCGGGCCACCGCCCGAGAAACCAGAATTTCACCATGAAGAACACCTTCATCACTCTTTCCTATGTTTTCGCATCCCTCTCCGGCGTCGCCTGTGACGAGACCGGGGAGAAGACCGGCAACATCCAGATCTACGTCGAGCCCGAATGGACCCTGGTCGAGGGCATCGACCCGGGCACCGACGAAGAAAACATCAAGGACGGCTGGGCCGTCGACTACACGGACTTCATCCTGTCCATCGGCGAGGTGACCGTCGGAAAATCGGGCGAGACCCCGAAGTACACCATGGACACCCATTACCTCATCGATCTGAAGAACACCCCGCTTTCAGGGCAGCTGGTGGCCGAATTTTCCGACGTCCCCAGCGGTCAGTGGGACCGCGTGGGCTACGCGCTGCCGGCCGCCTCCACCGCGAGCATCGACCTGGGCACGGTCCCAGGCGAGGACGCCACCGTCATGAAGGACAACGGCCTGGCCGTGTACACACGGATGGTGTTCACCAAGGCCAACGGCCAGCGTTGCCCGTACCTGGTCAATGAGGCCGACCCCGCCGATCCAGCGCGCCCCTGCACGGCGGCCACCGAGATCACGGCCGCCTGGGAGCTGCCCTATCCCTCCCGCGCCGAGGGCTGCCAGACCGAGCTCGAGACGGGCCTGACCGTGCCCTCCGGCGGCACAGCGGCCGTGAAACTGACCATCCATGCGGACCACTTCTTCTTCACCGCCTTCCGGCACACCGGCGTGACCCGCCTGGTCCAGCACCTCATCGACGCCGATCTCGACGGCGACGGAGAGGTCACCATCGAAGAACTTGACGAGGTCCCCGTGACCGTGCTCTCCACGACCATCTTCGACCTGTCCACGGTGCCCGAACAGTTGAACACGCTCCTGGACTACGTGCACTGGGCCACCATCACCCTGCCGCATTACCAGGGTGACGGCGGCTGCCCCGAGCGCACCCCCCTGTAGCCTCCGCCACCTATAGCCGCCACCGCCAGAACGCCCACCTTGTTATGCAACACGATCCCATCTGTACCGGATGGTGCTGTTTTTCCAGAGATTTCTTGTCTTATCATCCTCTGCACGACCAAAGACACCGAGATCGTGGAGTTGCTGGACCTGGAGAAGGACCTCATCCATATCGCGGAATACTGGTTGGAGTTGCCACCCCGGGAGGTGCTGCAGGCGAGGCTGCACGAGGCCATGGTTTCGGCCGCGCGCGGCTGGAACGAACGTGAGGGCGTTGGAGGCTTCGGGTGGTCAGCGTGGAATCTCCCAGTACCGGGTGCCTGAACCCCAGCATTGGACAGTGCCCGGGCCGTTGACGACGCAGACGCTGGTGCCCGCGGTCCCACCGCCCACGTCGATGGCGCTGATCTGCGAGATGTCGATGTCGTCGGGGATGGTGGCGATGTCAGGATACCCCCAGCAATCGAGGTGTCCCATGGAGCCACGGTCGAAGACACATCCCCCGCCGGAGCCCATGGACAATTCCGCCCAGTAGCCCGACGGCGCCAGGTCGATCCCTTGGAAATCGCTGCCCCAGCAGGTTGCGGTGCCGGTGGCATACTCCGTCATCCGCAGGCCGCAGGTGGTGGCTTGTCCGACCGTGACGGCCATGAACTCGCCCGACGGCGGGCTGGATTGGCCGTAGTCGTTGGAACCCCAGCAGGAGACCGTCCTCGTGTCCGTGGCAATGGCGCAGCAGTGGAAGGGGCCGCAGTCAAGCCCGTAAAACGTGCCTGCGGGCGGCTGGGTTCGCCCTTCGTACTCATCTCCCCAGCAGGCCAGGGTGTTGTCGCTTCGCAATGCGCAGGCGAAGTTGTCGTCGGCCGTGGCGATTTGGTTGAAGGTGCCGGTCGGAGGCGTGAAGGCCGCCATGCCGCCCACGCAGAGAATGGAGGAATCGTCCTGCCGGATCAGGCAGGTGCTGAAGTCGCCCACGGAGAAGCTCTTGACCGGGATGGGCGGAACATCGCAGGCGCCACTGCTCTCGCAATTGCCGAAGCAGGTGATGGCGAAAGTATTGATGTCGATGGCGCATGCGTGGCTCGCGCAGGTGGAGATGTTGACGAAGGAGTATTTTTGTTTGGCTCCCGAAGAGTCATCGCAGGCGGACAGAAGGAGAAGACAGAAAAGCAGGGACGCGGTGGAACGGTGTTTCATGAGAGACCTCCATGGCGTCAAGGGCATGCTGCGGGTGATGGAATCCAACCCGGATACTATTGCAACACCGGACCTTGCCGTCAACAGTAAAAATAAAGCCCTATTTCTGAACACGGGTGACAGTTCAGGGATGGGGGCGGCGGAAAATCCGCTTGACAATCGCGAGTGGTTGAATAACTTTGGGATCCAAGAACCACAACCGCGAGGATCCCTGCGGGGAGCTCGCATAAACCCTGAAGGAGTATGACGATGTCCACGAGATCCAAACCTGAGGCCGTCGTGAGGTCCGCGCTGCAGTTGCTCGAGCTCGCCGAGAAGGACTGGGCGGAGCTTGAGCCGCGACTGGGCGCGGGGACGCTCACCGTGCTGCGCGTGGACGTCGACGAACTGCGGGCCAAGGCGCCCGGCGCCGTGGCGGCCCGCCAACTGAAGATGGCTGCGACCGCGACCCAGGAGAGCGCGGCGACGACGCTGTCCGCCCTGGTGCAGGGCATCCGCACCGCCAGCCGTTGCGCGCAACTGGACCCCGAGGTCCTGCGCGCGTTGGGCGTGGGCCGGCGCCTGTACGCCACGGTGGTGAAGTCCGTGGTCGAGGCTGCCGAGCACGTGGAGCAAGCCTACCGCGAGTTCCCCGATGCCCTGCGCGGCGCGGGCGTGCTCCCGGCCGACCTCGAGCGCGTCACCGCGCTGCGCGCCCGGCTGCAGTCGGTGGATGAGGCGCAGGAGCAGGGCAAGGTCAGCTCGAAGGAGAAGACCGCGTCTCGAGACCTCACGAAACGTCGCGCCCTGGCGACCATCGGCCGGGTCCTCGCGGCGGCCGAGCTGGCGTTCCTCGACAATCCCGAGCGCCTGGCCATGTACCGGGCCGTGCTTCCCAAGTAGCATACCTAAGAAAAAACCATCGCAGTGAAAGGGCATGGAAGGTTGACGGACCTGCAGGGAATTGTGACGGACCTGCAGGGAATTGTGACGGTGCTGCAGGGAGTTGTGACGGACCTGCAGGG
>PHAZ01000173.1 GCA_002841825.1 Deltaproteobacteria bacterium HGW-Deltaproteobacteria-22 | reverse complement strand
GCCATGAGCGCGCAACTGAACTGCATGCCCAGTTGGACGGTTTGGATGTTCAACAGGCCGCCGACCTGCACGGGGGTGGAGCGGTTGATGGTGGTGCCGTCGCCGAGCTGGCCGACCGTGTTGCCGCCCCAGCAGGTGACGAGCCCGTTGCTGTTGGAGAGGGCGCAGGAGTGCTCGGAGCCGACGGCGATCTGCTTGATGTTCGTCAGACCGGCGACCTGCACGGGGGTGAGACGGTTGACGGTGGTGCCGTCGCCCAGCTGGCCGAACTGGTTGCCGCCCCAGCAGCGCACGGTGCCGTCGGAGATCAGGGCGCAACTGTGACTCGCGCCGGCGGCGATCTGCTCGACGTCAAGACAGCCGTTGATCTGGCAGTCGCCGTTGCACAGGGCCGTGCCCGACCAGTGGCGCAGGCTCCGGCAGGTCTCGCCGCCGAATTCGGTCCCGTCGCAGTCCTCCCGCCAGGTCTGCAGGATCCCGTCGCCGCAGCGTCCGGCCTCGATGCAGGAGGAGAAGTTGAACTGGCAGTCCGCACCGCAGGAGAGCGCCCCTCCGTAATAATCGAAGGCTTCGCAGTTCCGATCGTTCAGGTTGGCACCGTCGCAGGCCTCGTCGTCGGCCTGGATCTCGTTGTCGCCGCAGATGCCGTAGGTGGCGCAGTTGGCGGTGTCAAGGGTGCAGGTCTGATCGTCGCAGGACAGCACGCCGCCATAGTATCCCAGGCTGGCGCAGGAAGAACCCTGCAGATCATCCCCCTCGCAGGTCTCGAAGGGATCCATGATGGTGCCGTCGCCGCAGATCGCGCAGCCTGTGACGTCGAAGGTGCAGTCCTCGGTGCAGGCCAGCACACCGCCGGCGAGACCCCTGGACTCGCAGGTCTGGTCGCCCAGCGCGTCGCCGTCACAGCTCTCACCGAAGGAGGTCTGGATGACCCCGTCACCGCAGGCCCCCGTTGCGTAACAGGCCGAAAAATCCAGCGTGCAGTCGTCGTTGCAGGCCAGATCGCCTCCATAGAAATCATAGTTCACGCAGGTGCGTCCAGCCAGGTCCGCGCCATCGCAATCCTCTCCGGACTGCAACCGGCCGTCTCCGCAGCGCGGATCCTCGGTGGTCTTGACGTCGCACGCCGCCAGCCAGGCACACCCGGTCAGCATGATGATGAGTTGTCCGATCTTGCTTGACATTTCCCGACTCCTGGTCCGAGTTGTTGGACAAGTATTATTAGCACAGGATCCGTAAAAAATGAAGAACTATGAAAGCCCGGCCTGGATTCGGGGAGTCGGCCGATGATGTGGCGAACCCGGGGCTCTTCCCGTCAGTTCCCGTGATCAGGTTTGTGGTGTGTCCGATAGGGGGTCGATCACAGTTCCCGGGCGAAGGCGTGCTTGATGCCGCCCATGGCACCCGAGGAAAAGAAGACCACCAGGTCCCCGGCCACGGCCTCGGCGCGGAGGGTCTCGAGCAGGTCCGCGAAATCCGGGTGGGTCGTCACGCGGGTGCCGCCTGCGGCGATGTCGGCCTCGAGGCGGTGCAGGTCCAGCCGGTCCTCGGGGGCGATGCGGCTCTGGTCGTAGGCCGGCGCCAGCAGCACCCGGGGGGCTGCGCCGAGCACCAGCGCATACTCCTTCTGGAACACGGCCCGGCGGCTGGTGGCCGAACGCGGCTCGAACACGAGCACCGGACGCCGGCCGGGATAGCGCTGCAGCAGTGCCTCCAGGGTCACCCGGATCGCCGTCGGGTGGTGTCCAAAGTCGTCGACGGCCACGATGCCCCGTCCACTTCCGAGCTCCTCCTGGCGGCGCCGAACGCCCGTGAAGGCCGCCAGCGGGCCTGCCAGCGCATCGGCTGGCACGCCCAGGCGCAGACACATGGCCAGGGCCCCGACGGCATTGCGGAGGTTGTGGTCCCCCACCATCGGCAGGAAGTAGGTGCACAGGATGCCGGTGCGGTCGTGCAGCTCGAAGGCGGTGCCGCCCTCCTTCTTTTCCAGGGTCACGGCCAGGTAGTCGGCATCCTCTCCGGCCAGCCCGTAAGTGAGTTGACCGCAGGCCCGGGCCAGCCCCGTGGCGATGTCGTTGTCGGCCGAGGCCAGCAGGATCCCGTCGTCCGGGATCAGGCGTATCAGGCCCTCGAAAGCGGCCCGTACCGCATCCAGGTCGGCGAAGATGTCCGCGTGGTCGAATTCCACACCCGTGAGCAGCACCGCGTGCGGCCGGTAGTGCAGGAATTTGGATCCCTTGTCGAAGAAGGCCGTGTCGTACTCGTCGCCTTCGAGGACGAACGGCGCGCCTTCGCCGGTCACGCAGGCCGAGGGCAGGTCATTGGGGATGCCGCCGATGAACCAGCCGGGTCTGCGATCGCAGCGCTCCAGCAGGTAGGCCAGCAGGGTGGTGGTGGTGGTCTTTCCGTGGGTGCCGGCCACGACCACCGGCCGCCTTCCGGGCAGGATCTGCTCTCCCAGGATCGCCGGGAACGACGTCAGGGGGATTTTTGCAGCCTGGGCCGCCAGCACCTCGGTGTGATCCCTCCGGCAGACGTTGCCGACGACGACCGTGTCCGGGCCCCAGGAGAGGTTCTCTCCGGAGAATGGGCACATCACGGGGATCCCCATGCGGTCCAGGGAGTCCGACATCGGCGGATACACGGCCTCGTCGGAGCCCCGCACGTCGTGTCCGGCGGTCTTGAGCAGTCCCGCGATCGCGCCCATTCCCGTTCCTGCGATGCCGATGAAATGGATTTTCATGAGTTCACCTGTGGGGGAGTTGAAATGAAGGAAGATCTCCCTTGGAGGGGGTTACCGTGTCGCGGAGGTCTCCGGCTCCCCGGCCGGGATGTTCACGGCTGTGGCCTGGGGTTCGGGGTCTTTCGTGGACGCTTCCACGGCACGGCTGCGCTGTTTCCGCTCGGTGGCGAACCAGTGGTAGGAGTCGGCGACCATCCTCGAGCCCTTCTCTCCGGCCGGTCCGAGATCCACCCAGAACGCGTGCGCCTCCCGCACGTCCATGTGGATGTGGTAGGAGTTCGGATAGTAGCCCAGTCCCACGCCGTGGGACTTCCGGTCGCGCCGGGAGAGCAGCCAGGAGACCAGCTCGCGCCGCGTCACGCCGTCGAAGTTGTAGTCGATGGCCGTGCCGAAGTTGTGCCGGCTGTTCTCTGAAGCGTTGGGGGCCTGCCTGCAGCCCGAGAACAGCGTCACAGACGGCATGCCGAACGCGATCCACGCCTCGTAGAGCTCCACCAGCAAGCGGTAGTCCATCTCGAGCACGACGCCGGTCTTGAGACAGCGGTTGATCCGGTTGAACTCGGCCAGGGCCTGCGGCCGGAGGTAGCCGTTTTCATCGTAGACGCGGATCGAGGCGAACTCCTGCAGATGAATCTGATATATACCGATGGGGGGATACGCCACGGTCTTCGGACGCCGGGTCTTCACGCTCCTGACCTTGCGCTTGTCGGCCGTCTTCAGTGTGACCGCCTTCGGTGTCGCGGGAACGTGGGCCAGATGGATCGGCGTGGAGGCCTTGGACGTCTTCACCGTGCCGCGGATCACCCGGGAGGCCGTCTTCTGCCGCTTCAGGGCGATCGTGGCGGGGGCGGGGGTCGTCACTTTGGCGGTGACGTTTTTCTTCTTCGTGTGGACGGCGGCCTTCTTCGTGTGGACGGCGGCCTTCTTCGTCTGGACGGCGGCCTTCTTGACTACGGAGGGCTTCTTCACGGCGACCTTGGGGGTCGGCGCGGAAAGGGGAGCAAAATGACCGAGAAGTGTGAGGGTGATGATGATGGATGACATGAGAGTCTTCCTCCTACATCAGCACACTATGTCGCTTTTTTGGGTACGTCAAAATTTCATCTCCGGGAGTTTCGACCCAATGATCATCCTGCAATGATTATGGACACAGCTTGTCTCACCGGAAAAAATGAAGTACCTTACGCCTGGCTTGGAACCCGACGATCCGGGCCGGATCCTCCTGCCCGGAAACCCCGGCAGGACCATCCGGACCAGAAAATCCGGGCCGGAGGTCTCCGTCCGGTCCGCAAGGAGTGACGTCATGTTTGGACGATCCATGGTGCTGACATCCCTGTGCCTTTTTATGCTGGGCGTTTCCGTCTCTGCCGCCCAGGACGCCCCGAAACTGAAGCTGGTCGACACGATCAAGTTCCAGAACGGGTATATTGATGATCAGTTCAGCGTCTCCCCCGACGGCAAACGGCTTGCTTATGTGACCGTCAAGCAGACCGGCGCCGCGACGCTGGTGCTGCGCGATCTGGTGGGCAAGACCGAGAAGACCGCGGACCTCTCCAAGATCACCGATGAGCCCCTGCAGGTCTTCTTCCTGCCCGTCGGTTCCGAGGTCGTCGTGGCCGCCAGGACCGACAAGACCACCTATGTGATTTTCGATGCCGAGGGCAAGGAAGTGACGCAGATCAAGGGGCAGGATCACCTCGCCTGGCGCCTCGCGGGCAAGGATCTTCAACTTATCGCCTACCGGCTGGACAAGAGCTCCACTTCCTTGACCCACACGGTCACCCTGTACGAAGCCGGAAATCCCCGCAAGGCCGCCCGGACCGTCACGCTCCGCACCGACGCGGCCAACCGCCTGACCGTGAAGCCGGACAACCTCGAGGTCATCTACCTGATGCCCGACTTCACCAAGGCCGTCGTGAAGATCATCGGCGGCTACAACAAGGCCACGGACTCCAAGTTCCCGGACAACCAGGGCCTGTATGATCTGGAGACCGGCACCGTGCAGAAGACCGGCCTGATCTCCAACAACGCCGCCTGGGATCGCGACGCGGCCTGGTACAGCCGCAACTGGCGTCAGAAGATCCCGGTCCGCCTCAACGGCGTCCCCACGGCCAACGGCATCGACGGCAACTTCCAGATCGGCCAGGGCATCCTGCAGTGGAAGGACATCACGCCGAAGTTCCAGTTGGGCCGCTTCGATTTCGGCACCTTCTTTGCGGCGCCGCACCAGTATGTCGAGAAGGCCGTGATCTTCGCGATGGCCATCCACCCGCAGAACCCGATCACGCTTCAGTACAAGAAAAGCGAGAAGCGCGCGTGGCACTTCTTCCGGCTCAACACCGAGACCGGCAGCGCCGACGATCTCGGCCAGGTGCAGGCCGAGGAGACCACCATCACCTGGAACCTGGGCGGAAAGATGCTCGGCGTCATGCGCCTGAGCCCCAACTGGCAGGTCGGTTCCGAGACGCTGGAACTGTATCAACTGCCTTAACCGCTCCGCTCTCACCCTTCGGATTTCCCCATGAAAATCATCGTCAACGGCTTCAGTCGCGAAATCCATTCCGGCGCCACGCTGCTTGACCTGCTGCAGTCCTTCAGGGATCAGAACTCCCTGGTCGTGGGCGAGCTCAACGGGCAGGTGCCGGCCGACGAGAACGTGGCCCTGTCCGAAGGCGATCACATCGAGATCGTCACCTTCGTCGGAGGAGGCTGAACATGTACGCACGCCTGATCCTGACAGGGCTGATGTCTTTCCTGATCACGGGGGGCTGCTCGGATCCCCGGGCGGAGTCCTCGCCGCGGATGATCGCGATGCTGACGGTGGCCTACGCACAGGTCGGCGCCGCGGGGCCGCTGTACGAGCTGCTGCACCCGGAGGATCGTCTTCTCCTCGAGCAGGAGGCGGCCCGCGCCTCGGCCCTGGGGACCACCGTGGTGCCGCAGGACCTGCTGATGATCCGGGTGCTTCCGCGCGATGTCTCCACCTCCGAGCCGGACGTGAAGACCCTCGAACAGGACGCCGACAACCTGTACCTGGAGGTTGCCTTCGGTGATCGGTCGAGGTTTGCGGTGCACCTTCGAAAATCCCAGGGAAAATGGCGGCTGAAGCTGCCCGTTTCGGTGAAACCATGAGAACCAAGATCCTCCATCTTTTCCAGAACCCCGTCGTCGGCGACACGGTCACCGTGTGCGGCTGGATCCGCACCCGCCGGGACTCCAAGTCCGTCACGTTCCTTGAGGTCAACGACGGCTCCTGCCTGAAGTCGCTGCAGGTCGTGATCGATCCGTCCAATCCGCAGATCGGGCGCTGCACCACGGGCGCATCCGTGCGGGTGACGGGCACGCTGGCGGCCTCCCCGGCCGGGCAGCAGGCGGTGGAACTGACCGCCACGGAGCTGGCCGTGCTCGGGGACAGCGGCCCGGATTTCCCGATGCAGAAGAAGCGTCACTCCTTCGAGTTCCTGCGCGACATCGCACACCTGCGGACGCGCTCGAACACCTTCGGTGCCGTGTTCCGCATCCGCAACATCCTGGCCCGCGAGATCCACCAGTTCTTCCAGCAGCGCGGCTTCCTGTGGCTGCACTCCCCCATCGTCACGACCTCGGACTGCGAGGGCGCCGGCGAGATGTTCCAGGTGACCACGCTGCCGCTGGAGAATCCTCCTCGCGATCCGGCCGGCGCCATCGACTACGCCAAAGACTTCTTCGGAGGCAAGGCCGGACTCACCGTCAGCGGCCAGCTCGAGGCCGAGATCTTCGCCAGCTCCATGGGCGACTCCTACACCTTCGGGCCCACGTTCCGGGCCGAGAACTCCAACACCTCACGCCACCTGGCCGAGTTCTGGATGGTGGAGCCCGAGATCTCGTTTGCGGACATCCATGACGACATGGACCTGGCCGAGGCCTTCATCCTGCATCTGGTGCGGGCCGTGCTCGAGCACGGAGCCGAGGATCTCGCGTTCTTCGACAAGATGATAGCACCGGGCCAGATCGAGATGCTCCAGAAGCTCGCCGGAGCCAAGTTTGCCCGCATGACCTACACCGAGGCCGTCGAGCACCTGGTCAAGGTGGCCGACCGCTTCGAATTCAAGCCGTACTGGGGCGCGGACCTTCAGTCCGAGCATGAGCGGTACCTCGCCGAGGAGCTCGTGCAGGGGCCCCTGTTCGTGATCGACTACCCCAAGGAGATCAAGGCGTTCTACATGCGCTGCAACGACGACGGAAAGACCGTCGCGGCCATGGACCTGCTGGTGCCCCGCGTGGGCGAGATCATCGGAGGTTCCCAGCGCGAGGAGCGCCTCGAACAACTGTCAAACCGCATCGTGGAGATGGGCCTCCCGCTCTCGACCTACGAGTGGTATCTCGACCTGCGCCGCTTCGGCACGGTGCCGCACGCCGGCTTCGGGCTGGGGTTCGAGCGCATGGTGCAGTTCGTCACAGGGATGGGAAACATCCGCGACGTGATCCCGTTCCCGCGCACCCCCGGGAACGCGGCCTTCTAGGAGCCACTCTCGCATGCCGTGCATTTCGCTGGTCTGCAAGCAGAACGATCCGCAGGCGCGGGCGCAGGGAATCCTGTTCACCGGGAAACTCCGGGAGTTGGGGTACGACGTGTGCTGCGAGCCCGAGCTGGCCCTGCCCGGCGCCCGGAGCGTGGGTGCGTCCGAGGAGCTGGTCGAAAAGGCTTCCGCGCTTATAGTGCTCGGCGGAGACGGCACCCTTCTCTATGCAGCGTCCCTGATGACACGGCGCGTGATTCCGATCATCGGCGTGAACATGGGCAGCCTCGGATTCCTCACGCCGTTCTCACCCGAGGCCGCGCTGCTGGTGCTCCGCGACGCCATCGAAGGCGGTCTCCCCGTGGTGCCGCGGATGCGCTTCTCCGTGTTGCTGCTGCGTGACGGCCTGCCCGTGTTGTCCACTGTCGCGGCCAACGACGTCGTCATCAATCACGAGACCCTGGCCCGGCTGATCGAGATCTCCTGCGAGATCGACGGTGAGCCTTTCTTCACGCTCAAGGCCGACGGTCTGATCGTTTCCACGCCCATGGGCTCGACCGCCTACGCGCTGGCCGCGGGGGGGCCCATCCTCACGCACGGCACCGAAGCAGTCACGCTGGTGCCGATCTGTCCGCACCAGCTCACCCAGCGTCCGCTGGTCATCCCGTCGAGCTCGGAGATCGCCCTGTTCACGGGGCAGGACAGTTACCTCACCGTGGACGGACGTCGTGGCTGCGGCATCCGGCGCGGCGATCGTCTCTGGATCACGACCTCGGACCTGCCGCTGCAGCTGGTCTTTCCCCACGACTACTCCTTCGCCTCGGTGCTGCGGCACAAGTTGTCCTGGGGCGCACGCGAGGTGGATGGTGCTTGATTTCCTGGCCATCCGTGACTTCGCCGTCATCGCCGACGCCTCCGTCGAGTTCTCGCCGGGCTTCAACGTGCTCACGGGTGAGACCGGCGCGGGCAAGAGCATGATCGTCTCGGCGCTGGAGCTGCTGCGCGGTGAGAGGGCACAGTCCCACTTCGTGCGCTCGGGGGCCGCATCGGCTGTTGTCGAGGCCCAGTTTCACCTCGAGAACCCCCCGCCGGGCCTCCTCGCGAAGCTCGAGGAGCACGGCCTCCAGCTGGACGACGATTCCCTCATCCTCGAGCGCGTGATCGCGGCCGGCGGCAAGGGCCGGCAGCGCATCGGGGGCAGGCTGACCACCAACGGCGCGCTGTCCGACGTGGTGCCCCTGATCATCGAGATCTCCTCCCAGCACGACTCCCAGCGGCTGCTGTCGGCGGGCTTCGCGCTGCAGGTCCTCGACGACTTCGGCGGACTGGGGCCCCTGCTCGAAGAGCTGACCCTCCGGCTCGGGGAGCTCGACGGCCTGGCCGCGCGACGTGAAGAGCTCGAGACGCTCTCCCGGACCCGGGACCAGCTCCGCGAGACCCTCGGGTTCACCATTGGGGAGCTGGTCGAGGCTGAGCTCGCGCCTGGAGAGCACGACCGG
>PHAZ01000172.1 GCA_002841825.1 Deltaproteobacteria bacterium HGW-Deltaproteobacteria-22 | reverse complement strand
CAGCATCGGCGTGTCGTGGACGATCCTCAACAGCCTGTTCTCGTACAACCGGGCCATCGGCAACGGCGGCAACCCGGCCGACAGCGGCACGCCCGGCGGCGGCTCCGGGGGCGCGATCTACAACGACGGCAACACCATGACGCTGTCGCTGTGCGGCACCGTCCTCGAGCACAACGAGGTCAACGCCTACGGGGCCGCGATCTTCTTCGTGAGCAACAACCACGACGGCACGATCCACATCGAGGACTCCATCCTCCGCGAGAACATCTGCCACAGCGGAAGCCCCTGGGAGATCCTGCCCGGCATCTCCGGCCACTCCGACACGACGATGAACGTCGACGACGCCTCCATCATCGAGTAACCGCCCATTCGTCCCCTGCATGATCCATGCGCCCGTCCTCGTTCACGCACCTAGCTCGTGGTTTCAGCACTGAGGCGCGTCAACGTACGCGCCGGATCGTCCAAAACCGGGCGTCCGCCCGCCATTTGAGGCCATGAAATGGCCGGGGCGTCTCCAGAGATCTTTTACAGGGCAGTCGAGTTCTAATTTCGGAGACTACTCCGCTAGGGGTTCACGGTGACAGTGACGGTCCACTGTGACGGTGGTTTCGGCTTGAGCCGAAACGTGGTGGCCCTTGCGGGCCGGATGATTTGGTGGCTTGGTATCGGGCCGCGGTTCTGGCGCAGCTCCGGCAGCGTTACGAATTCCGATCTTGGCGTGCCGGAAAAACCTCCTGAGGAAAAAGGCATACGACGCCGCGCAGCCGCGTCAAGGGAGACCGTCCGTCGAGGGACGTCGGACGGCGGCCAGGGCCGCCCTTGACCCGGCTGCTAAGCGGCGCCGTGGGGAAAAGACAGGAGGTTTTTCCATGGCACGCCTTGTCGTTCTACAAATCGCTACTCACACCGCGGCCGCAGTCGCCGCCGCCAGACTCGTACATCCGGTTTTCGCCAAGCAGTTGGTGCGTTCCAGCAGTTCGGTGGCGCTCAACATCGCGGAAGGAACCGGGCGCTTCGGCCGCGACCGGCTGCAGCATTACCGCATCGCGTACGGCTCCTGTCAGGAAGCCAAGACCACCGTGGAAATCCTGGTGCTCTCGGGGCATCTTGACCGCGAGACCGGTCGGCAGTGGTGGGCCGACCTGCATCGCATCGGCGGTTTGCTCTGGGGGCTCATGAAATCGCTGCAGTGAGAGGCGTCTCAGCCTGGTGGGTCCTGCATGCCCGCCCCCAGCAACAACTGCGTGCGCATGTCGTCGTTCCAACCGGCACGTCGGATCAAACTGGGGTTGCTCTTCCCTGTCTTGTTTCGACGGCAGATGTTCAGCACCAATCGGCGAAGCACCGACAGATTCTCCGCCGCGTCTCCGCGACGCACCCGGCTCGCGTCTTCCCGAGGTGAATTTTTATTTCTGTTCGGAAGACTCCAGATCGAAATCGTGGGTGGTGGTATTGCTACCAGGGGGCAAATCCACGCATTGATCGCTGAACGGGCTATCGTAACTGCGGGTGCAGAGGCGGTAGCCGTGGAGTTGGGCCTCTTCGAAGTCGTTCTCGGGTACGATGATAGAATAGCTGCCATCGGGGTTCACGAATTCGCAATGAGTTCCGCTTTCGGCGAGGTTGGCGCAGACATCCACGACATAGCCGGCAGGCTTGCCCTCGGGTACGGTCACGGAACCGTTGGCGAGCAGCAGCATTTGGTAACTCGGTCTGATGGGTCCGTAGCAGGCGGCGACGAGAATGGTGGCGCCTGCCGAGAGCGCGCCGGCAACGACATGTTTCAGGAAGGGGATTACTTTCATGGCGAAACGAGAACTCCATTGTTGTCACTACAATACAACACTTGGTCATATGTGCAAACTGCAGCGTTCGAATAAAAATGGGTGAATCCGCACATCTTCGCCTGAACCTCCGTTCAGGATAGATGATATCGACACCACGATGAACGTCGACGACGACAGCATCATCGAGTGACTGCCCCTTCGGGTAACTGCAGAAGAGAAGAGTTTTTTACCACGGAACACACGGAACACTCGGAAAGAACTGTTCAGTGTGTTCCGTGTGTTCCGTGGTAAACCCAATTCTTACTCTTACTCTTGCTCCAGCATCTCCGTGAGCAGGCGCTGCTGTTCGATGCTGCGCAGGCAGTAGGCGTTCTCGCCGAAGGCGCCCGTGTTGGACGCGGCCATGGCCGTGCAGCCGCCCCTGCACGTGTCCGCGAACACACAGGCGTCGCAGGCGCCGGTGAGATATTTGCGCTTGTTGCGGAAGCGCTCGAAGCGGGCGTCGTCGGCCCAGAGCGTGGCCAGGGGCGTTTCATGCAGGTTTCCCACGACGAAGTCCTCGCCCAGGGACAGGCAGGGCAGGACGGCGCCGTCGGAGCGCAGGCCGATCACCGAGATGCCGGCCATGCAGCCGGGGAACTTCCGGTGAAAGCGCGACAGGCGGTCCGACAGCGGGTGGTATCCGAAGTCATCCATCGGGCAGATCCACAGATCCGGATCGTGCTCCATGTGCTCGGTGACCTTTTCGCAGAACTGCGCGAACTCGTCGACCGAGAGCGACCAGTCATCGGAAAAACGCTCACCCGAGGGGTTGGCGATCTGCACCTGCCAGGTGATCTTCGAGCCGCGGAAACGATCCGCCAGGGCCTCGAACTCATGGAAGTTCAGTTTGCAGAACGTGGTGATCGCGTTGACCCGGGGATGCCCGGCGGCGACCAGGTCGCCCAGCAGCTTCATGACGCGGTCGTGGCCGTCGACGCGGCGCATGGCCTTGACGGTTTCAGGCGTGGCGCCGTCCAGCGAGACCCCGATGATCCAGGGATCCAGCGCAATGAACTTCTGCAGGATCTCCTCGGTGACCAGCATCCCGTTGGTGATCAGAACGAGCCGGATGCCGTGAACCTTCACGGCCCGCGCGATGTCCTCCCAGCCCGGGTGAAGAAGCAGCTCGCCGCCGATGAGCGTGAGCTCCTCGCATCCCAGCGCCGCGAGCTCACCGACGATCCGGATCCAGTCGTCGGTGCCGTATTCATTCTCGCGCGGCGGTCCGGAGTTGGATGCGCAGTGGACGCAACGCAGGTTGCAGCGGTTGGTCAGTTCGCAGACGGCGTATTGGAGTTGGTTCATGTCGGATCCAGCAGGGCCTCGGTGATGGCGAGGGTCTCGAGGCGGTGGTAGCAGTATTCGTTCTCGTGGCGGTCCCGGCACAGGGTCAGCAGGATGTCCGGGCAGCCGCCATGACAGACGTCGGCGTGGGGGCAGCCCGCGCAGATGCCATGCAGGTTCTTCGCGTGGCACCACTCGAGGTTGGTCCGGCAGCGCTCCTCTTCGAGGATCATGGTCAGACCGCCGGGTTCGCGGATGTTGCCCACGACGTTTTCGGGCAGTGCCAGGGCCGAGCAGGGCGTCACGTCGCCGTTGGCGCGCACGAACAGGTTCAAAATGCCGCCGGAGCAGCGCTTCTGCCAGGTCCGTGCCAGCTGGTTGAGCGGGAAGCGGTTCGAGGGTGTGACCATGTCGTCCATGGGCACGATCCGGTGCGGGTGGGCGGCGAAGATCGTGGCGATCTGCTCCCCGAGTTCGTAGTATTGATGTGGGGAAAGCAGCAGGTCTCGCGGTGTGCGGCCCTTGCCCGAGACCATCTGCGCCTGCAGCCCGAGGCGATGCAAACGGGCGAAGTCCCAGAGCGCGGGCAGCTGGCCGAAGTTGATCCGCGAGAACGCCGCGATCAGGCTCACCGAAAGGCCCGCCTCCGTGAGCGCGGCGATTCCCGCGAGGGTCTTCGCGTGGCTGCCGGGCCCGCGGATCGCGTCGTGCACGGCGGGATCCACGCCATCGAGGCTCACGGTGACCAGCTCGATGCCGGCGTTTTTCCAGGCGCGGGCGATCTTCTGCGTCACCAGCGTTCCGTTGGTCACCAGGCGCACAGGGAAGCCCGCTTCATGACCAGCCGCGATCACGTCCATCAAATCGGGACGGCAGCACACCTCGCCGCCGGTCAGCGACAGTTCGAGCATGCCGGCGGCCCGGGCCTGGGCGAGCACGGTGCGGATCTCGGGCAGCGTCAGTTCATCGGGGCAGGCGCGTGGCGCGTCGACATAGCAGTGCGGACACGCGAGGTTGCATGCCCAGGTGATCTCGAGCTCAAGGATGTAGGGATGGCGACAGGAAAACTCTCGGGGCAGGGATTCGCCACTGGCAAGCGACACAGGTTCCGCACCGGACTTGAAGTAGCGGAAAGCGTCGCCGTCGCGGCGCACCCGGATGCCGTCGTGGGCGGGAGGCTTGTCGGACATGGAGCTGGCGGGCTTACAGATCGGTGTCGCGAAGGCCGCCACCGTAGCGCATCTGGACGCCGTACTTGGTGGCGGGAGGACGCATGGGCGTGGGCTTCATCCCGGCTTCCATGTCGTCGTCGTCATCATCGGTGTCGCCGGACGCGGAGTCACCGGGTTTGGACATCGGTGGCACGGGCGGGATCTTGGCCTCGGGCTCGAGCTCGATGGGCGGGCGCACGCCGGCGCTGTAACGGTGCTTGGAGTAGACCTCGTCGTCCATGGGCGCTGGATCAATCATGTCGCCCTCGGGCGGGGTCGGCTCGGTGGTGTTGTTGCCGGCCACAGGGACCATCGGCTGGGCCTCGTCGGGCTTGGCCGCGGTGGTGCCTTCCTTGGTCCCGTTGGAGCAGGCCGCGCCCGAGAGCGTCACGGCGGTGGCCACCATCGCCAGGGAGCCCGAGAAGCGCAGCACGAGGTTCCACAGGCGCACCAGCCGGGGGGAGGTCTCGGTCTCCATCTTCTCCCGGAAGGAGGCATAAATACCCGTGAACGTGCGGCGATCGCCGGTCATCAGCGCGCACAGGGCATGCTGCAACTGCGCTTCGGCGTTCTCCGGATCCAGCGCGGCGGCCTTTTCGAACCACACCCGCGCCTCGTTGGTCTTTCCGGCTGCGAGGGCTTCGCGGCCCTGTTCCATGCAATGTGTTCCGTTCATGGGTTTTCCTCCGATCAACGACGCGTCTGGAACGGTATACGTCCGGGACGCTCTTTCTCTGTCACAGTTTGTCGATGATCCGCTCGCACAGGTTTGTGACGCGTGGATCCTGGTACTTCATGGGCAGCGTCTGGCACCGGATGCGCAGCACGCGCGGCATGTACGGCTTGCGCTTGTCGGCCAGCGACTCGAGGATGCGCTCGAGGAGCCGCATCACCGTGGGCATGTGGTTGATCTCCAGCGCCCGCTCGCAGAACTCCATGTCGGTGGGCACCTTGTCGTGCTCGTCGAGGATACGCCGTGCTTCCTTGAGAAAGTCCGACGGCTCCTCGATGCGCAGGCACTTCTTCACCTGGGCCGCGAGGCTGTTTTCGGAGGGATTGTCGATCTTTTTCTCCCCTTCGGCCTTGCGGATCATCTCTCCGAGCTTGGACGAGTTGAACAACTTGTCGACGTCGGACTTGCTCACGCGCATCGAGCTGCCGCGGGCGGCGGGTTTCTCCTCGCGCCGGGCGCCGCCCGAAGAGCGGTCGCGCTTGGCGTCGATTTCCTTCCAGGTGGGTTTGTCCGCCATGCTACGCCTCGGCGTTCTGCTGTGCCCCGTGCAGTACGAGCACGGCGTTGTAGACTTCCTGGTTGAGGGCGACGGCCGCATCCTCGGGAACCTCGAACCGGCGTGCCATCTCGCGGGCAAACTCCGGATGCAGGAAGTTCTGGTTGAGCACGAAGTGGAAGATGGAGCGGCGGTACAGGTACTGCCGGATGCCGGCGGCCACGGCGTCGACGCGCTCGGGTGGCAGCACGCCGGTCGTCAGCGTCGACAGCAGCGCCCGCTCGGACTCGGAGAAATCCTCGTCGGCGTAGGCGATCATGAACAGGAAGGCCGTGTAGCACGCACGCGCGTCCTCGGAGGAGAAGCCGCCCAGGTCCGCCTCCGTCAGGGGCCGGTACTCCGCGAGCAAGCCGCCGAAATCCTGTTCGGGGAAGAACTCCTTGACCACCTGCTGCAGATACTCCTTCTCACGCGGATCCATCTCCCCGTCAGCCTGGGCGATCTGCACGATGCCGCGGAAGATCGTCAACTTGTCGGATGCTTCCAGCGTGGTGTCACGCAGGATCTGTTCCATTTCAAGTGCCATGAATCACCTCTTTTCCTCGATTTTCTTCAGGTATTCCTGGAGCAGTTTGAGCTCTTTCATACCCACGGAATTAAACTTGATTCCCATCTCGTTGTCGGGTGCGGGCTTGACCCACACCACCTCTCCCTTGACCTCGATTGCGGCGTCGAGATCCGGGAAGGTGATCACCAGATCGACGGACGTTCCCAGCGGCTCGGGCTCGGAAGTGGCCAGCCGCATGCCGCCCAGGCTCAGGTCGTAGATGCGGTGGTTCAGCAGGAATTCCCTGCCGGTGTAGTCCACGAAGGCTTCCAGTTCGAATCGTTTGTGACGGCGCTTGTCTCTGGATGTCATCTATTCTCAAGCCCTTTCCCGGGTGCGATCTCGACTGCAAAGGTATAAAACCGCAATCAGCGTAAAAGAGCGCTGCGGTCCCGTCAAGTTGAAAAATGGAAGAAGATGATGAGCCCGGCGCTTTTGTCGGCAAGAATATTTCCGGCAGGATCCTACCGGGTTCCGGAAGGTTTCTCCTCGCCGGCCTGGAGGACCTGGACCCCCTTGGGCGGCGTGAAGGTGAACTTCTTGTCCTCGATGGACTTATTCAGCGTGATATCACTGAAGTTGATCTGGTTCTTGTTGCCTTCATGATCGTACACGATGCTCGACACGACCGCGCCCTGCACGTCGACGACGAACATGACCAGTTTGAAGTGCGGGGAGCGCTTCTTCGGCAGCAACTTGAGCGCCTTCTGGTTCTTGCCGGCGAACTTGGAGTTGGGCACGATCTTGATGTGGAACTCGTCGGTGAGCTTGCCCTGGCCCCACAAAAACTTCACCGGCGTGGGCAGCGAACTGTCCTTGACGTCGCGCCACAGGGCCTGCTTGCTGGAAGGCTCGTACATCCAGGCCTTCTTGCCGTCGATCAGAAACATCTTCTTGTCGGGCAGCAGGTAGTCCCACAGCATGAAGCCGGGTTTCTTGATGTAGATGACGCCGCTCTCTGCGGGCTGGTCTCCGTGGAATTTCTTGGAGAACACCTGCTTGAACTTCGCCTGGAAGGTGGTGATCTTGTTGTAATAGTTCTGGGTCGTGGTGATCGCCGCGATCGCGTCGGCGAGGTTGTAGGTCTTCAGATCCTCCTCGGCTTCAGCGGGCTTGGCCGGCGTCGGCACGGCGGGTTTGGGCACCGGCACGGTGACCGCGGGCTTGGGTACCGGCGGCGTCTGGGTCAGCGGCAGGAACAGGAACGCGAGCGAGATCAGCGTATGCATGAAAAAACTCCTGGAAGGTGACCGGCAAGGGGGCCGGTTCGACACGGTCCATACGCCCACCGCCGGGAAAGTATTCATCCGGACCTCAGGGAGCGCGCCGTGCGCGGGCCAAACTAGCACGCAGGGGACCCCGGGAGCAACCCGATCCGCAAGGCCCGTGATTTTTCGCGTGCATCTCCTCGCTTTCGAAGTATTCTTGCGACGAAAACGGGGACCCGCCCTCCGAGGGTTCCGGGAGAGTCGTTGATATGAAGAGCGCCATTTTGGGTTGGATCCTGCCGTTGGTTTTCATGTTTTCCGGGTGTGATTCGGGAACAGAAAATAATAATAATATTAACAATACAAGTGATATTATAGAAACAGATAATATAAATGTAACTGATGATATTGATAACACAAACAATACAAATAATATTACCATTGTTCCAGCAAACGAAAACAAGACCGAGGCACAGGCCATGGCCCAACTATTTCCCGGGGCCACCTTCGAAGTGGCCACCAGCGCCAGCGGTGACTACTATATTGTACGCGATGCTCAGTCGGCGATCATCGGCTACGGCGTGGCCAACGCCAACTGGGGCTTCAACGGTGAGGTGCGGACCCTGACGGGCATCTCTGCAGCCGGCGAGACCCTGGGCCTCGAGACGATCACCCAACGCGAGAGTTGGTGGTACTATGTTCCCCTGTCGTTCTTCTCGCAGTTCAAGGGTATCCCGATGGAGAACGTCACGCTCCTGCCCGGCTACGACAAGAACTGTTCCCCGCGCTGCACCAGCGTCTATTCCGCCATCGGCGTGGACGCGATCTCCGGCGCGACCTACACCTCGGACGCCATGATCAAGAACGTCATGGATGGTTTTCTCCACTGGGACGAAGTCCTCTCCGCCCAATAATTCCCCTGGAATCCAGCCCACGGCGGCCCCTTTGCAGTCTCCTGGGGAGCCGGACGTCCCACCCTTTGAAAAAAATCTGCAGGGACGGGGTTGACATCCTGATCAGCGGATATATACCTTTGTTGACATATATCGCGTATGATATATGTTGCCTTGAGAGGTTGGCTCATGCACACGACTCCGGACTTCCATCAACTCTCAGAGACCGCCGCCGTCTTTTCCAACGTGGCCCGGCTGCGTATCCTGGAGCGGCTGATGACCGGTCCCTGCATCGTCGGGGATCTGGTGCAGTCCACCGGCCTTGAGCAGGCGGTGATCTCCAAGCAGCTCGGCCTGCTGCGAAACGCCGGTCTGCTGGTGTGCCAGGCCCAGGGCCGTTGTAGGGAGTACCGGCTCGCCCACCCGGAGGCGGTGGCGTCGGCCGGCGGTCCGGAAGACCCGGACCGGGAAAACATCCAAGGAGGTGTTGTCATGATACAAATCATCAAGAACTATTCCCAGCTCGTCACGGAGACCAATCATCTGAAGGGACCCCTGATCCTCGGCTTTTTCGGAGATTTTTCACAGGGTGCCAAAGACACCCTGCCCGCGTTCAAGGCGTTCTGTGAAAAGCATCCGCAGTGGCCCGCCTATCTGGTGGACGTCGGAAAGACACGGGACGTCCACGGCCGCTTTGCGGTGGCCGAGGTGCCGGCGGTGATCCTGGTGCGGCAGGGCCGCGTCGAGCAGCGTGTGGTGGGGACGGCCACGGTCGCGACCTACGAACACGCGTTGGCCGGCGGCCCGGCGGCTCCTCAGGCGGCCCGTCCCGTTGCGGCCGGAACGCCAGCGGTGAAGGGAACGCCAGCGGCGACAGCGCGTCCTGCGCGCTCGGTGACGGTGTTCACGACCCAGAGCTGCTCATGGTGCGTACGCGTGAAGAACTACCTTCGGCAGAACAACGTCGCCTTCAAGGAGGTCGATGTGGGTCGAGACCAGCGGGCGGCCATGGAGCTGGTGCGGCGCACGGGCCAGCAGGGCGTTCCCCAACTGGACATCAACGGCTCCTATGTCGTGGGCTTTGACAAGGCGAAGATCGACCGGCTGCTGGGCCTCTCCGGGGCCGCCTCGGCCATGAACTGAAACAACCCCGGGTTAAGGAGAAACGACATGAAGATCACCCCGTTGAACGAGACCGTGCTGCTGCGACCCGTGCGGCAGGAACCCCCCGCAGGAGGACTCCTGCTGCCGGAGTCGATGCTGGAGCTGCCGGACACCGGTGAGGTGGTGGCCATCTCGCCGCTGCTGACCGACCTTGACCTCGCGCCCGGAGATCGCGTGATCTACAAGAAGTACGCGGGCACCGAGATCGAATGGAACCAGGAAAAACTGCGCTTCGTCGCCGTGGGCGACCTGCAGGCCAAGTGGGTGCAGGCCGACGCGATCCCTGAAGCGTGAAACGATCAGAAATGAAAGGTAGAAAGATCATGCTGCATACGAAACTCAACCATATCGAATCGACCCAACAGTACCAGGAGCTCCTGTCCAGCGGCAAGAAGATCGCCGTGGTGTGCGGGCGCATGGGACCGATGTGCATCCCGGTCTACGACGTGATGGACTCCCTGAAGACCAAGTATCCCGACGTGGAGTTCATGGACATGGAGTTCGACGCGCCGGTGGCCGCCGAGACGATCCGCCGCCTGCCAGAGACGCGCTCGTTCCAGGGACTGCCGTTCACCGTGTACTTCCGCGACGGAAAGGTCGCGGCGGCCACCAGCAGCATCCAGAACAAGCAGCAGGTGAAGGAAATCCTGGATGCGAAACTGAAGTAGATGCTGTATTGTGCCCTCCGGTCGGGCCGGCGAGCCCGCCGGTTCAGCCGGCGAGCCCTCCGGTTCAGCCGGCGTCGGTCGCCGGAGGTGTCCCCAAAGGGCGCCGGGAGCTACTTTCATGGAAACACATCCCTATGATGCCATCGTCCTCGGCGGAGGCCCCGCTGGGCTGACCGCAGCGATCTACCTGGCCCGCGCGAGGCTGTCGACGCTGGTGCTCGACACGGGCACCCCCGGCGGCCAGATGAACCTCTCCCACGAGGTGGCCAACTACCCCGGTGTTCTTGTCACCTCCGGCGCGGAACTGGGCCGGATCATGCGCGCGCAGGCCGAGAGCTTCGGTGCCCGCGTGATCTCACAGGTGGATCTCCTGGGGCTGGATCTCAGAAGTGAACTCAAGTTGGTGGAGGTCGAGGACGAGGGTGTCTTTTCGGCACCGGTGGTGATCCTGGCCCCGGGCGGGTCGCCCCGCACCCTGGGCCTGGATTCGGAGCGCCGCTTCATGGGACGCGGCATCTCGTACTGCGCGACCTGCGACGGCGACTTCTTCGCCGGGCAGGACATCGCGGTGATCGGCGGCGGCAACTCCGCCCTCGAGGAGGCCGTGTCGCTGACGAAGTATGCCTCCTCGGTGACGATCCTGCACGAGTTTGATCATTTCCAGGCGCACCCGTGGGCCGTCGAGCAGGCCCGCGCCAATCCAAAGATCCGGTTCCTGATGGAGCAGATGGTCACGGACTTCGAGGGGGACGAGCGGCTCGCCGCCGTCACGAGCATCCACAAGCTCACCGGAAAGACGGTCCGCGTCCCGGTGACGGGCACGTTCATCTTCATCGGCTATGTGCCGCGCACCGTGTTCCTGTCCGGGCAGGTGGAGCTCTCCGATCGCGGCGAGATCCTGACCGACGAACGGATGCGCACGAATCTGCCGGGCGTCTACGCCGCCGGTGACGCCCGCGCCAAGCCCTACCGGCAGATCACCACGGCGGTCTCCGACGGCACCATCGCCGCGATCCACGCGGCGGAGGTTGTGGAAAACTGGAAAAAGAAGGCAAAATGATCCGGGACGGGGCCCCGCGAGGTCACCGGACTGTCACTTATTTTTCAAACAGAACAGGGATCTTGGGGCCGTCGACGACCTTGCCCTTGGTGTGGTACCAGGCGTTTCCCTGGAACTCCCAGGTGGCCTCCACGAGGGTGTCGTTGACGATGTTGTCGTCCTTCTCCATCCAGGAGACGCGCAGGCGGACGATAGCCTTCTTGGCGGTCTTGTCCGGCGTGATGCGGACGACCGAGATGGAGGAGAAGTTGATCTTGCGCTCGGCCACGTCGAGCTGGTCGAGGTAGGCGGAGCGGAACGCGGGGGGCACGTAGTCCTTGGAGATCTCGCCGTTGAACCATTTCAGTTGCTCGTAGAACTGAATCACGGCCGGCTCCAGCGTCGCCAGGGTCTCCTTGTTCTTCATGGGCGTGCAGCACACGCCCGCGGACAGCGCAATCAGGATCAGGGCGAGCGTTTTCATAACACGAAGTCCGCGCAGGCGGTGGCGTCGCCGGTGACGTTGAGCTCCCAGGACGGATTGGTGACCCCGGCGCCCACCTGGATGTCCAGGGACCCGCAATAGTTCACGACGCCCACATCATCCTGACCCGTCACGCGCAGCGTGTAGTCGCCGGTGGGGAGGCCCTGGAGCGACTTGTCGGGGATGCAGGCGCCGGAATAATGACCATTGGTCAGCAGGGTCTCGTCGGCTTTGTAGATCTCCACGTTGACGGTGGTCAAAGCCGGGTCGGCGCTTGCGCAGTTGGCGCCGTTCCAGAGCAGTTTGTACCAGAGCGTGCCGGTGAAGGTCTCGAAGAACGACTCCAGGTCGAAGTCGATCTCCCGCACCTCCGGCGGATTGCCGTCGTTGTAGATGCGGGTCTCGACGCTTCTGGACTGGGCCACGGGCTGTCGCTGGGAGTCCTGCAGCGTCACCTGGATGGTGTACGGACCCTGCGGGAACGGGGTGCACTTGTCATCGGAGACGGAGTACTCCATGGCCGTGCAGAGGATCTCCCCGGTGTGCAGGTAGTTCTCCGGTCCCGTGATGGTGATCTCGGCATAGGTGGCGTCCACATCCAGGCAAGTGTCGAAGGAGATGACGTTGCCCAGGAAGGTTCTTTTTCCATTGATTGTCCATAATGTACGCATGCTCACTGGTACATAATTGGACCCGCTGCCGCACGGGGGCTTGTTGTTGTCGTCGCAGGAAAGCGGGAACAGCAGGCAGAGGGCAATCAAGGGTAGAGCGGTTGCGTTTTTCATGGAACTCCTGTGGATCAGCAGGACTGCGTCATGCAGTCCGGGCGGAATGAAACCCATTCCGATATGAATTATCACACTTCATCTGTTTCGGCAACCGGACGGACGGTCCGGCCAGGGCAAGAGCATTATGGGCAAGGAGCGATGTTGGGGTGTCGGTGGCCGGTGCCGGTGCCGGTTGACGGTGGTTT
>PHAZ01000171.1 GCA_002841825.1 Deltaproteobacteria bacterium HGW-Deltaproteobacteria-22 | reverse complement strand
AAGCTGGGCCTGGACAAGAACCCCGAGGTCGTCGAGGCCGCCAAGCGCGTCATGATCCACCGCCAGCGCCAGGTCGTCATCGAGAGCCGCGTGACCCTCGAGCAGATCACCGACGCCGAGGTTCAGGATTACTACGACAAGCACCTCGTCGAGTTCCAGCGCCCAGAGCGCCGCCGCGTGGGCATCATCGTGGTGGGCGACGAGGCCAAGGCCAAGACCATCCGCGCCGAGGTCGACAAGACCTCCGGCGATCTGCGCGCCTTCCAGCAGCTGGTCAAGGACAACAGCATCGACGAGGAGACCAAGTCCCGCTCCGGCCTGCTGCCCTTCTTCGAGAAGGAAGGCTCCAAGATCGAGAAGGCCGTCGTGGACGCGACCTTCGCCATGGCCAAGGCCGGCGATCTCACCGGACCGGTGAAGGTTGAAAAGGGCTGGGCCGTGATGCGCCTGTCGGGCATCAGCCCGGCCGTCGACAAGAAGATGGTTGACGTCAAGGATCAGTTGAAGCGCCGCATCCTGACCGACCGGCAGCAGAAGGAATTCCAGAAGTATGTCGAGGAGCTCCGCGCCAAGGCGAACATCAAGATCCACAAGGACAAGCTGGCCCTGGTGAAGGTGGACACGACCACCACGCCCGGTCCCGGTCCCGACTTCGCGGCCCCCGGCGGCCCCCATGGTGCCGGCCCCATGATGCCCGGCCGCATGGGCCCCGGTCCCCGCGGCATGGGCCCCGACGGTCCCCGCGGCCCCCACGGCATGGGTCCCGGCCCTGTGGGTCCCGGTCCCGTCGCTCCGGCTCCCCAGCAGTAAGAAGGATTTTTTCCCATGCACCTGATTCCCTGGTTGATGCCCGTCTTCCTGCTGGCCGCTCCGGCACGCCCGAAAGTGGTCGAGGGCATCGCCGTGGTGGTGGGTCCGCAGATCATCCTCGTCTCCGATCTCCAGCAGAAGATGCAGCCCTACATGAAAGAGGTCTGCCGCATGCCCGCGGGCGCCGACCGTGACCGCGCCGTGGAGGACATCTGGCACGAGGCCATGAAGGACGAGATCGCCATGGTCCTCATGGAGGTCGAGGCGCAGAAGCATAACATCTACATCGATTCCACCGAGCTCAACGCCACCATCGAGATGCTGGTCAAGCAGAACCGCATGGAGAACCTGTCCCAGTTGCAGGAGAAGCTCGAGGCGCAGAACTATCCGTATCTGCTGTGGCGCAAGGACGTGCGGCGCCAGTTGCTGCGCAGCCGCCTGATGAACGAGGTCGTCAAGCTCTCGGTCAACGTCGAGGAGCAGGCGATCCGCTCCTTTTACCAGCAGAAGCTGCGCGAGGTGAACGCCGAGGAGCGCGCTTCGGTGCGCGAGATCTTCATTCCCGACCGTGAGGCCGCGCCGGCGACGCTGGAGGCCATCGACAAGGCCATCGCAGCGAAGACGCCGTTCTCCGAGCTCGTCGAGCGGTACAGCCGTGCCAAGAGCGTCAGCACCGGAGGCCTGCGCGCCGAGGTCACCCCCGGCACCTACACGCCGGCCGTCGACCAGCTGCTGTTTCCCAAGACCGGCAAGGCGCCCGCCGAGGGAGTCATCCTCGGTCCCGTGCGCACCACCTCGGGGGTCTGGTACCTCGAGATCCTCGAGCGCATCGAGTCAGGCTACCTGCCGTATGATCAGGTGCGGTCCAAACTGAAGGAAGAGTTGACCGCCCGCATCCTCAACCAGAAGGGCATGGAGTGGCTGCTGGGCCTGCAGAACAAATACCTGGTGGATCGCCAGCTGCCCAAGCCGCCCCCGGTGAACTACTGCAGATGAGGGATTGAAATTTCCGCTGTGGGGATTAAAATGGGTTCCGTCCGCGAAAGGACGTAACTTTTTTTCGCAAAACAAAGGAGTGTCATCATGGCCATGTTGAAATCAGTTCGTGGTGAGAGAATCGCCGATGGCGTTGCCTCGCTTGACATCAGTGAGCGCGGTGCATTCATCGCAAAAGTGTACAATTATCTGTTTGGCGCCGTCGCCCTGATGGTCGCCACGGGGTTCGTCGCCTACAAGCAGATCGCCCTCGAGAGCATCAGCCGGGGCTTCTTCTGGGGCATCTTCGGCGCCTCCATGCTTGTGCTGATCGCCGGCATGTTCTCCAGCCGGGTCAAGGGCCTGAACCTGGTGCTCTTCGGCATCTACGCCATCCTCGAGGGCGTCTTCCTCGGAGTCCTCGCCAAGATGTACGTCACCGCCGGACTGGGATCCATCTTCGCCCAGGCCGCGGTCCTCTCGCTGCTGGTCTTCGGCGGCCTCACCGCGTTCGTGCACATCACCAAGAAGGACTTCTCCTTCATGGGCGGCTTCCTGTTCGTCATGCTCCTGCTGCTCATCGGCGCGGGCATCGTGAGCTTCTTCATCAAGTCCACGATCCTGCATCTGGGCATCGCCGTGGGCGGCACCGCCATCTTCTCGATGTACATCCTGTTCGACACCTCCCAAGTGATTCACCGCATCCACGAGGACGAAGCCGTCACCGGCGCCTGGATGCTGTTCATCGACCTCATCGGCCTGTTCCTGTACCTGCTCGATCTGCTGACCATCCTGAGCGGCCGGGACTAGTCCGATTGTCGGCTTTCATCCGACCACATTTTCTCACGTCTGAGGGTGCCATGCATAAATATATCATCCTTTTCGGTATCGGTGTGTTCGGCCTGGCCGGGTGCGTCACCAAGGGCAAATACGAGTCCCAGGTCAGCCGGTACAAGACCCTGAAGATGGAATACACCACGCTCCAGCAGGCCCGCGAGAGCCTGAAGAAGGAGCTCGAACTCAAGGGGGCCGACAACAAGCGTCTGGCCACCGAGATCGGCGACTGGAAGGAAAAGCACGCCCGCATCTCCGGCGAGGCCGGCGAGCTCAAGGACCAGCTCGAGGCCACCAAGGAGGAGCTCGAGGAGCTCCGCAAGGCACGCGCCGAGGCCGAGGAGCGCATGAAGTCGCTCAAGGTCATGGAGGCGCGCTTCCGCAAGTTGATCGACTCCGGTGATCTCGAGGTCGTCAACTTCAACGGCCGCCTGGTCATCAAGCTCAAGGCCAACATCCTGTTCGACCCGGGCAAGGCCAAGGTCCGCACTGAAGGCGTGCAGGCGCTCAAGGACGTCGCGGCCGTGCTCGCGGGGTTCACGGGCCGCCACTTCCAGGTGGCCGGCCACACCGACGACGATCCGATCAAGCGCTCGGTCCACAAGGACAACTGGGAGCTTTCGTCGATCCGCGCGGTGGCCGTCGTGCGCGTGCTCCAGGAGGCAGGCGTGCCTCCGAAAATGCTGTCTGCCGCGGGCTACTCCGAGTTTCAGCCGGTCAAGTCCAACGACTCCGAGGACAACAAGAAGTTCAACCGGCGTATCGAAATCACGATCATGCCCGAAATCCCCAAGATGTAGACCGGAACACCCCAATGTCCAAACGTGATTACTACGAAGTGCTCGGCGTCGCCAAGGACGCCTCGGGCGACGAGATAAAAAAAGCCTACCGCAAGCTGGCCCAGCAGTTCCATCCGGACAGGAATCCCGATGACCATCAGGCCGAGGAGAAGTTCAAGGAGGCCGCCGAGGCGTACTCGGTGCTCTCGGATCCCGACAAGCGGGCGGCGTTTGACCGCTACGGCTTCCAGGGAGCCGGAGGAAGCCCCTTCCAGGGTTTCAATTCCATGGACGACATCTTCTCCAACCTCGGCGACATCTTCGGCGACCTGTTCGGCGGAGGACGTGTCCGCCGCAAGGGCGAGGACATTGTCATGGGCCTGGAACTGAGCTTTCAGGAGTCCCTGTTCGGCGTCCAGAAGAGCCTGTCGGTGAACCGGCAGGTCGCCTGCGACGCCTGCCACGGCACGGGGGCCAAGGACGGCACCGCGCGCATGGTCTGCGAGACCTGCAAGGGGCAGGGCCAGGTCGCCTTGCGCCAGGGGTTTTTCATGTTCGCCCAGACCTGCCCGGCCTGTCGTGGCGAGGGCTCCGTGGTCAAGCACAAGTGTCCGTCCTGCAAGGGACGAGGTAAAGTGCAAAAAACGGAGTCCCTGAAGGTGACCATCCCTGCAGGCATCGACCATGGCCGCACGATCCGGCTCACCGGCAAGGGCCAGCCCGCGCCGGACAACGGCGTCGCCGGCGACCTGTACGTCACCGTCGAGGTGAAGCCCCACGCCGACTTCGAGCGTGACGGTGTGGACCTGCACACGGAGCGGACGGTTTCGTTCGCGCAGGCGGCACTGGGGACCCAGCTTGAGATCGCCGTGCCCACCGAGGAGGGCGACCGCAAGGAGCCCCTCCAGGTGCCAGCCGGCACCCAGCCCGGAGAGATTCTCACCCTGCCGCGCTGCGGTGTCCCGCACATGGACGGAACCCCGGGCGGCAGCGCCCGTCGCGGCGACCTGCACGTGCATGTCCGCCTGCAGGTCCCCAACTCCCTCTCGTCCGAAGAGGAGGCGCTGATCCGGCAGCTCGCCGAGCTCGGCGGCCAGTCCGTCAACTCGAAAAAAGGACTGTTCCAGAAAATCTTTGGTTCCGACTCCTGAGGATGCAGCCGAGCGCCGAAAATCACGCTTTTTCGTTCTGTAAAAATAAAAAAATTCGGACAAAAAAAGGATAAAGTGATATATTGGCACAGCTGTCTGTGATTGCAGAGGTTATGCAATTGACGCAATGACTTTATGAACGAAATTCACCGGAAGAATCCGTCAGCCGTTCAGCGCGCGGTTTTTCCAGTGTTGAAGCGAAGGATCCTTTCATGAGCAAAAACCCGAACGACCCCCAAAGCCCCGGCAAGTTCAGACAAACGATCATGGGCACGAGTCCGATCGGTGGTCCGCCGCCCCTGCCGCCGAAAGGCTCCATGAGCGAGCAGGAGACCAACCTGCAGCCCTCCGAGGATCTGGACAACGACGAGGAGACCGAGGCTGCCGGGGCCGTCGAGGACAACTGGGTCATCTCGTTCAACTCGGACGGGTCCCACAATGAGAGCAAGGTCCAGGGGCAGTCCGGCATCTCCGACTCCCGCATCGGGCAGCGCGTCATCGACGGCGGCAAGCAGAAGTTCGGCTCAGCCACCTCCCCCGGGGCGACCGAGCCCGGCTTCCCGCAGGGCGAGGATGTCTACACTGCCGGCACCATGGTCTACAAGTACGAAATCATCAAGCTGCTGGGTCGCGGCGGCATGGGTGCTGTCTACGTCGCCCACGACACCAAGCTGGGCCGAAAGGTCGCGATCAAGTTCCTGAACAAGAAGATCAGCGCCAAGGCCAAGTTCCGCCAGCGGTTCATGATCGAGGCGCAGGCCACCGCGAAACTGAACCACGAGAACGTCGTGACGATCTACGACGTCGGCGAGTTCCAGGGCTCCTCCTACCTCGTGCTCGAGTATCTCGAGGGCAGCCCGCTGACCAAGATCATGAAGGGCCGCAAGCTGCCCGCCTCCCAGGCGCTGCACTACATCATCCCGGTGGCCAAGGCGCTTGGCGCCGCCCACTCCAAGGGCATCATCCATCGCGACCTGAAGCCCGACAACATCTACGTCATGAAGGACGGCGGCGTGAAGGTCCTGGACTTCGGTCTGGCCAAGATGATCGACACCGCCGACGACACCCAGGTCGACAAGGCCCAGCTGGCCAAGGAGATCGCGGCCGACGGCGGACAGGGCCTGACCAAGGCCGGCGCGATCATGGGGACCTATGCGTACATGTCCCCCGAGCAGTGGGGCGTGGCCAAGGTCGACCTGCAGAGCGACATCTTCGCGCTGGGCGTCATCCTGTTCGAGATGCTCACCATGGAGCATCCCACGGGCACGCGCGCCGCCCAGGCGCTGGCCGATGCCGCCGGCAGCCTCGACATCGCCTACCGCTCCGTGCGTGACGTCGACCCCACGATCCCGCAGGAGTTCTCCGACGTCATCGCCAAGTGCCTGGCCAAGCGCAAGCAGTACCGCTATCCCGACGTCAACGAGTTGATCAAGGACCTCGAGCAGGCCGATCCGAACGCCAGCGTCGGCCGCCGCCTGACCGAGACCGATGCGCCGTATCCCGGCCTGTCCTCCTTCCAGGAGCGTGACGCCGACAAGTTCTTCGGTCGCGACATGGAGACCGCGCGCTTCATCGCCAAGATGAGCCAGAACGCGCTGCTGGCGGTCATCGGACCCTCGGGCGCGGGCAAGAGCTCGTTCATCCGGGCGGGCGTCATTCCTGCGATCAAGCGGCAGGGCCGCAAGCCCTGGGACATGATCGTCATCCGGCCGGGCCGCGACCCGTTCGCCGCGCTGGCCAACTCCCTGCTCCGCGGCGGCGGCTCCTCCACGGTCAACCTGCAGTCGGCCAAGGAGGAGCAGCAGCTGGCTCACAAGCTCCAGAAGGAGCCCGGCCAGCTCGGAACGCTGTTGCGCGCCCGCGCGCGTTCAACGGGCCATCCCGTCATGCTCTTCGTTGACCAGTTCGAGGAGACCTTCACCCTCGTCAACTTCGAGGAGGCTGCCCTGTTCAACACGGCGCTGTCGGGCGCGGGCGAGGACCCCGAGATCCCGGTGCGCGTCGTGCTGGCCATGCGTTCGGACTTCCTCGACCGCGTCGCCGAGTTCCCCGACCTGATGGAGAAGGTCACCCGCGACGTGACGATCCTGCAGGCGCCCAACAGCCAGGGCCTCCACGACGCGATCGTGCGGCCGGCGCAGTTGATCGGCTACGCCTTCGAGGATCCGCACATGGTCGAGGAGATGGTCAACTCCCTGCGCGACGAACCCGCGGCGCTTCCGCTGCTGCAGTTCACCGCCTCCAAGTTGTGGGAGAACCGCGACAAGAACCGCAAGCTGCTCACGCGCCGGGTCTACGAAGAAATGGGCGGCGTGGGCGGTGCCTTGGCGCGTCACGCCGACGCGGTGCTGTCGGGCATGACCACCCAGGATCAGACGGCGGTCAAGCGTCTGTTCCAGCGCCTGGTCACCTCCGACGGGACCCGTGCGGTCATCACCGTCTCCGAGATTCGCGCGATCATGGGCCAGGAGGTCGCCGCGCGCATCCTCAAGACGCTGGCCCTGGCCCGCTTGCTGACGGTGTCCAACATCGGCGAGCATGGCGAGGACGCCCAGGTCGAGATCGTGCACGAGTCGCTGATCGCCCGGTGGCAGACGCTGAAGCGCTGGCTCGAGGAGGACAACGAAAACGCCGCCATGCTGCAGCAGCTTCGCGAGGCGGCCAAGCAGTGGGACCTGCGCAGCCGGCCCAACGGCCTGCTGTGGTCCGGTGACGCCCTCGACGAGGCGCGTCTGTGGCTCAAGCGCTACCAGGGCGGCCTCACCGATCTCGAGCGCCTGTTCCTGGATCATGCGTTCCGGCTGTCGGAGCGTTCGGCGCGGCGCAAGAAATACCTGATCGGTACGGCGATCGTCCTCATGGCCCTGGTAACCCTGGGTGCCATCGGCGCCCTGTTCATGATCCGCGGCGCCGAGCAGAAGGCGCGCTCGCAGGCCGAGGTTGCCCGCAAGGAAGCCGACCGTGCCGCCCTGGCCGAGCAGGAGGTCAAGAAGAAGATGGTGCTGCTGGCCGATGAGACCGAGCGTGCAAAGTCCGCCGAGGGTCTGGCCAGCTCCCGCCTCAAGGAAGTGGAGAAGGCGCGTGATCAGGAGCGCGCCGCCCAGTTGAAGGTCCAGGAATCCAACAAGGCCCTCGTGGTCGCCCTCGACGACGCCAAGGCGGCGCAGAAGCGTGCCGAAGAGGCGACCCGTCGCGCCGAGGCGGCCGCCCAGCAGGTCAAGAAGAGCGCCGAGCTCGAGCGCACCGCACGTCTGGCGGCTGACGAGGCTCGAAAGAACCTGGCGGTCCTGCTCGACAAGGAAAAAGATACGGTCCGCAAACTGCAGGCGCTGAGGTCTAAGATTATTCAGAGCCTGCCGGAGCGATAATTATTTAATTAATTGTCCGGTCCGTTCTGGAATGGATGCTATACTTTCGAAGGATTTGGTGCCCAATGCACGCGAGAATAACGATTTTACTGGGTCTTTTTTGCTGGTTTGGACAGATCGCTCCGGTGGCGGCCCAGGAGAAACTGGATCTTCCGGATGCCAAGCCCAAGGCGAATGCGCAGGGCGTTACGGTCGTCACCCAGAACATCGTCCTGCCCACCCAGACCCAGAATTATGAAGATGTGACGCCCAAGGCCGAGGCCGAGAAAGCCAGGGCATTGTTCACGGAAGCCAACGCGAAGTTCGAGGATCGCCAGCTGCCCGAGGCGCTGGAGCTCTATCAGCAGGCCTATGCCATGTGGCCCCATCCCCGGATCCTGTTCAACATGGGCGTCACGATGGCCATGATGAGCCGGCCGCTGGAAGCTGCCAACATGTTCAAGATCGTTCTTGAATACGGCCCCGACCCGGTCGAGATGCACCGGTACAAGGAAGCCCAGGAAAAATACCTCGAGCTCATGGGCACCCTCTCGGTGCTCACCATGAAGTGCACGCAGGAAGGCACCAAGATCTACGTCGACGGCGGGCTTTTGGCCATGTGTCCTTTCCAGAAGAGCGTCACCCTCACCGGCGGGCGCCACCTGGTCACCGCCAACCAGGACGGCTTCATTCCCCTGTCCGAGGACATCTTCCTGCCTCCGGGCGTGGTCGCCGAGAAGTCCGTCCAGTTGAACAAGTTCGAGCAGGGCATCCGCTACAAGACCGTTGAACGCTACTCCATGAAATGGCCCATCATCGGCGCGGTGGCTGCAGCGGTCCTGATGGGTTCCGGCGGTTACATGATGTATTCGGGCCGAGCCCAGATTGATGAACTGCAGGCAGAAATCGAAGGCATCGTGGCC
>PHAZ01000170.1 GCA_002841825.1 Deltaproteobacteria bacterium HGW-Deltaproteobacteria-22 | reverse complement strand
ACCACCGGCAACCGTCACCGTCACCGTCACCGTGGACCCCTGGCGGATTAGTCTCCGAAATTAGAACTCGACTGCCCTGGTTCCCCGTCGGGCCACACCATGATGAACGACGTTCAATCATTGAGGTTTCAGTCCGCCGTCACCGGGTGTCGTCGCGGAACCTGGCGATTTCCGTCCGGATCCGGACACGCTTGAGTCCGCGGGACCTTGATGCAGGTCACGATTTTCAAGCCACTTCGGACCTTTTCGATCTGGCCCCGAATTTGCGCTGTTCCGGGCATGCCGCTCCTGCTCTTCGCGTTCGCCCTGCAACTCGCTCCGTCGTGCGTATATCTGCGATCCGTGGTCATTGAACCCTCGCCGTGCGGGGAGAAGGCATCCCCAATGCGGACCCCGAGGCGACCGGCGGTCGGACGGTCGTGCGAGGCCGGACTGCCACCGTCGGTCCGGCTCCGGTTCCTGCCATCCGGGGGCGTGTGTGCAGGAGCGGACCTGTTCGAGCGGGTGGGGTTCGGCGAAGACAGGGCTGAAAAGGTGGCCGAGAATCTTCCGGAATGGGCTGCGATCGAGCGGCTTTGCCGTCGGGGGCCAGGCGTGCGGGTGCCGCGGCGACGGTGGTGGCTTCCCAGGGTGGAACTGTCGGCGGAGCGCAGCCTGCGGCTGTCACCCGACGGGGCGGAGTATTCGAGCGCCACGACGTTCTGGGTGATGCTCTCATTTCCGTTTCCGTCCGGTGACAGGGACCCTCTCCTGCCGGATCGCGGTCGAATCAGTGAACTTTGCGACGCGGCGCGGCGTCTGAATCTTGCGCTGGTCACGGTGGCTGACGCGGGACTGCGGACCCGCGCAGGGCTCCAGTTGCTGGCCTGGCGTGACGAACTGGAGATACTTTCCGCGTTCTGAGATCACGCGTGTGGACGCCAAATTAGAAGGAGACACCCATGTTGGTCCTGCTGTATTCAATGTTGGTCCTTTCGTTAAATCCTGCCCATACCAGCCTCAGACACCTCGAAACCCAGCCCACCGATCCCGTTTCCGGTGCACGAGGGGCGATCCGACGCTTGTGCCTTGAGTACGGCCTGCGCAGCCGCTACTGCCGATCGTTCACGCTGCCGTCGTGCTCGTTTGCGCGACTGGAGCGCCTCGTGCGTCGTCAGGAGGGGCGCGTCGCGGAGCCTGCCCGCAGCACCCGACGAAGGATCCGTCATGCCAACTGGATCCCGGCGGTGACGGTGGAGTGGGGCCGCACGGACCTGCTCGACGTCAGTTCTTCCTGGCGGCCCGGGCAGGAACTTTCGGCCGACGAGGACCTCGGGATGCGCAGTTTCTGGAAAATCCGCGCTTCCTGGGATTTGCGGCGCTTGATCTTCGATGGCAGGGAGTTTACTCTGGAACGCGAAGTGCGGGCGCGGCAGAAACTGCTGCAGAATCGGCTGGATCGGACGCGCCGTCTGTACTATCAGTGGTTGAATGAAGTTCTTGAATTCCGGCAGGCCCCGACCCTGAAGCGGCTGCTGGTGTGCGAGGAGCTGGAGGCCGCGCTGGACGCTCAGACCGCGGGCGCCTTCTCCAGGATGCTCCCGCGTGGATCGTGAGACGATGAACGACGCATATTCCGATCGCCGATTATCCACCCGATACGATGTCATCACCGAGGTGGGGCTGTCCAGTTCCGCTGGACGCACCACCGTGCAGACGCGCGACCTGAGCAAGGGGGGGCTCTGCCTGCTGCTGCCGGCGCCACTCCCCCGCAATGAGATCGTGCAGATCGAACTCTCATTGCTGCTCGGCCCCAACGCCCAGAGCGAGCCCCTGGTGCTCTCGGCCCGCGTCGCCTGGTGCGCCCAGGAGACACAGGAACAGTTCCAGGTGGGGGTGTCCTTTGCTGATCTCACCGAGGATCATCAGGTGCACATCGAGACTTTCCTGGAGTTCCTGCGTCAGGGCTTCGAGGTCAGTGGAGATCAGGTTGAATGAGCATTCTCTGTCCGTTCTGCCTGTCCGAGTCCGCCGCGCTGCCCCGATGTCCGGCCTGTCATGCCCCGTTGCCCAACACCCAGACCGAGGGTTCCCTCACGCTTCCGGGCTGGCGCACGAGGGTCCAGTTCAGGCAGGACATTTCGGGCACCTGGCTTCAGTGCGAGAAGGACGCGGTCCGCGGTCTCGCTTTTTGGGCTCCGGCCGCCGCGCCGTCCAGGGAAGCCTCGGCCATGCCCGGCAAGACCTGGGGACTGGCGCCGCTGGAGCAGGGCCTCCACGAGGGGCGTGAATTTCGAATATGGCCATGGCCCGAGGCCACACTGCCGTCGGTCGCTCCGATGGATCCGAAGGCCGCCTACGCGTTGTGGAGCGAGCTCGCCGGGGCTGGCGCCTTTGCACATTACCGGGAGATCCTTCCCTGGGAGATCGTCCGCCTCGAAGGAAAATGGAAGGTCCTGATCGGCCGTGAGCCGGCGTCGATCGCCGGACTCTCCGCGGGAGGTGGTCTGCCGCCGGCCGGTTCCATCTTCGCGCCCGAGCGGTTGACCGGCAATCCACCCACGGAGAAGTCCGCCGTGTTCATCGGTGCGGCCTGGTTTCTGTTCCTCGTGACGGGGCGCTATCCGGTGGGCATGCCCACCCCCATCAGTTGGAAGAAGACCAACCTTGAGGTCCTTGACGTGGTGGTGTTCGACGCGCTGCGCGCCGAGCCTGGCCGCCGGCCATCGGCGGAGGACTTCGGCGCCCGCCTCGAGCAGGCCGTCTCGGGTCCCGGCATGGCCAGGTGGGTTGGGACGGGCCTGATGTGGGCGGCCGGCGCGGCCTTCCTGTTGGCCTGGGCCGGAGGGGTGCTCTGGGCGATCTCTGTGTTCGAACTGCTTTAAACGGAGCCGCCCGCCAAAGGGCTGTTTCGAAGGAGACACCATGAAAAAATTCGCGTTGATGCTGATCGTGGGACTGTTTGCCCTGGGCTGCGGAAGTCACGCCCGAAAAGATGGCGGCACCTGCCCGCACAAGGCAAAACATAGAAATCTTCAGGAGCAGTCCGACATGAAGGACAAGCCTGCCGGGCAGGACAAGAATGCAGAGGATTTCGATGCCGATGACGGGACAACGCCGGCCGTGTCCGGCTACGGCAGCGATCCCGGCGAGGATACGCAGGAATAGGTTTTTACGAAAACGGTTGCGTAGTTTATTAACAATAGTCAAGGAGAGACCATGAAAAGATTCTCAATGATGCTGCTCGCAAGCCTGTTTGTTCTTGGTTGCTCGACGCCCGCTCCGCAGACCACGCCCACGGATGCACGCTCCGAGGAGCGGTCGGTCGAAAGCCCGGTCAAGCCGACCGAGGTGGACAAGAAGGATCAGGGCGGTGCCGAAGATGCGCCCCAGCCCGAGGTCAGCGGGTACGGGAGCGATCCGGGGGAAGATACGCAGGAATAGCCGTCGCGATCAGGTGATCCACCAGGTCAGGGAAAGCGATGCCGCAGGCCGCGGCGGCCTGGGGATACAGACTCTGGGCCGTGAAACCGGGCAGGGCGTTGGCCTCGAGGACGACCCATTGGTCGGGTTCGCGCAGCAGGAAGTCGATGCGTGACAACTGGCCCAGGCGCAGCGCCTCGTGTGTGGCGATGGCCAGCTCCTGGATCCGGGCCGTCTGCGCGGGGGTGATGCGCGCGGGGGTGATCTCGTCGGAGCCGCCGGGGCGGTACTTCGCCTCGAAATCAAAATAAGTGGAAACCCGGGGCACGATTTCCGTGGGCGGAAGCGCCTGCAGGCTGCCGTCCAGCGCGCGCAGCACGCCGCAGGTCAATTCCCTTCCATGAAAGAACGCCTCGACGAGCACGCGGCGCTCCATGGCGAAGATGGAGGGGAACTCCTCCCGGAACCTGGCTTCGTCCGGGATGATGGCGATGCCGAAGGAGGAGCCCTCCGAGGGCGCCTTGAGCACAAATGGAAAATCGAGCTTGCCACGGATCTTCACCAGCGCCTGGTCCGGATCGGGGGCCGAGATCTCCACGTGGAGCGCCGTGGGCAGGCCCGCGGAGACCAGCAGGGCCTTGGTGACCAGCTTGTCCATCGAGATCGCGGCGCCGAGGACGTCCTGGCCTACGACGGAGATGCCGGCGACCTGGAAGAAGCCCTGGATGCGGCCATCCTCGCCCCACGGGCCGTGGAGGACCGGAAAGACACACTCGATGCGGTGCCCGGAGCAGAAGGTCAGAAAGGCGCTTGCGTCCAGCTCCTGCAGCGTCGGGATGGACTCAAGGAAGCGATCGATCGCGGCGGGATCGTCCAGCGCATGTTCGGAGCACTTCCATGCGCCGCTGGGGGTCCAGAAGGCTGGCCATGTCTCGTGTCCGGCAGCCAGGGCCGCGCGGGCCACGTTCACGCCGCTCTTGACGGAGACGTCATGTTCACGGGAGGGTCCACCAAAAAGGATGCAGACTTTCATGGGGTTCACCTTGGCATGGGAGGGCGCGATCGCGCAAGAATTCAGATGGCTCGTTGCAGATTTCCCGCCCGGGTCCTAGTCCAGCGAGTGGATCACGAGGGCGTCGCGCAGCTTGGGTTCGAACCAGGTGGACTTCGGCGGCATCGTGTTGCCGGAGTCCGCGATCGCCATCAGTTCGTCCATGGAGGTCGGATGCATCGCGAACGCGACAGCGAAGCCGTTGGCCACGCGCTTTTCAAGCTCACCGAGGCCCCGTATGCCGCCGACGAAGTCGATGCGGTTGTCACGGCGCGGATCGGCGATGCCCAGCACGGGGGCGAGCAGGTTGTTCTGCAGGATCGAGACGTCCAGGGAGCCAACGGGGTCGTTCTCGGGGTAGGTACCGGCTTTGGGCACCAGCTCGTACCATTTCTTCTCGAGGTACATCGTCACATGGTGGCGGCCCGTCGGGCGCGGGGCGGAGGCCGGCGTGACCGTGAACTTCTCGCCGATCTTCGCCATGAACTGCTCGGGCGTGTTCCCGTTGAGGTCCTTGACCACCCGGTTGTAGTCCATGATTTTCAGTTGGTTGTGCGGGAAGAACACCGCCAGGAAGAAGTTGTACTCTTCCTGGCCCGTGTGGCAGGGATTGGCTTCCTTGCGGGCACGGCCGACGCGGGCGGCCGACGCGGAACGGTGGTGTCCGTCGGCGACATAGAGGGTGGGGACGCGCTGCGCGAAGGCCTTCTCGATGGCGGCATGGCGGGCGGGTTCCTTCACGATCCAGAACGTGTGGGTGATCGCGTCCTCGTTGGTGAACTCATAAAGCGGTGTCTCTTTGGTGACTTCCATGATCAGTTTGTCGACTTCGGGCTCGGAGCGATAGGCCAGGAAGATCGGACCCGTGTGGGCATTGTGGGCTACCACGTGGCGGACGCGGTCCTCCTCCTTGTCGGCGCGCGTGAACTCGTGCTTTTTGATGATGTCGCGGTCGTACTCCTCGCAGGAGGCGCAGCCGACCAGGCCGACCTGCACGTGGTCGCCCATTTTCTGGGAGTAGACATAGAACGCAGGGGCCTGCTCGCGGATCAGGATACCGTCCTGAACCAGCTTGCGCAGTTGGTCGGCGCCGGTCTTGTACACGACCTCGTCGTAGATATAGACGGACGGGTCGAGATTGATTTCGGGCTTGGAGACGCGGAGGAAAGAATAGGGGTTGCCCTCGGCCAGCGCGCGGGCCTCCTCTGAATTGACGACGTCGTACGGGAAAGCGGCGACCTTGTCGATATGCTCGGGCGTGGGGCGCAGTCCTAGGAACGGCTTGACGGTGGACATGAAGAGACTCCTTTCGGTGACCGGGGCGTGATGCACAATATACTTCCCCGGGAACGGGCACATTCTTTGGCTCTTTTGAGGGAAAATCAAGCTGAAGGTGAATAAAAAACTGAGATTTCGGTTTGAAAAAACCGGCGTTTGTGAGTAGATTCACTGTATCGAATTTCCGGAGGTAGAAAGATGAAAAAACTGCAAAAAATTACGTTCACGCTGGCCGCGCTGGCTTTTGTCGCCTGTACGCCCAAGGATCCCGGAAAAAGACCGGTGAAGGATGACAATGGCGACTCACCCGTCGAGAACAGGGTGGAGGTCCCCGAAAAGGGTCCGCCGCCGCCGCTTCCGGGCTGGGCCAAGTTCCCGATGAAGAACGACAAGGACGTCGAGGTGAAGCCTGCCGTGCAGACATTGAGCCTTTTGGTGGCGCCCGACAAACGCATCAAGATGCGTCCGCCGTACCGCGTATTCCAGACTGGCGTGCTCGTCGAGATGGACGGTCAGGTCATGATGCCGGTGCGCGTGGCCCGCGACAACTTCTGGGTCATGGGCCACCTCGACATGTATCAGGTCGAGGTGTCGCTGGCTGGCGGCACGCTGCTGTTCGACAGTCCCAAGGGCACCGAGGTCGGCTTTGTTTCCAGCCCGATCACCGCCACGGTCAAGGAGATCAAGGACGACTGGGCGCTGATTTCGCATGAGATGAACTCGAACTGCTCGCCGGTCTTCCTGAAGGTGTGGGTCAAGAAGACCTCCCTGCTGGCCGAGTCCAAGGGTATTGTTGCGTTCCCGGCCAAATACGACAAAAGCGCCCCGAAGAAGGAGCTGCGCAAGGACGCCGCCCTGTTCGAGATCTTCGGCACCGCTGCCAAGGAAGACACCATCATCCAGCTGCCGATGTGCAACGCCGAGACCCAGGTGCTCATGACCGGCTCCACGGCCGGCAAGCGCACCCAGGTGATGTTCAAGCCCACCCCCACGGGTCCGTTCGCCATCATCGGCTGGATGGACAAGGAGATCGCCAAGGGCAACCAGTACAGCGCCTGCACCTGCGGCAATCCGGGCAGCACCTCGAAGTCGTCGCCGGCGATCGACGTTCCGTACGACTACAAGACCCGCCTGGCCCTGCCGCTGTATCTGACGCCGGACCAGAACGCCGCCCCCATCGGCAGCATCGAGGCCACCGCGGTCAAGCGCATCGTCCAGAACCTGAAGAACCCGACGTTCGGCCAGCTCGAAATCGAGGACGGCATCACCTTCTTCGTTCCGTACCATGTCGACTTCTTCGAGCCCTAGGAAGGGGTCCGGAATGACCAACCGGGCTTGCATGCGGCAGGTCATTCCATGCCGTTCCGGGTTTTTCCTGTGATTTTCGCTTCATCCAACAACTTTTCGCGGGACGATCTGTCCCACGGGAGTCCACATGCGTCAGGCTTCGTCCGATACGATAGCTGAACTGTACCTGGCGCACAAGGACATGGTGTACCGCGTCTGTCTGCGCTTCAGGCGCGGGGACCCCGAGTGGGCGGCGGACCGGATGCAGGAGGTTTTCCTTCGTCTGGCCGAGCGCTGGGATCAATTGCCCGAGATGGACAGCCCCAAGGCGTTCATCTACCGCACCACGATGAACGTGTGCATCAACCAGGTCCGGCGCGAGCAGAACCTGGTGACGCTGCTGAACCGGTTCTTTCACAAGGAGCCCAGCGTGTACACGGCCGGCGGCACGGACTTCGTGCAGCCCGAGAAGGCCGCGACGGACGCGCAGTGGCTCGAGCGGCTCGACGGGGCGCTGGCATCGCTTCCCGTCAAGCAGCGCGTGGTGGTGATCATGTATTATCTTGAAGATGTCGACATTCCGGAGATCGGGCGCATCCTGCACCTCAACAAGGGGTCCGTGTCGCGTCGGCTCAAGGCCGCCCGGAAGCAACTGGCCGTGTTCTTTGGAGAGCCGGCCTCGGAAAAGGACTGAATTGATGCAGACTCCGCTCGAGCGGGCCAGAGCCGCACACCAGGATGTCAGGACGCCGGTCGCGCTGGATCAGCGCGTGATCGCCGCCCTGCGCGTCCCGCATCGACGCGGGGCCCGGTTCGCCTCCTGGTGGGTCCCCGCCGTCACCTCGCCGCTGGTGTTGCTGCTTTGGTTCGTGCTGCGGACGCCGCTGACGCCGATTCGTCCCGTCATCCCGGCGCTCACCGATGCGGGACCCGCCGAGGTGGCCGAGGCGCCCGTGGTGCGCGAGAGTTGGTCTGCTGCAGAACGGCTGCCCGAGCCGCAGGTCAATCACGTCACCCTGTGGGGACCCGGCGAGACCGGGATCCAGTCGCTGCTCGACGAGACCGTCTCCTACGGCGTCTTCTCGGGCGTGCAGGTGTCGCTGCGCTCGGACTTCGCCACCATCGACAAGCGCTCCGAGCAGCATGTGGTCATGCTCGCAGGGCACCTGGACTGGAACGTGCGCTATCTGGAGACCGCGCAACTGACCATTGAGGTGCTCGGCGTGATCTATGAGGTCACTCCCGGCCGCTTCTCCCTGGAGGTGCAGCCAAACCAGGTCCAGCTCGACGTGCAGCAGGGCCAGGTCGTGGTCCGCACGCCCAGGGACCCGGCCCGCACCGTCGTCGCAGGCTCCCAGCTCGCTTCCCACGCTGCCGTCACCCCGCCGGCGCGGGTGCGCTGGACACGCGCCGAGCTCGAGCGCCGCCTCGAGGCGTTCTCGAAGGCCCAGCAGCACGAGCAGGCCGCGGTGTTCATCCGCTCGGTGGTGCCGCAGGTCTCCGGCGCGCTGCGCGAGAGCCTGCTCGTCGATCTGGCGGCCATCTACGGCCAGTACCTGCACGACTGGGACCGCGCCTGCGCGACCCTCTCCTGGGCCACGCGGGAGTTCCCTGCCGGCGCCCTCTCCGAGGGCATCGCCCACCTTCGCGACCGTTACCGGTGCCCATGAAGGTCGTCGGGGACGACCGTCCGGCGAACGTGACCGTTCGCCATTGCCCATGAAGGTCGTCGAGGACGACCGTCCGGCGAACGTGACCGTTCGCCATTGCCCATGAAGGTCGTCGGGGACGACCGTCCGGCGAACGTGACCG
>PHAZ01000169.1 GCA_002841825.1 Deltaproteobacteria bacterium HGW-Deltaproteobacteria-22 | reverse complement strand
CCTCGATTGTTTGGTCATGATACTCGCTCCATATGCCCGAGTAGCTTAACCCACTGTCCAGTTTTTCGGAACCACCTCTTACCGAGGAATCCTCGGTAGTTCAAATCGAAGGCGGGCGCGAGGTTCGGCGCCCGGTCACGCTCTACAACCTCGACGCCATCTTAGCTGTGGGCTACCGGGTGCGCTCGCCGCGCGGGGTGCAGTTCCGCCGCTGGGCCTCCACCGTCCTCAAGGAATACCTCGTGAAGGGCTTCGCGATGGACGACGAGCGGCTGAAGAATCCGGATGGCCGCCCGGATTACTTCGACGAAATGCTGGCGCGGATCCGCGGCATCCGCGCCTCGGAAAAACGCTTTTATCAGAAAGTGCGCGACCTCTTTGCCCTCTGCGTGGACTACGACAAGACCGACGCAGCCACACAGACATTCTTTTCCACCGTGCAGAACCAGCTACTTTATGCCGTAACCCAGAAGACGGCTGCCGAGCTCATCACCGCGCGGGCCAATCCCGCCGATCCGCATTTCGGGCTGTTCACCTGGAACGGCAACCAAGTGCACAAGACGGATATCCTCGTGGCCAAGAACTATTTGAACGATGACGAGATCGACACCCTCAATCGGCTGGTGGTCATCTTCCTCGAAACCGCCGAACTGCGGGCCAAGAACAAGCAGGAGACGCGGATGCATTTTTGGAAGCAGAACGTGGATCAGATCATCACCTCCAATGGTTTTTCGCTGCTCACCCACGCCGGTTCCGTCAGTCATGAACAGATGGAAGCTAGTACGAGTGAACTGTACCTCCAGTTCGACCAGCAGCGTAAAACGCAAGAGGCGCTGGAAGCCGACGGGCAGGATGAAGCTGACCTCAAAGAACTTGAAACCAAAATCAAAGGACGCCCCCTCAAATGATTGATACCCACCAGAAGCAACTGGGCAACACCCTCTTGAAGATCGCCGACGATCTGCGCGGGGCGATGAACGCGGACGATTTCCCGGTTCATGTAGTGATTGGGAAACGGAGAGGCTCGTTGGATCGTGAAAAGGGAAGAACCCGCGGCGCGGGGGAGATCGCGGTGCGCGGTCGTCATCCCATGTCCTCAAATGGGAAAGATGAAATTTTGATAAAATGTTGGTGAGCGGCTTGACAATTCGAGTTATTGAGTAATAACTCAATATCATGACTGGACGACCTCGCCTCATCCTGGAAGAACAAATACTCGATGCCGCAGTGCTGGTGTTCCGCGAAGAGGGGCACGCCACAACGACGGCCAAGATCGCCCAGCGCGCGGGCGTCTCCGAAGGCATCATCTTCTATCGCTTCAAATCCAAGGAGGAGCTGCTGGCCGCGGTGATCCGCCGGGAGACCCAGCCCCCGGAGTTGATCCTGAATCTCGCGGAGCGGGTCGGGCGGGAGGATATCGCGAAAACATTGCATCAGATCCTCACCGAGGTTCTGGCGTCCGTCTTTCGCGGTCATCCCTTCTTTGAGATCATGGAGACCAGCTCTTTATTCGCCGGGACCCGGAAGCACCTGCTCTCCCAGACGCTCAAGCCGCCCCCCCAGGTCATCGTGGAGTTGATCGCCGAATACCTCGAGGCCGAGATCCGCCTGGGCCGCATCCGACGGGTGCCGACGCTGCCGGCGGCCAGGGCCATGTTCGGCGGATGCATCGATTACGTGCGTTCCCGCAGGTTCTGTGGCCCGGACGAGGGCCAGGAGGCCTTCGTGCAGGGACTGGTCGATTTCTTCCTCGGTGGGCTGGCGCCCGTGGAGGAAGACTAGAGGAGTCGTTGAATCCATGTCACCGCGCCTGCGACCGGCCACAAGAAGATTTGACCTGGCGATGGGCAGGTGTGTCCTCGGGCAAGGTTCCGGAGAGGGTCGTGTCGGCCGGTTTCTGCCGATCCTGGTGGCGTGGTGCCTGCTGAGCGCCTGCGGCCGGGGAGCGACCTATCGCAAGCCGGACCTGCGGGTTCCAGGGAGCTGGGATTCCGATGGTTCATCGTTGAACTCCGGGGGCCGGGCCGGTGAGGCCGGCGATCTGAGCGCCTGGTGGCGCCATCTCGACGATCCGGTGCTCTCTGAGTTGATCCAGGAGGCCCTCCGATCGAACATCGACCTGCTCAAATCCGTGGCCCGGCTGCGGGAGGCCCGCGCCCGCCGCGTCATCGCGGGGGCGGCCCGCAAGCCGACGGTGTCGGGCACCGGCTCGGCGGGCACCCGGTTTGCATCGAATCAGGAGGGAAGAACCGAGAACACGAACTCCCTTGCGGCCGGTCTCGACGCGAGCTGGGAACTGGACGTGTTCGGCGGCGTGACCGGGGCCATCGACGCGGCGGCGGCGGACGTGGAAGTGGTGGAGGCCGAGACCCACGGTGTACGGGTGTCCCTGGCGGCGGAGGTGGCGCTGGCCTACGTGGAGGTCCGGTCGGCGCGGCTGCACCTCGAGATCTTTGAGAAGAGCACGGCCCTGCAGGAGGAGACGCTGCAATTGCTCCGCCTGAGGAACGACGCCGGGCTGGAAAACGCCCAGGAGCTGGAGCAGGCGATCAGTCAACTGGAACAGACCCGCGCCCAGCTTCCAGCGCTCCAGCTCAGCTCCACCGAGGCATTGTACAGGCTGGACCTGCTGCTGGGACTCACACCCGGCTCGACGCGAGCTCGGCTCGCGGGGGATGTGGACCTGCCGCGGATTCCGGCCACCTTCGCCATCGGCATCCCGGCCGAGGTGCTGCGCCGCCGTCCCGACATCCGGGCGGCAGAACGCAAGCTGGCCGCGGAGACGGCCCGGGAGGGCGTGGCCCGGGCCCAGTTGTATCCGTCCTTCAAATTGTCCGGCTCCTTCGGGGTCGAGATGCTTCTTGGAAACGGCACCAGCGCCTTTGTGTCGTTGCTGGGTGGCATTACGGTCCCCCTGTTCGACGGCGGCCGCCTGCGCGCGCAACTGAAGCTGCAGACCGCCGTTTGCGATCAGGCCCTGCTGGCCTATCGGCAGGTCATCCTCACCGCCCTGCGGGAGGTGCAGGGCGCGGTGTCGACGCTGACGCGACAACGGGAGCGCAAAGAAACACTGACACGCGCGCTGGAGGCGGCCCGGCGCGCCGATGAGTTGGCCAGGCAGCGGTTTGCGGCCGGCGTGATCGACTTCCAGCCCGTGCTCGAGACCGGCCGCTCGCTGCTCACTCTGGAAGATGGCCTGGCAACCACGCGAGCGGCGGAGGTCAACGCGCTCATCCAGTTGTACAAGGCGCTGGGAGGCGGATGGTCTCCCGCGTCTTCATCCAGCCAAGCCGGCGAGGGCCACAAGCCATGAAGAAAAAGGAATCCGCTCCCGTCTCCACAGAGCCGAATCTGAAAGACCAGATCGCGCAGCACACGAAGGGTTCCCGTGTGCGAAAGATCGTGATTTTGGCCGCCCTGGGCGTGCTGGGATTCGTGGGGTACCAGTTTTTTTTCAACTCCGGAAAAGGCGAGACCCGGGTGAACTATCAGACCGAGCCGGCGAAGCGGGGCACGCTAGTGGTCAAGGTCTCGGCCACGGGGAACCTGCAGCCGCTCAAGAAGGTGGAGATCTCCAGCGAGTTGTCGGGCATCGTAACGGAGGTGAAGGTGGACGAAAATGACAAGGTCACCAAGCTCCAGGTGCTGGCCCAGCTGGATCTGGCCAAGTTGAAGGACGCGGTGCGGAAGTCCGAGGCCAACCTGTCGGCCGCGCAGGCCCAGGTGCTGCAGGCCCAGGCGACCCTGGACGAGACCCGGGTGCAGCTGGCGCGACTGAAGAAGCTCGAAGAACTCTCGGGTGGCCGTCTGCCGGCGGAGCACGAGCTGGACACGGCCAAGGCCAACCTGAAGCGCGCTGAGGCGGCCATGGCCATCGCACGGGCCAGCGTCACCCAGGCCCGGGCGAACCTGCAGTCCGATGCGACCAACATGGAAAAGGCCACGATCCGCTCGCCCATCGACGGCGTGGTGCTCTCCCGCAGCGTGGAACCCGGTCAGACCGTGGCCGCGTCCTTCCAGGCGCCGGTGCTGTTCACGCTGGCCGAGGATCTGCGCAAGATGGAACTGCAGGTGGACATCGACGAGGCCGATGTGGGTCAGGTGAAGGCTGGACAGCGTGTGACCTTCAGCGTGGATGCCTGGCCCGGTCGGGAGTACCCGGGGACCATCACGCGGGTGGCGCTGGGATCGCAGACCAAGGATGGCGTGGTGTCCTATCCGACCGTGATCGACGTGAAGAACGAGGATCTGAGCCTGCGACCCGGCATGACGGGGACGGCCGAGATCGTCACGATGGCCAGGGAGGACGTGCTGCTGGTGCCCAATGCGGCCCTGCGGTTCACACCCACGCCCGGCGCGGGTTTAGCCAAGCGGTCCGGTGGCTGCCTAATGGGGAGCCTGATGCCCGGGCCCCCCCGGATGATGAAGAAGCCGCCGTCGCCGCCGGGGGGCAACACGCCGAAGGTCTGGGTGCTCCGTGACGGCCGCCCGGAGCCGGTGGAGGTGAAGACCGGGGCGACCGACGGTCAGAGCACCGAAATCACCGGTGGTACCCTGCAGCCCGGCGACGAGGTGATCACCGATACCACGGCGGCCGTAAAATGACGGAACAACCCTTGCTCCGCCTGCGTCACGTCACCAAGACCTATGGTTATGGTCCGGCGTCCTTCCTGGCCCTCAAGGGCATCGATCTGGACATCGAGCAGGGCGAGTTCGTCGCGGTTATGGGACCCAGCGGTTCGGGCAAGTCCACCATGATGAACATCCTGGGTTGCCTGGACACGCCCAGCACGGGCAGCTACACGTTCCAGGGGGTGCACGTGGAGACCCTCACACGGGACCAGCGCGCCCTGCTGCGCAGATACCAACTGGGCTTCGTGTTCCAGGGCTTCAATCTGCTGTCGCGCACCACGGCGCTGGAAAATGTCGAGCTGCCGCTGATTTACCGGCACGAGCCCAGGGCCCGCCGCCGGATCGCCGCGTACGAGGCGCTGGAGAAGGTGGGGCTGCACGGCTGGGAGAACCACACGCCGGCAGAACTTTCCGGCGGTCAGCAGCAGCGGGTGGCCATCGCCCGCGCGATCGTGTCCAAACCTTCGGTGCTGCTGGCAGACGAACCCACGGGGAACCTCGATTCGAAGACCAGCCGCGAGATCATGGAGTTGATCACCGGCATCAATCGCCAATCCATCACCGTGCTCATGGTGTCTCACGAACCCGACATGGCCGCCTACGCCGGGCGGATCATTCATTTCGTCGACGGCTGCGTGGACCGCGACGTCCTGAACCCGGAGGCGCCCCGATGATCTGGAACACCCTGCTGCTGTCTTTGCGAGCGATCCTGCGCAACCTGATGCGCTCGTTTCTGACCATCCTCGGGATCGTCATCGGCGTGGCCGCCGTCATCACCATGGTCACGCTGGGCAACGGTGCGACCCGGGCGGTCTCGGACCAGATCGCCAGCATGGGTGCCAACCAGCTCATGGTGGTCCCCGGCCAGATGATGGGCCCCGGTTCCGAGGGCGCCCAGAGCTTCAAGATCGCCGACGTCAGCGCCATCCGGTCCCAGATCACGTCGGCCCGGGCCGTGGCCCCGGTCGTGAACAAGTCTGAGACCGTGGTCTTTCAGGCGCGCAACTGGTCGACGTCCATCGTCGGCACGAGCAACGACTATTTCGTGGTGGGCGGATGGACGCTGGCCGGCGGCCGGACGTTTTCCGAGCTCGAGGAGCGGGGGGGCCGGGCCGTGTGCGTCATCGGGGAGACGGTGCGGGAAAAGTTGTTCCAGCGAGAGAACCCCGTGGGAGGGGAGATCCGCATCCGGACGTTCTCCTGCCAGGTCATCGGCCTGCTCAAGGCCAAGGGCCAGGCCGCCATGGGGCAGGATCAGGACGACACGGTCATCATGCCCCTGCGCACCGTGCAACGCCGCATCACAGGCAACAAGGACATCAAACGCATCATGGTCTCGGTCAAGGACGGCGCCTCCATCGACTCGGCGAAGAGTCGCCTCGTCCAGTTGCTGCGTGAGCGGCGCAGGCTCGGCCCCAACGAGGATGACGACTTCCGCGTCATGGACACGCGCCAGCTCGCCGAGACCGTCACGGGGACCACAAAAATCCTCACCATGCTGCTGGGCGCCGTGGCGGCCGTGAGCCTGCTCGTGGGTGGCATCGGAATCATGAACATCATGCTGGTATCCGTGACCGAGCGGACCCGCGAGATCGGAACGCGGCTGGCCATCGGTGCGCTGGAGAACGAGGTCCTGCTTCAGTTTCTCATCGAGGCGGTGATGCTCTCAGGCTTGGGAGGGCTCATCGGCATCTTGCTGGGCAACGGGGCCTCCGTCGCGCTCTCGGGCGTGATGGGGGTCCCTTACGTCTTCGACTCGAACATCAACCTGATGGCCTTTGTCTTTTCGGCCTTCATCGGAGTGCTGTTCGGCTATTTCCCGGCCCGCCGGGCCGCGCGCCTCAACCCCATCGATGCTCTCCGCTACGAGTAAATATTTAAGTAATCTTGATTAAAAAAGAATCCGATAACTGCTGTATTTGCGAGATTTACTTGTTGGCGAATCGTCCATTGCCGACGATCTTTCTTCCGTGGGGGCACGGGTGCCGAGGTTGAACTCCCATGGCGGTGCTTGACATCCGGCGACTCAAATGGATGATCTCCCGTAGAGGTGAATCCGTGGCTGAGAGTCCCATTTCACGACCTGGCAGGACATTGGCGCTGATCGTGCAGATGGTCCTCTGCGTTTCCTGTGGACGTCGTGACGTGGGGAATCTGAGAGCGTCCCACCAGCTCATCGACGACTGGGAATCACTACCCTCCGCCGTGCGAGGCCGTAAACTCCCCCTGATCGAGCGATTTCGAAAGAATGGCAAGGAGCTGGTCTTCCTGGCCACGACCCATGAGTCCAACCCCGCCAGTGAGACTTTTCGCATGATCCGGGAGGAACTCTCCCGCAAAGATCTTGAGTTGGTGATTGTGGAAGGGGTGCCGACCCAGCTGGGTCTCTCCAACAGCATCTACCTTTCCCAGATCCTTCCCAAACCGGGGAAGCCGCACGCCTGGACGGGAGAAAATGCCTATGCCGCCTGGAACGCCCACCGGCGGGGCATCCCGTTCCTGGGCGGGGAACCCTCACGCCGGGAGATGCAGCAAGCGCTGGTTCCCGTCGGAATCACCACGCGGGACCTTATCTATTTTTTCGTGGTCTCCAATATCCTGCCCCTTCGTCGAGCCGGCCTGTCTGTGAACACCGGCTCCGATCCGTACCTGGAACGAGCGCTTGTGGACAGTCGGCGTGGATTCCATGTCACGGAGCCCGCCGCGCTGTCGGTGGAGGATTTCAGGAAATGGTATCAAGAGGGCCACGGAAAACCGTTCTCTCTGGATGCAATGACTCTCCAGGAGTGTGCTCCCTACGGCAGATCATCCCTGAGGACCAACCAGATCTCGTTTCGATGGGAGCAATTCCGGAACCGCCATCTCCTGGATCTGATCGCCCGTTCTTTCAAACAGAGAAGGCGTGTCCTGGTCGTCTTCGGCGGGGGACATTTTCTGGAGCTGCGAAGAGCCCTCCACAAGATGTTTGATGGTTGAGTTCCGGAAAAGTCGTGGCCCGGGATCAGGCGACCCAGTTGCCCAGCGCCAGTTGGGTGACGGGTCGACGGTTGATGCGCGTCCGGTAGAGGGCTGCCAGGGAGCTCCGGTCGCCCGCGACCAGCGCGAGGAACCAGCATCCGCTCCAGTACACCGCGCCCAGGGTGAGCAGGGAGGCGGGTGCTTCGAGCCACCGCCCCAGGTGCGGCGCGAGGCCGATGAGGACGGCGACGAGGAGCCCCGCCCCCGTCAACAGAAGGCGGCGTTGGTTTTGGTCTTCGGTCGGATCTGGCATCGCTTCTCCCGGGTTTCGTTCGTGTCTGTTTCCGGAGCCCTGTTTCCGGAGCCCTGTTTCCGGAGCCCTACCTCTGGAACTGACACTCCCGGCCGCGGCAGACCACGTCGGGCACATCGCTGCACAGCACTTTTGGACACCCCGAGACCTGGTTCCGGGTGTTGTACTGGTTGCAGCGCTTGACGACCTGCATGGCCCAGGAGCGGGCGGCCGGGATGCTCGGGCATCCCATGCAGCAGACGCCGTCTTCGATCTTCGGGTTGGATGTGACCGTGCAATCCGCGTCGGTCGAGCAGGCCCGGTCGATCATGGGCACCACCAGCGGCGGTGGGGCTGCCGGCGGGTCCATGGCGGTCTCCGCGGCCGGCGTGGGCGTGGCCTTGGGCGCGGCGCCGCCGTTCTTGCAGGAGCCCGGGAAGGTCAGAAGGAACAGGCAGGAGATGAGGACATGTATGCGCATGATGGGGAAGTAACGCAAAAGGCCTGCGCGCGCAAGATCCCTCGCCGGACGGGGACGTGTGAGCGACCTTTTCCGCCAGGTTAAGGCCCGATGAATCCAGTCCCGGCGCGAGGCGGGGCTGTTTGCAGTCTTCCTCCTTGTTCGGGCGAATCCATCTCCTTATGGAACTCCGGGCCGAGGAGCTTCTTGTACAAGGGCAGGCCGTCGTCGCAGGTGTGGATTCCTGCGGCGGGTCCGTGATGGACCACCCCCTGGGTTCATGCATGGCACAGGTTCGTGACAGATTCTGTCACATGGTCAGACAGAAGGAAAAAGGATCAGGGCAGGCAGGCGCCGGAGTCGCCGAAGAAGTTGATGTCCCGGAGGTAGGCGGAGTTCCACCAGGAGCAGATATGATAACTCGCCACCACCAAAGGTGTATCCAGGACCACGGTCCCGTTCACGGTGGCGTAGTTGGCCGGGGTGCGCTCGACCGAGGCCACCGTGGTGCCCGACTCGTCGCGCAGATAAATCCAGGC
>PHAZ01000168.1:4140-13070 GCA_002841825.1 Deltaproteobacteria bacterium HGW-Deltaproteobacteria-22 | reverse complement strand
CCTCCTCCGAGACCGGCGAACTGGAGCTCCCCTACAAGGAGGCCGAGGAGGCCTTCCGGCGCCACTACATCCTGCGCGCCCTCGAGCGCACCGCGGGAAACAAGTCCGAAGCGGCCCGCCTGATGGGCGTGAACCGTCCCTACCTGCATCGCCTGATCAAGGAACTGGGTTTGGCCGAAGGCGGCGACGAAGGCGAATAGAAAACAGCTTGCAACGCCCGCACCCGGGTGGCAACATGGGGGCAATTCAAGCGGCTTCGTTTGAACCGAACACAACAGGAACACAGGAAAAGGAGACACAATCATGTCCGAAGAAATGGAAAACAAGGTGGAAGAAGACGAGAACGAAGAGGAAGGAAGTGATGTCAACGAGTGGTGGAAAGGCGTACTGGGCGGTCTGTTCATGTTCGCCCTGGCGGGCTTTCTGTACTGGTACTTCACCGACTTCGAGAACTCCAATGACCGCAGCCGCCGCATGAACGCGATCATCGCCGCCCTGTACAACCTCGGCGGCAAGAACCTCGCCTGCGGCGTGGTCGCCGGCATCGGCGCGATCCTGGTCGGCTGGGGCTTCTGGGACTTCACCAAATCCCGCAAGAAATAATTCAGGTCAATCCGGTTCCGCTAAACTACAGTTCAGGGCAGCCGTCGGCGTCCTGCTTGCCGTTCATGTTCTCCGGGTCGTTCGGGCATTGATCGTTCACATCCGGGATGCCGTCGCCGTCGTTGTCGGCGTCAGGGCAGCCGTCGCTGTCCTGGAAAGCGTCGAAGTCCTCGGGATCGTCCGGGCACTTGTCTGAAGAATCCAGGATGCCGTCGCCGTCGCGGTCCCCGTCTGCGGTTGAGGCAGGGACGTCGACGGAACTCCCCATACCCGCGGGCTCGTCTTTTCCTGCACCGGGTTCCGCCGGTAGCGTCGTCCGGGTGCCGGCCTCGGCGGTGCGCGGGGCGGTGGTGAGGGTCTTCTCCTCCGGTGAGGAGGCGCAACCGGACAGCAGCGGACAACCAAGAGCAATACACAAAATTAATTGAAAACCTGTGTTTTTCATTCATCAACTCCGTGTTCTCTTCGGCGCCAACGCCAAAGGGTGGACAGAAACAAGAGGCCGGCCGGCCAAAGCGGCGGCAGGGAGGGGGTTTCGGAACAAGGGCCTGAGGCTCGGGAGCCTGGGCTCCCGGCCCGGCATGAGAGCAGGTGCGCATCCCCCCGCTGCGGTTCCGGCGCCTGCCGTCCGGGCACGCCGGTGACGACCTCGACGACCCTGAAGTCACCGTAGGGTCGCGGCAGGTACAGCGCGTCATCTCGCCAGCCGTAGCGTCCGGTGCCCCAGCGGACCCCGTGGCCGAACGTCTCCGGTCCGGACCATTTGTGATAGAGATGGGCTACGCCGTCGGGGGTGATCCGGTACAGTTCGTCCGGATAGGAGGGCACGTAGAAGTTGCCGCACACGTCCACGACCAGGCCATCGACGCCGCTGAAACTGCCGGCGACGTCCAGCCAGAAGACGGGGTCCCCCGCCGGGTTCAGGTCTGCATCGATGGGGACCCGGAAGAGCTGGTTCTCGTGGGTGCCGATGATCATGGTTGAATAATCAAGTGTAAAATTGACGATGCGGGGACGGAACTCCCCCAGTTCGGGGTAATCCTGTCCCCGAAGCAGCACGGCCGAGGCGCCGGTCTGTGGATTGATGCGATAGATGTTGGCGTTGTCGCCGGCGTAGATCATCCCGTCGGGCCCCTGCAGGAGGCCGAAGACCTCGCGCAGGTCGGGCAGGAGGGAGTTGATGGCCCCATCCGGGGTCACCGTGAAGACGCCCTGGTTCTGTGAGGCTCCGAGGAGGCGTCCGTCGGGCAGGTACTCCAGGCCGTCGGGGCCCTCCCCGCCGAAGTCCGCAGTGGTCAGCACCTGCGTGTCACCGGCGAGGTTGGCGCGCACCAGGGAAAAGCCGTCGAAGCCGGTCACGTACCCGAACTTGTCGAAGGCCAGATCCTTGGAGCCGCGCGGTGCGGCCAGCTCGTTGATCTCCAACGGGGCAGCCGGGATCTGCGAGCAGTCGGTGGGCTGGGATCCCGGCTTCGGATCGGCCCCGGTGCAGCCCGCCAGCGTTGGGAAAAACAGGAAAAACAGCCACAGGCCCTTCATGCGCATGCATCGATTATGACCATGTGGGGTCCGATTTCCAAGGAAAACCTTGTTCCGGGGGCGATGGTAGATGATCCGGGGTCAATCGCGTCTCCAGCGGGCAGGGACGAAGCCACCCTCCTTCAGATAGACGGCCACGTAAGGACAGCCCGCCTCGAACAGCACCGAGCACGGGGTGTTCGGGGACACGTCCAGGGGGCGTGTGGAGAAAAGCTCGGCGGTATGGGAAGCCTCTTCGACGACGAAACGGATGTTGGCGCGGGTGCCCCGGGTCCTGGCGCTCAGGTTGAAGACGGCGCCGGCACTCACGAGATCGGGCGGTTCGAAGGTGCCGGCGAGGATCTGCCCGTCCCGGAACAGGCGGCGCGCCTCCCCGCGGTGGCGATGGACGAATCGCGCGAACGGCCACCAGGCGAGGATGAACGTGACCAGCGCGCCGAGCATGAGGAGCCATCCGATCCACGCCGGGAACGGCTTCGAGCTGACCACGCCCGACAGGATCAGCACCTCCAGGAGGAGGGCCACACCGGTGACCGCCCCCGCGATGAAGAACCACAACACACCGAATCCGAGAAAACCGTACCACGGGGCGAAGCGCCCCGTCATTGTGCTGCAGAAGGCAGCGTCCCGGGGCGGCGGGTCAGAGGTCAGGGCATCCATGTTGAAATCGGGCATCTGTCTCTCCTTCCCCGGGATGGTGACGGGGCGTACGTATTCTGTTCATTCGTGAATCTGTCCATCGTATTCAGTCGTCCGACGCCACCATGATGAAGAATCCGTAGGTCAGGATGGAAAAGAGCGTGACGGCTCCCAGCAGGAGGTAGTCCGCGGGTCGCCAGACGGTGCCGGGCAGGGTGGAGTCCACCTCGAGGCGTCGGATCGTGCCGAGGAGAAACTCCGTTTTCCGACCTGCGCTGTCAGAGACGACCAGCAGCGGCGGACGTATCTCGGCGAAAAAGGGCAGGGTCAGGGGGCGCGGCGCCGGACGTGGACCGATCACCCGCACCCGGGTGATGGTGCCGACCCGGACGGGCAGGGGCAGGCGATCCGACATGACTTGGTCCCGGCGCAGCACCAGCACCTGCGGTTCACGCGCCAGCCGAAGACCGGCGGGCAGGGGCCCAAGCTCGACGGCGAACGTGACACGGTTCTCAGGAACCGTTTCCGCGGCCAGCAGCGCGCAACAGATCCACCAGATCATCATGATTCACCTCTGCACCTGCATGGTAGCCGCCCCAAAGCCAAACGCAACCCAAGAATTCAGGGATCGGAGGCGTGGTGGATCCGTCCCTTCCGTTCCCCTTCCGTCTTTTCCGTGGTCTCTTGTGCTTTCCTCGCGGGCGGTGCCGGCTTACCAGTCGTAGCCGAGCTCGGAGGGCTCGGGCAGGTCGTACAGGACGTCGTCCATGGGATGACGGTACAGACCCGAGCGCAGGCGCTTCTGATCGAAGAAGTGGCCGACCATGCCGATGGTGCGGCCGAGCATGAACAGGCCGTCGAGGATGCCGAAATCGATGATCTCGGCCTTCTCCTGATCGGTGAACAGGTCACCGCCGGAGGCCATCAGATCCAGGAAGAGGATGCCGATGGCGCCGTCGACGTTGAGGATCAGGTTGTTGCGCTTGGTCAGCGTGATCTTCTCGACCTCGAGGGCGAAGTCCAGGTGCGGGGTCTTCGGGAAGTTCTCCTTGGCGAACTTCTTCAGCAGCGTCACGCGGATGTCCGGATTCGAGGCGCTCTTGATCTTGTGGCCGATGCCCTGGATGTTCACGTTGGTGTTCTTCATGTGGTTGACGAACTCCAGCGGGGTCTGGCCCTTGCGGATGGCCTCGGAGAACTGCCTGGCCGCGCCCGAGACCGCGCCGCCGAAGCGGGGACCGATGGTCAGGATGCCGGTGGCCACCGAGGTCATCAGATCCTTGCCCGCGCGGGCGGTGACGATGGTGTTGTGCGCGCCCGAAACGCAGGGGCCGTGGTCGGCGGTGAGGCGCAGCACCAGCTCCATGAACTGGGCGCCCCAGGCCGGCAGGCGCTTCTTGAACCACAGCAGCGCGATCATTTCGCCCAGCGGCATGTTGTGCTCGACGACCTTGCTCATCGGGATGCCGCAGTACAGCGGCTCGTCGCCGGTGTCGTCGGTGATCGTGCAGATGAAGTTGGTGCCCTTGCGGACCTGGCCCTTGGCCTTGAGCGCGTTGTAGTCGGCCGGGATCGCCGGGGTGTCCGGCAGCGTGCGCTCGGGGATCTGGCCCGCGGCCTTCATCTTGTCGAAGGTCTCGCGCAGCTTGAGGCCGTAGTCGTCGAAGGAGTTCGGGACGATGACGCCGGCCTCGGCCAGCGCCCGGTTCTTGGCTTCGGCGGTCTCGTTGGAGGCCCCGGCCTTGGCGCCGGCGTGGCCGAACTGGACCTCGCCCTTCATCTTGGACGCGATGGTGCCGGTGACCCAGCAGACCAGCGGCTTGGTGATCTTCTTCTCCTTGATGGCCTCGACGATCCGGTACTCCTCGGTGCCGCCGACCTCGCCCAGGCAGGCGAGCATCTTGACCTCGGGGTTGGCCTCGAAGCGCAGCAGGTGATCGAGCAGCGTGGAGCCCGGATAGGCGTCGCCACCGATGGCGATGCCCTCGTACAGACCGTCGGTGTTGCAGGCGATGATGTTGTACGCCTCGTTGGACATGCCGCCGGACTTGGACACGAAGCCCACCGAGCCGGTGCGGTGCAGCTTGCTCTCGATGATGTTCTCGATGGTGCCGCCGGTGTTGCCGATCTTGAAGCCGCCGGCGAGGATGCCGCCCACGGTGGCCGGGCCGATGACGACCTTGTTCCTGGCGATGGCCAGCGCGGCCAGCTCACGGGCGCGGCGCTCTGGCACGCCCTCGGCGATGATGACCACGGTCTTGATCGTGGGCTCGTTGATGCCCTCGACCGACGTGGCGTACGCCGACCGGAAGGACGCGAAGTTGATCAGCACATCGGCGTCCGGGTGCCGCCTGGTGGCCTGGGCGATGGAGCTGTAGATCGGGATGATGATCTCCTTGGTGCCCCAGAAGACCTTGTGGTTGCCGCCCTGCTTGGCGTTGGGATCGATGATGGCGGCCACCGACGGCTTGTCGCGGCGGCAGACATAGTCGAAGTCCAGCATGCGCTGCACGGCGTTGACCTGCAGGTTGTAGATGATGGCCCGCGTGTTCTTGGAAAACAACTGATAGGACTGCGTCATGTTTATTTCCTCCAGTGCCCGCTACTGCAGCGCCGCGATGGCCATGGGCACGATGTTGGTCATGTGGGTTTCGGGTCCGTACACTTCGATCGGGAGGTTCAGTTTTCCGCCCAGTGAGCGCATCTGCTCCAGACCAGCCTTGTAGTTGGGGCCGCCGCGGCGGACGTAGATTTTTACGTTGCCCTCGCGCAGCTTGTCGGCGTACTGCGAGATCGCGCGGATGATGCCCTTGAAGGTGGCGGCCACATCCGTGAAGTTGGCGATGCCGCCGCCGATGAGCAGTGCCTTGCCCTTGGGATGATGCTTGCGGGTCATCAGGTCGAGGATGACGCAGGCGTACTGGTAGGTGAACTCCTCGTTCGGATCGCCGGAGTATTCACCGTACATGCCCAGTTCGTCGATGTAGCCCAGGTCGGCCACGGTGTCGGCGAAGATGACCGAGGCGCCGCCGCCGGCGACCATGGGCCAGATACGTCCGTCGGGATTGAGGACCGTCAGTTTCAGCGAGGCGCCGGTCTTGGCGTCCATCGCCTTCACCTTCGCCTCGTCCGGGCTCAGGTGATGGCCGAAGCCCGCCGGGAAGGTGAGCGTGGTGCCCCAGGTGTCCAGGTGCTCGAAGGCGGCCGTGTCGTCGATCTTGGCGACCAGGTCCAGGGGGATGACCTTGCCCTCGGCCAGGGTGAACGGGTTGATCTCGAGGTAGGCGAAGCCCTGATCCGCATAGAACCGGTACAGCGCCGTCACGAAGTCCTCCACGAGGGCCTTCTCCGCACCCTCGATGGGCAGCTGGCCGGCGAAGGAGATGGATTTCGCCTCGACGAGCTGGTTGTCCTTCATGGTGGGGATGCGGATCTCCTTGACCTGATCCCAGTTCTCCTCGACATAGATGCCGCCCTTGAGCGAGAAGTACACGACGTCCTCGTCGCGGAAGGAGCGCATCGCGACGTAGTACTCCTTGTCCTCCGGGTGGGGGGTGAACGGCTCGATCAGGAACTCGGTGAGGCGTCCCTGCACGCCCGACACCGTGACGGTCTCCTCGCGCTTGGCCTGGATCCAGGCGGCCGCCTCGTCCCACGTCGCGTTGAGCTTCAGAAGGTTGTTCTTGCCGCGCTTGCCGAACAGCATGTCCGGCTTGACCACCAGCCTGGTGGTGTTCAGCCAGGGCTCGGAGACGGGCAGTTTTTCCAGATCCGTCTCCGGCGTGACCAGCGCGTAGTTGGGGTTGATGCCCAGGGGCTTGGACGAGAAGCGGTCCAGGACCTGGGCCATCAGTTTCTTGCCGTCATACTCACGAATGCCTCGAATTGCCATGATGTCGGTACTCCTTTGGTAGCAGTTGGGATCAACTGTGCATCTTTCGGGTGTAGGCCAGCAGTCCGCCGCAGCGGAGGATCTCGCGGTCGCGTCCGGTCAGGTCCGCGCCCACGGAGAACGGCTGGTCTTTGGTCACGTTCCGGGCCTTCCATTCACCCTCCGCGAGGCGGGTGATGTCGATCTCAAGGATGTCGCCGAAGTCGATCGCATCGGTGTCGGCGATCAGCGGCACCACGCCGGCGTTGACGAGGTTGGCGCGGTGGATCCGCGCGAAGCTCTTGGCGAGCACGGCCGACACGTCGAGCTGCCACGGTGCCATGGCGGCGTGCTCGCGGGAGCTGCCCTGGCCGTAGTTCTCGCCGCCGATGATGAACCCGCCGCCCTTCTCCAGCGCGCGCCGGGCAAAGCCCTTGTCGATGTAGTGGTACGTGAACTTGGCGATCTCGGGCAGGTTCGATCGCAGGTGCTGGGTCAGGCCGCCGGCGGGCAGGATGTCGTCGGTGGAGATGCCGTCGCCGACCTTCAGGATGACCTCGCCCCTGAGCACGTCGGGCGGGGCCGACTGCGGACGGATCGGCTGGATGTTCGGTGCCCGCCGGATCTCGACCCGGGCCGCGTCTGCGGCGTCGAGGGGCTGGATCAGCATCGAATCGTCGACGAGGTAGCCGGACTCGTAGGCGTCACCGGGCTCCACGGGTTCGAGCTTTCGCGGATCGGCCAGTTTTCCGGCCAGCGCCGAGGCGATGGCGGTCTCGACCGAGGCCAGGATCAGGCGCGCGTCGGAGGAGCCGCCGCGTCCGAACCAGTTGCGGTTGACGGTGCGAACGCTGTGGTGCTGGTAGCCTGGGACATAGCCCATGCCGATGCACGCGTGGCAGCCCGGCTCGACCATGCGGAAGCCGGCGTCCACATAGGAGGCGTAGGAACCGTCGCCGAGCAGGTGCTGCTCCACCTGGCGCGAGCCCGGGGAGAGGATGCACTCGATGTCCGGGCTGACGTGGCGGCCCCGGAGCATGGCGGCCCCGCGGGAGAGGTCGTGATGGGATCCGTTGGTGCAGGAACCGATGTAGACCTGCTGGATCTCAAAGCCCTCGACCGAACTGATCGTCTTGATGTTGTCGGGGGAGCCCGGCATGGCCACCAGCGGCTCCAGCGCGTCCAGGTCGACGGTGAGCTCGCGGTCGTACACGGCGTCGGGATCGGCGGCCAGCGGGGTCCAGTCCTGTTCGCGTCCCTGCCGGCGGAGGAAGTCGCGCGTGATCCCGTCGGAGGGGAAGATCGAGGTGGTGGCACCGGTCTCGGCGCCCATGTTCGTGATCGTCGCGCGCTGCGGAACGGTGAGCGAGTTCATGCCAGGCCCCGCGTATTCGAGGATGCAGCCGACCCCGCCCTTGACGGTCAACTGACGGATGACGTCGAGGACGATGTCCTTGGCGGACACGCCCCACTGCAGTTGCCCGATCAGGTTGACCCGGACGATCCGCGGCACCTTCATGAAGAAGTATCCGCCACCCATGGCCACGGCGACGTCGGCGCCGCCGGCTCCGATGGCGATCATGCCCAGCGCCGAGGAGGTGGGCGTGTGGGAATCCGAACCCAGCAGGGTCTTGCCCGGCACCGCGAAACGTTCGTAATGGACCTGATGGCACACACCGTTGCCGGGTTTGGAGTACCATGCGCCGAACCGGCGGGCCACTGTCTGCAGGAACAGGTGATCGTCGGCGCTCTCGCCCTTGAAGGCCAGCGAGGTATGATCGACGTAGGAGACGGCGAGCTCGCACTTGACCTTGGGCAGCCGCAGCGACTCGAACTGCAGCCAGGACATGGTGCCCGTGGAGTCCTGGGTCAGGCACTGATCGATCTTGAGGCCGATCTCCTCGCCCCTGGCCAGACGTCCTTCTCCGATGTGCGTGGCCAGAACCTTCTCGGTGACGGTCAGGCCCATGATTTCGCCCCCACGGCCAATAAACAACCCCAATGAAGGTTCTCGTGAGTCAGAGAGTTCATGAGGTTGAAAAAATGCATTCGCGACACCGGAATTCCGGGACGGTTTGGAAAACGGTTCTCTTATACCCAAGTATGGGGAAAACACAAGATGTAAAAAGGTCGGGCCTGGGACGTTTTACGGGGTGGAAAGATTTTGTATTTTCTGAACTGTTGAATCCAGGGACCGCACGTATAGGCCGATGGCATCCGGGGCTTCTCCGGGCAGTTGAAAGTTCACCAGCAGCAGGCGCCGGCCCACGGATTTCCG
>PHAZ01000168.1:0-4113 GCA_002841825.1 Deltaproteobacteria bacterium HGW-Deltaproteobacteria-22 | reverse complement strand
CTGCACCGCCGTGAGATCGATCTCGATTGTCCGGGCCGGCACCCACAGTTCAACGATCAGGCGGTCGGACGTGATCAGAAGGATGCAGTTGCCGCGCGGCGATGAGGCTCCGAGCGTCTGCTGTCCGAAGAAGTTGGCGAAATCGTCGAGGTGGAGGATCTCCTGCCCGTCGAGGCGTGAGAGTGCCTCGCCGCGGCGACGGTCCCGGATGCGTCGCAGCCGAGAGGCGATTACCAGGAACACAACCACCAGAAGGAAACGAATCCGATCACGAGCAAGGGAAGAAAGGACATGACTATTTCCGGCGTTTTTCATGTACATGGCAACGTACATAAATAGATTTCTGGCCCTGGCCGGGCAGCAGGCGCTCCTCGAGTTCGAAGGCGTCGGGCACCGCACGGATCAGGTCGGAGAACTTCTTGAAGCCGTACAGCCGGGAGTCGAAGTCGGGCCGCACCTTGGTCAGGTTGGACCCCACCGAGCCCAGTTGGGCCCAGCCGCTCTCTTCGGAGACATCCTCGATGGACTTGGCGATCATCCGGACGATGGGCTTGGGGACGCCCTTCTCCACGGGCTTGGAGGCCGCCGCGGGCTTGCCTGGCAGGTCCTCTTCCGGGCGCAGCACCTCGGTGTAGATGAACTTGTCGCAGGCCTGCACGAAGGGCTCGGGAGTCTTCTTCTCGCCGAAGCCGTAGACCACAAGACCCTCTTCGCGCAGTCGCATGGCCAGGCGCGTGAAGTCCGAGTCCGAGGAGACCAGGCAGAAGCCGTCAAAGCGGCGCGTGTAGAGCAGGTCCATCGCATCGATGATCAACGCCGAGTCGGTGGCGTTCTTGCCCTGCGTGTAGCCGAACTGCTGCACGGGCTGGATCGAGTACTGCAGCAGCGTCTTCTTCCACGACTGCAGCCTCGTCGAGGTCCAGTCGCCGTAGATGCGGCGCACGCTCGCGACGCCGAACCTGGCGATCTCGGCGAGGAGGCCGTCGATGATGGCCGCCTGGGCGTTGTCGGCGTCGATGAGGACGGCGAGCTTGGGCTGGTGCTCCTCGGGCAGTTCGATCCTGGAAGGATACTTGGATGGTTCATTCTTGTGCATTTCAATCTCCAGTGGGACGGACCGGATGCGAGAGCATCAGATCCAGGAAGACAGTCTTCATCTTCTCCAGCCGGCCGGCCATCTGCCGGGCACGGGCGGTGAAGATCAGGTACGCCAGCAGCACGACGCCCGTGAGCAGGGCGCCGACGGCAAACGGCAGGTAGGGAACGGGGAATCCGGCGAACCGGGGCGTGTTCCCGGGCAGCGTCGAGAAGCCGCCGAGTCCGGCGGTTCCGGCCACACCCGTGGCCGCGCCCAGGACCGCGACGAAGGGAAAGTGCCGCAGGCGCCTGCGGAACACGGCATTGCCGTCGGCCTCGATGCCGTTGAGCGCCTTTTGGGCGCGCTCCGGTGTGGCCGTGGCATAGGCGAGGGCGACGCGCGCCAGTTGGGCGAACGGGCTGCGCTTGGGCAGGGCCAGCGCCAGTTTCTCGGCACGATCAAGTTTGTTTTCTATCCATAGTTTGGTGATGATTTCAAGGACCAGGTGCAGATTCATATTGAACATGAAAAACAGCACCAGGGCCCGCTCGAGCAGCATGGCCAGGGTGATGGTTGACAGGAACATCAGGACATACGACCAGGGTTCACACATTGCGAAGACTTGTTCAAAACCGGGACTCATGACGCTTCCTTCCACTTCCTTTCCAGAGGGGTCCAGGGCAGCGTAGCCGAATTCACGCAGAATGACAATGAAGCTGACGCCGGTCCGTTATGGCCAGACTTCGGAGGGCAGGTCAGGGGTGATCCGGCCGGAGATGAAGGAACAATCAGGCGCGGACGCGCCGACGTGGAGAAACTCGGGCCCCCGGGGGATGAAGGAGAACGACACCTGGCCGTTATCGTCGGTGGGAAGGGTCACGCGGAAGTCCCCGGGCTTGTGGAAGGTGACGGACACGCCAGCCCGGGTGCTGCCGCCGGCGACACGTACGGTCACCGTGATCGTCTGATATCCGGGGCCGTAGGTCGCGGGCGTCTCGAGCTCGAGTTTCAGCGGGTCCTGCGTCCACACCGGGAGCGAGGGATCGCCGAGCAGGATCAGGACATGGTGGGTCCACCACTCGGAGTCGTCGGTCATGACGGTGCTGAGATAGGAGAGGGTAAACGGGATCTCGCGCATGCGGGATCGGGCGTAGTTGAAGATCTCGCCGATCGTGGGCAGCGCCTGGGCAAACAGACCCTCGAAGAACGCGTGCAGGAACTGGGAGCCCCCGATCGGACCCAGTCCGGTGCCGGTGTTGCCGATGTAGGCGACGCCGCCGCGGCGGCCGAGGATCCAGCGCTCGCCCGCGCTGTCGTTCTCGGGGGTCTGCGCCTCCCATGGGGAGGACGCGGTCGAGGCCACGTCGGCGAAATTGCCCGACAGGCACGAGCACGACGCGAACACGGCCGGCAGCTCGTTGGACAGGGCGTCGACGAAGTCACGGTTGATGTCATTGGTCATCCACCGGTGGGAACCGTGTCCGTTATGGAACACCAGCGGCACATAGCTCTCCAGGGCCGTCTTGACGGCCCCGGGGCTGGTGGGCTCCGCGTCGTACATCGTGCAGGCCGTCGAGGTCGCGTAGAGTTTCTGGACGTGCGGTCCGAACGCCGGCGGGAAGAACGCCGCGAACGTGCTCTCGATGCCCTCGGCCGCGTCGATGTCGCCGATGACGGGCATGGTGCTCGCGACGTCGGAGAGCAGCAGTGAACGGAGGGCGTAGCCGGGCATGTAGGTACGGTAGATGACGACCTTGTCTAAATAGTTGCGAACTTCTGCAACTGTATCGGCGCTCACGCGTCCCACCGCCAGCTGCGCCTCGCGGGCGGTCGCCAGGGAGAAGTCCTGGTCCTTCTCGCCGAACCGGCCGTCGCCGTCGCCGTCCCAGGTGGCCTCGACGTTGGCGAAGTAGGACTCGGAGGGTCCGTTGGTGACGTAGTTGTCGCCCTGCACCGGGATGGAGATGGCGTTGTCCACGCGCCTGAACGGGACCCTTCCCGCGTCGCCGCCAAGCAGCACGAAGCGCAGCGTGCCTCGCTGCCACTGGTCGCGCAGGAAGTTCTGGAGGGTCTGGGCATCGTCGGTCCCGGCGAACTGAGGGGGAATCCCGGACATGCGAACGACCATGGTGTGCCGGCCTTCGAGGCTGCGCAGCACGGCGTACTCCTCCCAGGCCGGGGCGAGCTCGTCATCAGAGACGATGATCATCTCGGGCAGGGCTTCGATGCGGTTGTCCGCGGTGGTCCGGCCCAGGGGATCGGCCTCAAACCACTCCGGCGGGATCGTCGGACCCGCGTCGGCGTCGGCGTCGGCGCCTGTGTCGGCGCCTGTGTCGGCGAACAAAAACAAGCCACAAAAAATACACGTAAAGCAGTATTTCATGGAAGTCCCTGATGGGTTGAAGAATCAACAGAAGTCAAAAACAGTTGGGACTAATATTCGCAAACGCAGATATCTTCGTAAGCGCCCAGCTCGCAGTAACCGCTCACGTAGCCGATGTCATAGCAATAGGCGTCGCAGTCGAGCACGTCCCAGTTGCAGTCATCGATGCAGGACTCGCCCAGGTCGATGCTGTTGAGGCAGGTCGGGGCGTCGTCGTAGAAGCACTCGCAGGTGTCGTCGGTGACGACGCAGGCGGTGGCAAAAAATCCCATGCAGAGAGCGGCGGCAAACAGTTTTTTCATGGCAATCTCCTCATACGTCGGTGGTGATGGGCCCCTCGTTGGACCTGTGCTGTATTGTAGTATATTCGCGACGCTCGGCAAGCTGAGATTTTTGTTGATTCCCGTGCTACATTCCATGCGGAGGAAAACTGCCATGCCGCACCTTCTCGCCATGTTGATGTTTCTGGGCCTTGGTCCGATCCCGGGCGCGCCGCCATCCGCCGCGCCATCGTCCGGGGCGCTGCATTCCCGCGTTCCCGTTGAATTTGTGCGGTCCCTCGAACGGGCCGTGGCCCGCGGGGAACTCACGATCACCGATCAGTTGCGCTTGCGGCGGCTGGCGATCACCGCGCCGGGGCGGCTGCCGCCGG
>PHAZ01000167.1 GCA_002841825.1 Deltaproteobacteria bacterium HGW-Deltaproteobacteria-22 | reverse complement strand
GACGGAAAAAAACCTGCTCAAAGCCTTCGCCGGCGAGTCCCAGGCACGCAATCGCTACGACTATTTCGCCAAGCAGGCCAAAAAGGAAGGTCTCGTGAGCATCAGTGAACTGTTCACCGAGACCGCGCTCAACGAGAAAGAGCACGCCAAGCGCTTCTTCAAGTTCCTGGAGGACGGAGCCCCGCTCGAGGTGACCGCCATGTTCCCGGCCGGAAAGATCGGCACCACGCTGGAGAACCTGAAGGCCGCCGCCGACGGTGAGCACGAGGAATGGGGCGACCTGTATCCTGAGTTCGCGCGCGTCGCCGAAGCCGAGGGCTTCAAGGACATCGCCGCGGCGTTCCGCCTGACCGCGTTGATCGAGAAGGCCCACGAGGCCCGCTACCGCAAGCTCCACCAAAACCTCGAGAACGGCAAGGTCTTCGAAAAAGACGAAATGGTCGTCTGGAAGTGCATCAACTGCGGCTACCTGCACGAAGGAAAGAAAGCCCCCGACCTCTGTCCGGCCTGCCTGCATCCCAGGGATTACTTCGAGATCCAGACCGAACGGTACTAGGAGCCTGTCAGTTGCCTGGCATGACGCCTTGACGGAGAATCTCCCATGAAAAACCTGCTTCTGCTGCTGTTCATTTCCAGTGTTTTCCTGACCTGCAAAGGGGTCGGCGGCGACTCCACGGGCACCGTGAAGGGTGGCACAGTGAAAGATGGCACCGTGAAAGATGGCGCCGTGAAAGATGGCGTGGCAAAGGTCGACACCGTTTGTCGTGCCGATGCGGATTGCGTGCTGAGCACGAGCACCTACTCCTGTTGCGCCGACTGCGGCACCACCCCCGAGGAGTACATCGCGATCCACGTCAACGAAAAGAAGGGACGTTTTGCCAAGGAACAGGCCGAATGCGACAAGGTCCGCAAGGACTGCCCGCTGGTGAACTGCCCGGTGCTGAAGTTCTGCAACACCCCCACGCCCGTCTGCACCGCCGGAAAGTGCACGGCGAAGCTGATCCCGATTCCCGACTGCACCGAGATCCGCTACGACAAGCCCGCAAAAAATGGAGGATAGTGATGAGCCGGAAATGGCTTGCAGGAATCTTTTTCCTCTTTCTATCCTTCGGTTGCGACGACGGCAAAACCAGGCCGGCTGACACTGGGTGCGTCGGCGGCAGCGCTGACGACCAGCTCGCGCGCTTCGACGCGACCTACTGCGGGCCGATGGCCCAGGTCGTCTGCACCGCTGCAGCGGGCTGCGGCTGCGGCACCATCGCCGGTTTTCCGGACCAGGCCGCTTGCGAGTCCTCCTGGCGGCAGCGGTGCATGGCCTCGGCTCAGCACTTCCGCGATGACTTCGACGCCGGCACGATGCAGTACTGCGAGGTCGCCGCGTCCAAGTGCATCGAGGCGTACAGGATCGCAAACGGCGCCTGCCGCTCTGGCATGCCCGAGGAGACCCTGCCTGCGGGCTGTCTGCTGATGCTGACGGTCGACACCAAGCCCGGGGAGACCTGCCCGACGCCCGGCGTGGGCTGCAACGATGGCCGTGGAATCTGCTCCCCGTACAACGCAACCTGCTCGGCGGCGCTTCCGGGAGAGGGCGCAGCGTGCGAGGGCGTCTGCATCGATGGTGCGGTCTGCAACTCCAATGGCACGTGCGTCGCGGGCGAGACCGGAGACGACTGCGAGTCCGTGCGCGACTGTCGGCTGCCGCTGGCGTGCGTCGCCGGCCGTTGCGCAGAAACCGTGGTCGAGGACGCCGCATGCACCGAAGACGACGCCTGCGTTCCCGGACTGGCCTGCAGCGCGCAGGACCTGTGCACCGCCGTGGAAGCCCCCTGCACCGAGCCCGCCGATTGCGGCGAAAACGCCATCTGCACCGCCACGCAGGCCCGCGTCTGCGTGCCGGTCGCCGAGGACGGCCAGCCGTGCTCCGGAGATGAAGACTGCAGCGCTGCCTCCTGGTGTGATACCGACACCTGCGCCCCACGACCGGGCGCAAATCAGCCATGCGCCTCGGGCGTCTGGTGCGCTCCGGGACTTGCATGCGACCTTGCAACCAGCCTTTGCACCGCCATCCCGCAGGACGGCGAGCCCTGCGCCCTCTCCGAGGCGGGCCCCTTCGTCTGCGACGATGGCCTGGCCTGCCTGTCCGACACCTGCGGCCCCCTGCCCGGCCAGGGCGAGACCTGCGGCAGCGGCAACAACGCCTGCGCCGAGGGCCTTGGCTGCAGCTTCAACACCGACGGCACCAGCACCTGCGAGGACAAGGTCGGCGCTGGAGAGCCCTGTACCAACGACAGGCAGTGCCTCGAAGGCACCTACTGCGAGTACTCGACCATGTTGTGTACGACCGTCGCCGCCACGGGAGCCTCCTGCGAGGACGGCAACGAGTGCGGCCCCGCCGGCTCGTGCGTCCCTGAGTCCGCAGGCGGCCCCTTCGTCTGCGCCCCCCTGCCCGCCGCAGGCGAGTCCTGCTACCTGGATTGCGAGCCCACCACCGTATGCCACTCGGTGGTGACCGCAGGTGTTTGTGCCGCCCCCGTGTGTGGCGTGATCGGGTTCTGACCGGAGACCCTCTGGTCGTTCTTCTGCTTTTTCATCACAGGGTCCGCTGCGCGTCAGGCCACAGCCCGCAAGATCACGAATTTGGCGTTGCCTGCGACGAGCTCGCAGTGTCCGAACAAGCGGCGCAATTCAAGTGGATAGTTCAAATGACGGTTCCCAACGACCCACAATTCCCCGCCGATTCTCAACACGTTTTTGGCTTGCCTGAAGAGCTGGAGAGCTACTTGATCTCCCATGGTGTTCTGTTGATGGAAGGGCGGATTGCATAATATCATATCCGCCGACCGCGGAGGAAAATCGCTCAAACCATCCCCGAGTTGGAAACTGGCGGCTCGCTTCTCCCCAAAGGCCCGACGGAAATTCGTGCATGCGGAAGCCACCGCCATGAACGATTCGTCAACAAAATACAGCGTCGCGCCGGGATTGCGTTTGGCGGCGATCAAGCCGACCACGCCATTTCCACAGGCCAAATCAATGATGTGCGTCGCGTTGGGATTGATGGGCAAGTGTTCCAAAAAAAACCGAGTGCCGATGTCCAGCCGTTCCCGTGAGAAGACATTGGCATGATTGCTCAACCGGTACTCGGTGTTTTCCAGCAGGTATTCCATCGGGTACGGATTCGCGGGGACCTTCAGACTATTATCCACCGTCACAATAATCAGCCGCGCTTTTTTCCAGGCCAGCTGGGTGTGGGTCGGGCCGATGAGCCGTTCCAGCAGGGTCCACACGGTCGCAGGCATCGCCTTGATCATCCCCGCGACGATGAATTTCGTGGCCGCGTGGACATGCTGGCTGATCCGGATCAGTTGGTCTTCCAGCAAAGCGAGCGTTTTCGGGACCTTCATCACCACGCAATCAAACATGCCCTCCAGGGGATCCAGGCTGGCCAGCAGTCTGCCGTTGGGCTCGGGCAAATGATTGTTGCGCAGGTTCAGCCGCGTCGCTTGATGCGAAAGATGGGAATCAGAGAAGGCGTGTGGCTGCAGTTGATTCATCGCCACGACCAGCGCGCCAAAAGTATCGTTCACGATGAGCAGGCGTGTGGGAGGCGGCAGGTCGGCCAGCGTGTTCAGCACATATTCATCCGCCGCATCCCAGGCACGCAACACTTCACGGGGACGGTGCGGCAGGCGGTGCAGGACAAACGTGCCTTGAGCGGCGGCGAGGGTGTGTGGTTGATGGGGCATCGTGGGTTCGCCGTGAACCCGGGGATCACGGAGTTGGCATCAGGGCGCGCAGCCTTCGGCGGTCGGGTTCTCGGGGTAGGTCGCCCGGTCGTAAATGAAGTAGACCGTGGTGATGGCGTCCGGGGCCAGCGCAGGCACGCTCACCACGAGCGGATCGCCGGTCGCGGTCGCCGTGAACTCATAGGCCACGGGGTCCGCGTTGAAGGCGAAAAAGGTGGAGTTCTGGAGGGCCGTCTGCGTCGCGGTCTCCGTCGGCAGGTAGCTCGGAAGTGCCGTGTAATACAAGTCGGACAGCACCGGGTCCGAAGTGATGACCCCACAGCCGATCCCTGAGTTGAACGTTTCCACCGACCAACGCTGGGCGGGTCCAGCCCACGAAAGGAGGCCCCAGAGCTGGCTTTGTCCGGCCGTGAGCGTCAGATCCATCAGGTTCAGGTAATACGGGAAGGCCGTGTTTGAAAACGCCGGCACCCGCACCAGATCCGCGCCGGACACTAAAATGGAACTGTAGGTGTAGGTCACCTGGCCGTCGGTGTGCGTGGCCTTGACGCCGACCTCGGTCTCGCCGGCGGGCACCGCCAGGCGTACGTACTGGTAGACCTCATCGATCACGCCGATGACGGGCGGATCGAAGGAGAGCCCGGTGGTGCGATGGACCAGCTCGACGGTGACTCCGCGGACAGGGGAGTAGGAGCTCGGATTGAACAGAAACAGACCGATCTCCGTGGCCGGCAGGGCGCCGAACGCCGGATCCAGATCCGGGGACGCGATATGACTGATGACCTCGATGGTGTCATCAGACGGGTCCAGGCTCATGAACATGCGCTCCCAGAAGGCGTTTTCATAACAGGAGAACCGCACCCAGGCGGCGGTGTCGTTCGCGGTGTCCTCCCAGCCGGTCGCCAGCAGGGGCGCATAAATGCCCGACAGCGGATTGAAGTAGTTGGTGCGGAAGCAGGAGTAATCGCAGGCCGACTGGAACGCGGCCGAGAAGTGGGCCTCGAACTCGGCCTGAAGCGGCGCCGTCCCGGAGTTGACCGCCGCGATGAGCCAGGCCATCTGCTCGCCGAGGGGGCTGTCGGGGAGGACGTGATCTGCCAGGCAGGCGGTGGTGTCGAACGCACCGCAGGAAGCCGCGCAGGCCAGCGTGCCGCCGAGGAAACCCTGGCTCACGCAGTCCTCGTCGCCCAGATCGGTCCCGTCGCAAAGCTCGGCGTCCTCGATGGTGTGGTTGCCGCAGTTGTTGCAGCCGGAGGTGTCGAAGGCGTCACAGGTGACGGCGCACGCCAGCGTGCCGCCGGCGTAGCCCTCGCTCTGACAGGTCACGCCCCCCAACGCCGTGCCGTCGCAGACCTCAGGAGCCTCGAGGGCATTGTCGCCGCAGACCGGGCCGGTGTTTTTCTTGTCCCCGTCATCACAGGCGGTGAAAAGAAATGACATTGTGAAAATAATTGAAATGATTGCGGTTTTTGCGTTTCTCATGGTTTGAGTGCTCCTTTGCGCCCCGAAGGTTGGGTCCGATCTTCAAAGAATTTACTTTTTTCATGCATTGCCGTCAATTGATTTTTACAGTGCGCTGATTTTATTTGTCTAAAACAATCGGGGGCCATCCCTTGCGAATCCGGTCGACTCGCAAGGGACTCTGGCGCCTGGAGGAGGGGGGGAAGGAGTTACTTGATCAGGAGGCTATTGGTGACGAGCTTGACGCCTTCGACGTCCCGCGCCACCGCCCCGGCCAGGAGGATGCACTCCTGGTTGCCGACGAAGCCGCTCAACTGAACGGTGCCCTCGTGCGTCTCGACGTTGATCTCGGAGACCTTCAGTTTGGGCTCCCGAAGGACGGCGGTCTTCACCTTCGCGGTGATCACGGAGTCATCCATGTATTCCGAGGCTTCCTTCTGCGTCGGGGTGGACTTGCACGAGGTGAATGCGAGCGCCAGAACAGTCAGAACCAGCAGGGTAGATAAGATTTTCATGATTTTTTCCTTACTCTTTTGAACTTGAGGTTGAAGATTCGTTCGCCCAGGATGATGCGCACCAGGACCGAAATGACTGCCAGAACCAGCAGGATATGGATGAAGCCTCCAAGGCTGTGGGCGGTTACGGTTCCCAGGAGCCAGAAGACCACCAGAAGGATCGCAATCAATTCAAGCATGATGTTTCCTCACTTGTGCGGGACCTCCCGCACCCAGGTAGAAGTTAGGGAATGATGATGTAGCACTGGTCCAGGGCGATGGTGCCCGTGAAAGCCAGGGCCCTGCCGTCCAGCGTGGCCCCAGTGTCCATCGTGATCGACGCGTCGGCCATGATGGTGCCTGCGAAATGGACCGTCGTGCCCAGGTTGGCCTCGGTGCCTACCTGCCAGAAGATGTTCGCGGGTCGCGCTCCACCTGCGAGCGTGATGTGGACACCATTGCTGATGTTGAGTGACGAAGCGATCTGGAAGATCCATACGTCGGTGGCGCTGCCCGTCAGGGTGAAGCTGGTGGTGGCGATGGCCGCGCCCGTGAACTTGTACAGCCCCGGCACGAGATCCAGTCCGGCCAGGTTTCCGGCGCCCGGATTCAGGAAGGTCCCCGTGGGCGTGGGCGTCCTGCCGGCGGCGTCGTTGTAGGCGAGGGTCAGGTCACCCTTGGCCAGGGTCAGCATTGCGGGAGTGGGGTCCGCCATGTCCGAGGCGAAGATGGAGCCGGTGATCTGCGGCGACAACGCGTAGCCGGTGTAATCGGTCTGGGAAAAGCCCGTGATGAATGACTCGGCCGCGGGGCTGATGCCCACGTCACCGGTGATGTTGGAGGCCGGCACGTTGGTGACGGCATACCCCGCCAGGACGGCAAAGTGAGCGGTCTCGCCCAGGTCGACCGGAAGGAGGATCGGGGTTTCGGCGCCGGTGCTGAACGTCCAGACATGGTTGACGGCCAGGGGATTGCCCGACGCATCCGTGGCGACCGTGGTGACGGTGGCGGTAAACAGGGTGTCCGGCGGCAGATTCTCGGAAGGAGTAAACGTCACGGTGGTGCCCAGATAGGAGATGGTGCCCGTTATGGGGTTGGTTCCGGCGACGGTGAAGCTCGCCGTCGTGAGGGTCAGCGGATCCATCTCCTCGCTGAAGGTGGCGCTGACGAGGACGTTGGTGGGCTGATCGACCGCCAGGTCCGCGGGCAGCACCGACGTGACCGTGGGAGGGATGATATCGGCGACCAGGCTGGTGGTGAAGGTCCAGACGTAGGTGGCCTCCAGCGCGTTGCCTGCCAGATCCAGGGCAGAGGTGGTGATTCTGGCCGTATGCAGCGTATCACCAGCCAGATCTTCGTCAGGCGTGAAGGTGGCCGTCATGCCGGTATACGCGACTGACCCTGCCACCGAATTCGCCCCGGCGTCCAGGGTGAAGCTGGTGGTCGTGAGGGTCGCCGGATCCATCTCCTCACTGAAGGTCGCTGCGATCTGTGTGTTGATCGGCACTGCAGCGGTCAGATCGGCAGGATTCACGGACACGACCGTGGGGGCGATAGCGTCCGTGTTCTTTTTGATGGGGTCGTCATCGCATCCCGCAGTAAATACGAACGTTGTTAATAATAAAAAAAACAGGGTAGGGATTTTCAGGCTACGCATTTTAAACTCCAGTGTAATTGTTAATAATTCTTTTCATGATCCAGTTGCGCCAACCGGAGGAGTTCGCGCCCTTCCGGCAACGGCAGAATTACTGTGCCTTCAACACAATCAAACAGACGTTTCCAGGCATCTTCCCCTGCCTCTCCCGGTTTCGTGGAAAACGATTTATTGATTTTGGTCACGTTCATTTTGGTTCTCTCCCGGGAATACAAAAATCCCCTGAGCAGCGCACAAGTATGCACTTCGACACTTACCATTCCTTTATCTATTAGGGACAATAAATTTCAGATTTAATCTAAGTACAATATTTTTGAAGTCAACCCGCTCTTTGAAATGCTTTGATATAGTTTGGCGCGCCTGGCAGGAATCGAACCTGCGACCAACGGCTTAGAAGGCCCATTTTTACCCATGCGTCTATTTGCATCACGCTGTTCTTTTTTGCGTTTTTTCCCTTGCATATCAAGCATGTTTATTGTATAGTTTGTTGCATGTTGATTCACGTGGGCGCTACAGACCCTCGATCGATTGTACCAATACTGTACCAATTTTGAGGTGCGCGAATGGCAAGAACAGGCAGTTATCAGACTCACAAGAAGTACACCGGCGTTCTCTGGCGCGAGTCCGAAACCAAGCGTTACGGCAACCGCCCGGATCGCTGCTATTTCATCAAGTACCTGGACCCGAAGACCCACAGGCAGGTGAAGACCAAGGTCGGCTGGGCCAGCGAGGGTTTCACCCCGGAGATGGCACAACAGCGGCGCGCGGAAGCCATCGAGGACAAGCGCACCGCCGTCGAAAAACCGCCGGAACTGGAGCCCATCACGCTAGATGAGCTCGCCGCCCAGTACATGCCGTGGGCTGAGGCCAACAAGAAGGACTTGGGCTACCAGGACCGCAGCCGGTACAAGAACCACCTGCACTCAAAACTCGGCAAGAAACTGCTCTCCGAGATCACGCTCAAGGATCTCGAAGACCTGCGCACCAAGCTAGCCAAGAAGATCGCGCCACAGACCATCGCCCACGTGTTCAAGCTGGTCAAAGCCATGTACAACAAGGCACTCGCCTGGAACCTCTACGACGGCAAGAACCCGGTCGTTGGCCTCAAGACCAAACCCCTGAACAACTCCCGTGTGCGGTATCTTTCACGTGAAGACGCCGCCAGCCTGCTCGATGCCCTTGTCCCCTTCCCCCAGGTCTGCAACATGGCGCTGCTCTCCCTCAACGCAGGACTTCGTTTCGGCGAAATTGCCCACCTTCAGTGGCAGGACGTCAACTTCGCCAACGAGACCGCCCTGATCCGTGACGGTAAGGGGGGCACCGATCGTCACGCCCAAATCAAGGGCCCCGCCCTAGCCATGCTCCAGCAACTTCGCAGCGAGCTCGGCGCCTCCGCTGGACTGGTCTTCCCGAACACCCTCAACGAACCCTACTGCGCCATTCCCCACCCCTACCAGCGTACCGTCGATGCCATCGGCCTCAACGACACCTCCACCGACGCCAAGGATAAGGTGGTCTTCCACACCCTGCGGCACACCTTCGCCTCCTGGCTCGCGATCCAGGGTACGCCGCTGTGTACCTTGCCGGAGAAGTACGTGGCTTGACAAATCAAAGGGATTTGGCTGATCCAGTTTTTTTGTGATAACCGAAATTT
>PHAZ01000166.1 GCA_002841825.1 Deltaproteobacteria bacterium HGW-Deltaproteobacteria-22 | reverse complement strand
CTGGGTGAGGCCGCGCTTGCCCAGGGCCTTCCAGCAGCCCACGATCTTGGCCGCGTCGGTGACCTTGAGCTGGTTGTCGTCGTCGGACAGCAGCGCCTGCAGGCGGCGGCTCACGTGGGACTCCTCGACGGCCAGCACGATGACCTTGTAGTCCACCAGCAGCTGGAGCTGGACCGCGCGGGAGAACGAGATGGTGTGGAGCGTGGGGCCGTAGAGGGCGGGGTCGTCCATCGAGCACAGGGCCACGCTCTCGGACTCGGCGCGGACCTTGGCCGCGTCGCCGTAGATGCGCGGGGTGGCGGTCATGTAGAGGCGCTTGCGGGCGTGGATGAAGCCGGCGTCGTGGACGCGGACGAAGGCGCTCTCGTCCTCGTCCTCGAAGATGGCGCCGGTGGTGCGGTGGGCCTCGTCGCAGACGATCAGGTCGAACGCGGGCAGGCCATGGTCGCGCTGGGCCTCGCCGAGGACGCCGATGGAGTGGTAGGTCGAGAACACGACGCTCATGTGCCCGGGGTCGTGCACGCGGGCCATGGCGCGGACCAGGGCGGCGGCGTCGGTGGTGGCGGGGTACTTGAGCTCGTGGATCAGGGTCTGCACGTCGTCGTCGTTGCCGGCGGCGGTGCGCTTCTTGCCGACGTCGCTGTCGGAGCACACGGCGAACGAGTGCAGCGGGATCTCACTCTCCTGGGTCCACTCGGTGAGGATCTGGGAGAGCAGCGACAGGCTGGGCACCAGGAACAGCACGCGACCCCCGCGGCCGGCGATCTTCTCGGCGATCTTCAGGGAGGTGAAGGTCTTGCCGGTGCCGCAGGCCATGATCATCTTGCCGCGGTCGGCGGTGGAGAGGCCGGCGAGCACGTCGTTGACGGCGGCGACCTGGTGCTCGCGCAGGGTCTTGCGCGGACGCAGGGGGACGGTCTCCTCGAAGGGCTGATATTTGGACCAGTCGATGCGGCTGTGCTCCAGGTCCTCGAGGTCGATCTTGGTCACCGGCGGACGCTGGTCGGAGAGGGCGGCCTCGGCGGGCGCGCTCCACTGGTTGGTGGAGGAGACGATGATGCGGCGGGCGAAGCGGGTCTTGCCCGAGGCGGTGAAGAACGAGTCGATGTCCTTTTTCTGGAGGGTGTGGTCCTCGGCGTAGAGCTTGCACTGGATCGCGACGAGCTCGTCGGTGTTGGTGCTCGCGACGAGGTCGATGCCGGCGTCCAGGGCGGGCAGGCCGTTTTTACGGGCCCAGTCGGCGTACATCCACACGTCGGTGAAGAGGTCCTCGTAGCAGGGCTCGTTCTTGAAGTAGCAGCGGATCAGGCGCTCGAAGTAGGTGCCCTTCTCACGCTCGGACTGGGAGGAGGTGCGGTAACGGTCGAGGATGGACTTCAGTGTGAACATGGGGACTCCCGTCGTTGGTCAGGGGTAGTGTACAGAGTTAGGATGGGGAGTCAATGTTGAACCTTTCTCCTCGAAGGCGCTGGTCCAGGCCGTCTGCCAGCGTCTCGAGTTGCCGCCTGAACCGTGCTCAAGGGTTACAGCTTATCATTGGAAGTTGAAAATTCATCCGCGTCATCCTGCTTCGGAACGATCCGCGAGCAACAGCGGAAGTCGGTTGTCCGGACGGACCAGACTCCTGCGGCGGAAGGCGGCATGGATCCAGGGAAAAACAATGCGAGGGTCTTCGCTCCAGTCGTGGACCGCGGCGTAATCGCAAGTCAGGTTGGCATGCAGTCGTGGTGGAATCCTGCGGGGGTCATAAACTGGCTTTCCGAAATCCGGGTGAACCGGCAGAAAAATCCCGAATAGTCCAGACCGCACCGTGTCGACGGTCTCCCTGATGGACGCTGCAATCACCCAATCCACGACGCGGGATCTCCACGTTTCGGGTCCCAGCAGCACAACGGACACGACACTGTCTTTCAGAACGCTCTGCCGTACGACCTGTTCAATGGAGTCGTCTGTTTCTATGTGTCTTCGCGACAGGTCCAGCCGGGCATCGGACACCTGCAGTTCAACGTACAGTCGAAACAACTCGCGGAATTGAGCAACGAACGCACAATCATGATTGGGGTCGCAACAGACATGAACCTTGTGCCGTTGAAAAATGGGGATCTCCACGTGCCCAAGGTATGGGGTCGAGTCCTCTTTCATTCGCTCTCCGATTCCGTCGATTCGTGACCGGACCGACTTGCGGTGTTGCACTCCGGACAGCAGTACCTGCAGCCGTGAATGTCCCCGAAACGCTGTTTTGCCACATGCTGAGCCTCATGACTGCTGTCGAAATCTCCGAGAAATTCCACCGCCAGCGGGTCCGGGAAAAAGACGCAGGCATTCTGGTGCAATTGGATATTGGCAGTTCCGGGTGACTGCAACCAGTGAATGAAGTATCTCATGGTCGACTCCGATGGAGTTCAAACGGCCTTATGCTGTTATTCTAGCGAATGCGATCGGGTAAATGCAACCTTCAAATCAGAACGCTTTGAAATCAACCATGGCTTTCGCATTGACCGAAGGAGCAAGGCGCATCTTGCGTTGGTTTTTTCCCGACCCGTGGATTCACCTCCGCGGTGACCGCCTATGAGACGCTGCGCACTGGCGCCGAGACCCCCGATCTGGTGCTCTCCGACGTGGACATGCCGGAGATGAACGGCCTGGAGTTCTGTCGGAAGGCCAGGCTGCTCAAGCCGCAGTTGCGCTTCCTGTTCGTCACGGTTCCCCTTCCCGGCTGCAGGACAGTCAGGGCGCCTTTCCCCGGGAAACCGGGCTGCTGTTGAAGCCCTTCACCGCAGAGTCCCTGTTGCGCGCGATCCATTCCCGGATGAAAGCCCCCGATTAGACGGGCGCTAAATAAATGGATCTATTTCACAGTTAGAGGTAAAGTTAGACGGTGGTCGGGAAGAAGATGTCCATTGTCGTCGGTGGAGGGGTGCGATGAGTGAGAGTACGACTAGAGATCCAGAGCAACTCCGTTTGGCCGAGCGCAAACGGGAGGAGGAGAACCTCCGGCGCATGGCGACGGTGGTGAGAGACTCCAACGACGCGATTACGATCCAAGATTTCGAGGGCCGGATCACGGCCTGGAACCACGGCGCCGAACTGATGTATGGCTATAGCGAGGCAGAGGCGCTTCTGATGAACATTGAACGCCTCACGGCCCCCGAGAAGGTTGCAGAGCAGAAGGATTTCATCCGCCGGCTGGTGGCGGGCGAAGACATCACGTCATTCGAGACCCAGCGGGTGACCAAGGACGGGCGCGTCATCGATGTTTGGATGACCGTCACCAAACTGATGGACGATGCCGGCAAGCCGATTGGCTTGGCCTCCACCGAGCGCGACATCACGGCGCTCAAACGGGAGGAGAGAGCGAGGCAGAATCTGGAGGAACAACTAAGGGCGTCGCAGAAGATGGAGGCCATCGGAAGCCTTGCCGGCGGCGTGGCGCACGACTTCAACAACCTGCTTTCGGTGATCCTCAGTTACACCAGCTTCGCCATGGAGAGTTTGCGCGAGGGCGACCCGCTCCTGGCGGATCTCCTCGAGGTAAAGAACGCCGGAGAGCGTGCCGCGGTGCTCACGCGCCAGCTCCTCGCGTTCAGCCGCAAGCAGGTGCTGCAGCCTTCGGTGCTCGACATCAACGGGGTCACCGCCGGGCTCGAGAAAATGCTGCGGCGGATCTTGGGCGAGGATGTGGAGCTGGTGCAGGAACTCGCGCCGGAGCTCGGCCTAGTCATGGCTGACCAAGGACAGATCGAGCAGGTGCTGATGAACCTGGTCGTCAACGCCCGTGACGCGATGCCCATGGGTGGAAAGCTCACCATCGGGACGGCCAACATCGAGCTGGACGAGGAGTACTCGGAGCGCCACCTAGCAGTGAAGCCCGGGTCGTATGTGCAGCTTGCAGTCTCAGATACAGGCCACGGCATGGATGAGCAAACGCAGAAGCGCATCTTCGAGCCCTTCTTCACCACCAAAGAGAAGGACAAGGGCACCGGTCTCGGTCTGGCCATGGTCTACGGCATCGTCAAGCAAAGCGGCGGGGACATCTGGGTTTACAGCGAGCTGGGCCAAGGGACCACATTCAAGGTCTATCTTCCGCGTGATCGTTCGACCGGAGCGAGGTCCGCCACTGTTTCCCCGGTGGTCGCTGGACGTGCGACGGGCACCGAGACCGTGCTCATCGTCGAGGACGAGGAGTCGCTGCGCAAGGTCATCCGCCGAGTGCTGGTCGCAGCTGGCTACACAGTGATGACGGCAAAGGACGGAGACGAGGCCCTGCAGATATGCGCGCGGCACACTGAGGAGCTTCACCTCGTCCTGACCGACGTGGTCATGCCGCGGATGAGCGGCAGAGTGCTCGTTCAAGAGCTCGCAAAGACGCGGCCGACCGTCAAGGTTGTCTACATGTCGGGCTACACCGATGCCGCCATTTCCCATCACGGCATCCTCGACGCTGGGACGCATTTCCTGGCCAAGCCGTTCACCTCGACCGGCCTGTTGCAGAAGGTCCGGGAGGTGCTGGACATCGGCATCATCCGCGTTGCGGGCGAACGCGAACCGGCGGCCGAGGACGACGCTGAGAAGAGGGAGCAACCTCTCGACAAGGCTGCGCACCGCCCCCTTTCACCGGACGTTCTTGCCCGTCTTCGCAAGGCGGTGATCTCCGCGCGCTACAACGATATCGTCAAGATCGTTGAGACCATTCGGGTCAAGGAACCGGATCTAGCCACCGACCTCCGGCGGATGCTGGATTTGTTTGACTACGATGGGATGCGGGAGCTCCTGAGTCAGTGAAAGAAAGGAGAGGCAGCATGGCAGATGAATTGCAGGGTAGCAGTGTCCTCATTGTGGACGATGATCTCCAGAACCTGCGCCTTCTGACCTCGGTTCTGGAACGCGGCGGTCTCGAGCCCAGGCCGGTCACGAGCGGCAGGCTCGCGATCGAGGCTGCGGTGGCAGAACCTCCGGATCTCGTTCTTCTAGACTTTTGCATGCCCGACATGTCCGGGGTGGACGTTTGCCGCTGGTTCAAGCAGGACGAACGGCTACAGAGTATTCCCATCATCTTCCTCAGCGGTCTTGCGGGCACCGACGACAAGGTCGAGGCCTTCCGAGTGGGTGCCGTCGACTACGTCTCCAAACCGTTCCAGGACCTGGAGGTACTTGCCCGCATCAAGACCCACTTGCGTCTCAGGCGGCTGCAGGTGGAGCTGGTGTCGCACAACCTTCAGCTCGAGCAGCGGATCTCCGAGCAGGTCAGGGCGGTCACGGCGTCGCAGCTCGCGACGATCTTCGCGCTCGCCAAGCTCGCCGAGGCTCGCGATGACGACACTGGCCAGCACATCGTGCGTGTTCAAACCTTCAGCAAGGTGCTGGCCGAGCAGATGCGAGAGATGAGACTGCACGCGGCCACCCTTACCCCCGCATTCATCGAGACTCTGTACCAGACCGCATCGCTCCACGACATTGGGAAGGTCGGCATTCCCGACGCCATCTTGCTGAAGCCAGGAAAATTGACCGGCGACGAGTTCGCCGAGATGAAGAAGCACAGCGTGCTTGGTGCCAACACGCTCGCCACCGTGCTCAAACGACATACCGACAATCAGTTCCTTAGCATGGGCGTTGACGTGGCGAGGTCGCACCACGAGAAGTGGGACGGTAGCGGCTACCCAGATGGGCTCAAGGGAGCGGCGATCCCCCTTGCCGCACGCATCGTCGCGCTTGCCGATTTCTACGACGCGCTGACGTCCCAACGCTGTTACCGGCCGGCATTCAGCCACGAGGATACAGGCCGGATGATCCAGGAAGGCATCGGAACTCAGTTCGACCCTGATGCCGTGATGGCCTTCAGTGCCCTGGATGGCCAGTTCTGGCGCATTCGGCGGGAAATGCAGGATCGCTGAGCGTTCCACCGAAGGCTGGTGCGGTCGAATCGAATCTCCAGCCAATTTTTCGTTACACAGTTTCCGCAGCATGGCGTGGGAGTGTCAACCGAAATTTGACCAATGGGGAATGGGGAATGGGGAATGGGGCGAATCTTCAGGCTCCGCAGGGGGAATGATAAACAACTCATCCGGTTGACTATTCGACGAGAAATGGATTATGGTTGATGCTTCAGGATTCCTGATATGTACTGGCATCCCGGGCTCGCAAAGCTCTACGGAGTAGAAGTCACAGGAAGACGGCCCAGAGAACTGAATGCATATTCTACGTATCCACAATCCAGGAGAGCAGACAATGATACTTATCGCCACCGGCCGAGAAATTGTTAATAATCAGAATGGTAATAGCGAATTGTTTTTGACTGATCGAGCGAAGGGGAAGTACATTTACAGGTTTACTCCCGACTCGGGGAAGCCGATAGAAATAACAACCTTCGCAATCGAAGCAACCAGGAAATATTTACAACTGAGCCATAAGATTCTTACAATCGTAGGCGATCCTCTCCACTAGGATTTCTTGGGAACCCACATTTGAAGGCAAGTGCAACTGCACGAAGCATTGGTGAAGGTAAATCAAGGGAAAATCGGGGAACGGGGAATACGCGGCGCCGAGGCGCCGCAGTCCCAAAGTTGGAATGGGAAGCCTACGCCTGGGGGGCGGCGGGCTTCTTCGCGGAGGACTTGGTGGGGCGCAGGGCCCGATAGAGCTCGAGGTGCTCGGGATCGCTGGCGAAGGCCAGCTCGGCCGCGCCGATGATGAGGGCCATGGCCTCAAGCAGCCGCTTGTGGGCCTCGTTGCGGATCTTGGTCTGGTCCTTGGAGGACAACTTCCGCGCCTCCTGGTCCTTGTTGGTCGAGGTGAGACGATCGCGCAGCTCGGTGATGCGCTCGAGGTCGGCCGGCAGCACGCCCACCCGGCGCAGCTCGTCGACGTGGGCCTCGTAGGCCTGGATGACCAGCGACGCCGCGTCGGTCACCGACTTCACGGACTTCGTGATGGTCTTGCCCACGCCGAGATCGGCGAGGATTTCGCCGGGAAGGTGGTTTTGCTTGCCCGCGTTGCGCACGGCCTGCACGAGGATGGAGAGCACGGCGATCTGGTCCTCCTGGGACAACGTGGCCGCCCTCTTGGACTGGCGGGCGATGACGGCCCCGGTGGACGTGTTCTGGGAGGTGACGTTGTCGGCGAAAAATCCGTCGATCACCCCGGCACTCAGACGGCCCTCGAGCTTGGGGCGATCCTTCTTGATCAGCGCCTCCATCTGCAAGGCCTTGGCGATGGAATTTTCAATCTGGGCGTTTGTGGACATGATGGATTCTCCTTCAAAGAAAGGTTCGACAACACCTCGCGGGCATTGTCTGGTAATCGACGATTAGGGATTTATTTACAAATTTCTTTTGGGATGTCAAGACTTATTTTCAACTTTTTTTTTCGTACGGCCGCGGGCAGGTACACGGCCGTCCCGGCAAGGATCTGGGGGCGGTCTAGGGGGAATCCGTCATCCGGGTCTTTCCTCTTCGGGTTCATCCGGGCCTTTCCTCTTGTTTCCCTCGCCGCTTCCTGTGCATTCTCAAACGGAATTGGGATCGACAATTTCATCGAAAAATGATCCTCTCGCAGAGATTGGGAGGTTTCGATGTCGAGCCAATTTCTGGAACATTTTTCCGAACTTGAAGACCCGCGGATCGAGCGATGCCGGAGCAGGGCATGGCGCTGTGCGTATTTCGCTCCTCTTTCACGCTGGATTTTCCCGCCGCCGTCCGGAAACCGCCGAAAACCATGTTCAGAAAAAGGGCATTATTTATCTGCTTGCAGTCCCTGTGGTTTGTGGTATTTCATTCTAGGAAGACTCCATGAAAAACCTGATTGCATTATTCACCATTTTTGGCCTGTTGTTCTTCCTCGGTTGCGACGATGACCATGGAGCCGACGACACCCCGACGATGAGCACCTGCATATTGTACGCAGATGACCCGGTCGCCTGTGAGCAGGCCGGCTGCACGGTCATGGGCGGTTACCGTTCGGTGGTTCGCGATGGGCGGTGTGTCGCGAATATGCCATTCGCCTGCTTTCCTTACGAGGGCGGCGATTGTGAAAACATGGTATTAGCCTTTTGTTCTGTCTCGCCGGATGATCATGATTCGGTCGCTTCTGCCAACGCCTGTTCGATGAATCTGGGCAGCGAATGGGTCCTTTGTACCGCCGGTGAAGGTTGGGGGAACGAAGACTGCTACCCGGACCCGGTCCTATGTGAAGCCCAGACCACGCTCGAGGCCTGTCACGCGGAGTACTGTACCTGGATTCAAGACGCCCGACGGGCGATCATGAACGAGGGTACCTGCACCGGTTGGGAGGAGACGACGGTCTCCATTTGTGCATCGTATGTGCCCAGTTACACGATCATTCGTCTCTATCGTGAAACGCAGGATGGAACGGAGATGTTCCTCTCGGGCGTGGTGACGCCGCCGCCAGACGTGGAACAGAATAAAGAGGGTTCGATCCCCGACCCCTGGTCGTTCTGCACCGGTTTTGCCAGCACCGACGACCCCATCTGCGCCTCATGCCCGGAGCCGACGAAATAGCGCCCGCGGCTCCCGATCGCAATCGCAATCGCGTCCTGGCCTGTCGCCCGACGCCGTCTACGGCTTGGCGGGGTCGCCGGTGACGGAGCTGATAATGATCTGCCCCGGGGTCAGGGGCTGACCTGGGCGGCGACCCGCACCGCGGACAGGGCGTCGTCCCGGGTGTGATCGCCCAACTGGGCCGAGTCGTTGCGCCCCCAGCAGTAGACCTGCTCCACCGCGGCGTCGAGGGCGATCACGCAGGCATGATCGGAGAAGAAGGCGAGGCTGGTGCGCATGGCGGGCTCGACCACCTCGCTGGGGGTCCACTGGTCGCCGGCCACCCCCACGCCCAGCTGGCCGTACTCGTTGCTCCCCCAGCACAGGAGCTGGTCGTTCACTTCCATCAGGGCGCAGGTGTTGCGGCGGGCCGCGGCGATCAGGGAGATGTTGCCGGTGATGGACGCGACGTGTACGGGCGTGACGCTGGGCTGGGTGTCGCCGGTGCCGAGCTGGCCGTACTCATTGCCGCCCCAGCAG
>PHAZ01000165.1 GCA_002841825.1 Deltaproteobacteria bacterium HGW-Deltaproteobacteria-22 | reverse complement strand
ATAGAATCATATTGTCTGGATGCGTATACTTGAACCAGGCATTAATCGCTTTGTCTGTTAAGAGAGGTTTTGTTGATGAATCCCACCCTGGAACGCTGTCTGGAAGATCTGGAAGCACGGATTGGCCCGGATGAAGATCAGTTCATCACGCCAGGTGAGCTCGTAGAAGTGCATGCCCATGGGCGAGTGCTCGAAGATGCTGCGGAAGCGCTCCTCGCTCTCGGCCAGGTTTTTTTCCTGGTCCCGCTGCCCGGACTGATCCCGGAAGACCAGCACCACCCCGGCCACCGAGCCGTCCGCGTTCATGATCGGCGCACCGCTGTCGGCGATGGGGCGTATCGTCGAATCTTTGGAGATCAACAGGGTGTGGTTTGCCAGGCCGACAATCTTGTTATTGCGCAGCACGGTCGCGACGGGATCCTCCACGGGGAGCCCCGTGTCCTCGCCGACGATGTGGAAGACCTCCGTGAGTCTTCTTCCCCGCGCCTCCGACTCCGTCCAGCCCGTCAACTGCTCGGCCACCGGATTCATTCGTCGCACCAGCCCCCCGGCGTCGGTCGTGATCACCGCATCGCCGATGCTGTACAGGGTGGCGTGCAGTTCTTCCAGTAGTTGTGATGACTCGGAACCGTTCATGTGCCGCTCCAGCTCAGACAGGTCGGTCAAATTCATGGATGAATGACAATGTCACGCAAGCCGGCGGGTTGTCAAGATGGTTCTTGAATGATTGAGGCGAAGACGGCAGGTGGAAAATCAGTCAGGATCGGCGATGCACCACCCCTGATCCTGCTTGATCAGGCGCAGGCGGCGGTTGGTGTCGTAGGGGAACACGGCCGTGGACCCGGAGACGAGCACAGGGGTGCCCTCGGCCTTTTTCAGTTTCGCAAGCAGTTCGGCGATCTCGGGGCGCTTCTTGTTGAACATCTTCTTCAGTTCTTCGGGACTGATGGCCAGGCGCAGCTCGTCGGGGAGCAGCTGGGCCAGGATGTCGAAACGCTCGAACTCAAGTGCCCGCGTGAAGGACACGACGGCGCGGTCGGGGGTCTCCTGCCCGTAGTGCGGAAACGGAGTTGACACCAGCCGCCAGCCGTTCCGCGTGTATTTCCAGATCTGGGTCGAGAAGACCACGGGCACCGTGGCGCTCCATTGAAGCTTGATCAGGCCCGAGGGAAGACCCACGGCCTTCCGACCGGGCTCGCGCGAGGTCATGCGCCAGTAGGCGGGTGTGGAGGTCCGGCGAAGCGCCGGGGCCACGACAGCATGGACACCTCGGCCGTTGTGGTTCCCCCAGGCGTAAGTGAACTCGCGATAGACCTTCACAGGGCGGGAATTGAAGGAACATGATCCCAGCAACGTGGCCAGGACCAGCGCCCCCACGGAAAAGGCTGTGCGAGACAGGCGCATTCAGGACTCCCTATTTGGGCAACTGGATTTTCGAGGCGTCGACTTGTTCAAGCCCATCGGGCGGGAACTTGCCTTCGAGGGTCTTGAGCACCTCGAGGCCCTTGGGACTCTGCTGATTGAGCTGGAAGGCGGCTTCCAGACCCAGCCGGATAAGCTTCCACTTCTGATCCTTCACCGCAGCGTCGAGCTGGACCACAAGCTCGTCGTTCATCTGCTTCTCAAGGGCCGGCATCGCCTTGGCGATGGCCTTGTCGGGCTTCTTGACCGCGGCTGTGGCGGCCTTGAGCTTCAGGTAGGCCGTCACGGCGCAGAACTTCTCCTCGTTGGGCTCGAAGATCCGTTTTTCGGTGACGAAGGCCTTGAACTTCTCAAACAGCGGCTTCTCCTCGTTCTCCTCGGGAACCAGGCAGAACTTCGGCTGCGGATAATGCGGCAGGGCCAGCACGATGTCGGCCGGCACTTCATCCTTCTTGAGCTTCTTGAGGGTGAGGACCAGCTCCTTGAACTTCATCGCCACGGGATTGGGGTTCTCCGGAGTGAGCGCCGTCAGCCGATCCGCGAGCCGGATCAGCAGGTCGAGTTCCTTGGTCCTGGTGGCCAGGAAGTCACGCGACAACGCCGTGCGGAGGAAGTGATCCTTCAACTGCTTGAGGCTGTCGGCCGAAGCCGCGTCGTCCTTCTTCTGGGCGCTCATGATCAACTCGGCGGCGGAGGTGCCGTCACCTTCAGTCCCGGCGGGAACGAGCTTCATCGCATCGACGGCCTTCATGCCCTCGGCGATCAGATCGGCGGCAGCCTTGTCGATGATGGCAAACTGCGGCTTGGGCGCAGGTTTGACGGCCTTGAGCAGGTCCTCCATCTTCTGGAAAGGCTCTGCGGAGAAGATCGGCTTGTAAAGGAACTTGTTGGCACCGAAGATGCCGCCGGCGATGGCGCCACCCAACAAAATGATCATCACGATGCCGATGACCAGCGAGTTCTTCTTGCGCTTCTCGGCGGCCTGGGTCTCGGCCATCTCTCGTTTCTGCTCGGCCGCCTTCAAATCCTCGACGCGAACGGCCTGGAACACACCTGTCTGGCCGGTGCGAACGGAGAACTTGCGGCGATCATCCACGGACAGATCCTCGGCACCGTCGCGATAGCGATCCTCGAGGGTCTTGTCCTTGTCGGAGATGGTGCCGGTGCCCTTCTCGACCTTCATCAGGTCGTCGGCCTTGACGACCGCCTCCTCCTTGGCCTCCTCGCCCTTCTTGAACCACAGGGTCTCACGGAAGCCGCCCTTCTGGCGCCGGCGGGGTGATTTCTTTCCGCCGTCATCCTCCTCGGCTTCGGGTTCGGCAGGAACCGGTGCCGCAGGCGTGACCACAGGTTGGCTCATCTGCTGGGGGACCGCAGCGACCGGGGTCGCGTTCTTCGGACTTGTGAGGGAGATGGGGGCCGCCGCAGAACCCGGGGACACGGCCGCGGGGGCCGTGGCGGGCATGGCCGCGGGGGCCGCAGCAGGCGCAGAACGGGCACCGCTCAGCAGTGCCTGCAGATCCTGCATGAAGCTGGCATAGTTCGGATACCGCTGGCCGGGATCCTTCGCGATGGCCTTGGCGATGACGTTGTCCAGGCCTGCCGGCAGCTGGACATCCGGACGCGCCTTGCTCGGCGGCACCGGGTTGTCGTGCTTGTGACGCTGCAGCAGGATGTTCGGATCTGCGTCGACGTACGGGGGAATCCCCGTCAGGACATAGTAGAGAACCAGCCCGAGGCTGTAGATGTTGGCAGGCATGCCGGGATCGGAGCCGTTGACCTGCTCGGGAGCCATGAACCACGGGTTGCCGAAGATGCCGGCGGCGACCTGGCGGGCCAGGCCGAAGTTGGCCAGATAGACGGCGCCGGCGGCGTCGAGATGGATGTTGGTGGGCTCGAGCTCGCGATGGAACACGCCCTTGGCGGCTGCCACCTGGAGTCCCTCGCAGATGCGTCCCATCAGGGTCACTGCGTCGGCCAGCGGCATGATCCCCTGACCGATCCGCGTGGTCAGCGTCGAGCCTGGAGGCTGAACCGTGACGAAGAAGAGCCGCTGATCAGGGAGAACGTTCAGATAAATCACCGGCAGGATGCCGGGACTCAACTGGGCGATCGTCATGATTTCCTGACGGGCCCGGGAGACCAGCTCCGGTGTTGGAAGCGCCGTCGGTTGGGAGATGAACAGCAGCGCCGGCTGATTGGTTTGCTGGTCCGTACACTGGTAGAAATCACCGTACGGCCTTTGTTCGATCATGTCACCAAGAGCAAAACGCCCGTCCAGTACATATTGTTGAGCAGCCATATCGCCTCCGAAGCCTGGGAATACACTCCTGAAAAAGCGCCTCAGCTTATACCTGATTCTTCAAAAGGTCAAGATCATGGACCAAGGGTTATTTCGATTGGCCGGTTCGGGGCAGTTCCAGCTCCCTCGCGCCCGGCCCGCCGGCGCCAAACCTCAACTTCAGCGACAGCACGAAGGCGATGGCACCCAGGGCCGCGAGCAGGAGCAGGGCTGCGGTGTAATCCCAGGTGCCGCCTCCCTGTTTCACGCGGGCAGCCGTGACGCCTGGGTTGGCCCACTCGGTGACCTGGCCGATGAGAATGGGGACGCCCCAGAGTCCGACATTCTGCAGCATGCCCATCACCCCGTAGGCCGTACCCAGCTGCCGCTCGGGAACCAGAAACGGGATCGACGGCCACATGGCAGCCGGAACCAGCGAAAACGCCAGGCCCAGCACAATCATCGGAACGATCGGGGTCAACATGGTCAGGGCCAGGGTCAGGTGCACTGCCATCAGCAGGAACGATCCGAACACCATCATGGTCGCACGCTTCCCGAAGCGATCGATGAACAGGCCACCGAGGGGTGTTCCGACGATGGTCGCGAGGATGACCGTGGATGGCAGGGCTCCGGCCAGGGAGGTGGAGAGCCCGAATTTGTTCTGCAGGATGTCCGTTGCAAAAGATGTGAACGGAAAAACAGCACCGTAAAAGAAGACGCCCAGCATGGTGATGGCCAGAAACGTCCGGTTGGTCAGCAGATCCTTCAAATCGGACATCCGGAAAATCTCCGTCGCCGCGCCCGGGGGCTTGATCTCGCTGCGGTCGAGGGCCATAAATATAAAGAATGCGCCCAGAGACCCGAGCATGACCGCCGCGGCGATCCAGAGGGCCATCGACAGCCCGGGGAAACGGGATGCCATGATCCAGAGCCCCGTGTCCGAAGGGACCAACTCGAAGGTCCGGGTGGTGTCGACCATCAGGGCGCTGACGTTGAACGCGGCGAACGTGCCCAGGCGGCACACCACGAGGTTCAACCCGAAGGCGAGGGCCAGCTCCTTGTCGCGGAACCAGCGGGCGACCACCTTGTTCTGGGCCACAATCAGAACCTCGGCACCGAAGCCGAACAGCACGCGCCCGGTGATCATGACGAACAACTCGCCGCTGACTCCCGGGATGACATCAGTCAAAGATTTTTGCAACGCACTCTGCCGGAAGAAATCCGAAGCCCCCACAGCCATGAGCAGCGCGCCGGCCACACACAGCAGGGTGAAGATCAGGCCGACGAACCGCACGCTCTTGCGATCCATGAGGATGCCGCCAACGATGGTGATGCCGAGGATGTTGGGCCAGGAGTAAAACGCGACCAGCCACCCGAAGTCGGAGGGTGACATCCCCAGTTCGGCCTCCATGGCCCCCCTCAGCGGAGAGATGGCGTCGTACACATAATAACCGCCAAAGACGACCATGCTCATGGAGAACATGACGGCCCATCGCAACCAGGGCCGCTGCTGCGGAGTCAGGGTGTCGGTCATCGGGGATTACACGCAGGCTGAGCGGTGCAGGGTGCACCGGCTGCGGTGCGTCTCGAGCAACTGGTCGCGAAGCTCCTCCACGGAGCCGGCGGACAGCCATTTCTCCATGAAGTGCGGATCGTGCGCGCTGCGCGAGAGCGCGGCGAGGGCCTGAAGGTGGAAGAAGCGGTGGTCGAGGCCCTCTACGAGCATCAGAATCGCGTGCACTGGCTCATTTTCTCCCGGAAAAATCACGCCGCCCCGGCACCGGGCCAGCAGCATCGAGGCGCGGGAGAGCCCATTGACGATGATGTGCGGGATGGCGATGCCGGCCTTCACCACCGTGGAGCTCTCGGCTTCCCGGGAATGAAAGGCCGCCACCAGTCTCCCGGGGGGGATGTCGGTGACCGGCGCCAGACGCTCGATGGCCAGGTCAAGGAACTCCGGCAACGTCATGCTCGCCTGAAGATCCAGAACCACGCACCGCTCGCTCACCATGCAGAAACGGTCTTCATCAGAAGGAGTACAATAAAATATATTTCTGTCGGCCATCCTAACCAACCGGTTTCCCGAGGAGCGGGAGCTTTTGACACCGCTGTAATTTTCCACTGAAATTGAAAAAAATCAAGCGATATTCTTGGGTTCGTTTCTTCCCCGACTGTGTCGACCGTAAACAATTATTCACACTGGTGTACCCGAAAAACACACGAAAACCCTGAAAAAACTTCTTGCCAAGAATAAATCCCGGGACAGAATAGTAACGCGAATGCAGAATTCGTCTTGTATAAGGGCAACAACGAATAACAACCTTGAGGAGATTGACCATGAAAATCACGACTTTTTTATTTACCGCATCTGTCCTCCTGTTGATGCCGCTGGCCGCGTCCGCCCAGATGTACACCGGCCCCGGCACGGGCATGACCCCGTACTTCGAACCCCACCGGTTCGGATGGGTGCATGAGGGTTCGCTGGCCGTGGCCGGCCTCACAGGCGAAGGCCGCGAGGATTACACAGGCGGCGGCGGTGGCTATTACTCCGGCCTGTTCCGCCTGCAGCCGAGCCTGGCCCTGGGCGTGCACGTCGCAGGTGGCTACATCAACCTCGGTGACGGCACCACCGGCGACACCTCGACGCTGAACTACCAACTGGTGGCCGGCGAAGGCCGCGTCTACATCCCGGCGGGCATGATCGACTTCTGGGGCAGCATCGTCATCGGCGGCGGACGCATGGACGAGACCGTCAGCACCTCCTACGTCAGCCAGGAGGTCCGCTCCGGTGCCGTCGTGGGCTTCGGCGCAGGCGGATCCTTCTTCATCACGCCCAACGTCTCCATCGGCGCCCACCTGCGCATGTACCGTATGTTCCCCAGCGAGGACGAGGCCGTCGCGGAATCCGACGTCGGCTCGTCCACGGACTATGTCGGCCTGTGGTGGACCGTCGGCGTGAACGCTGCGCTCCATTATTAATCCCGAATCCATTCACAAGAGGATATTCCCATGAAAACACGCATCCAGTTGATGATTGGCGCAGCTTCCCTTTCGATGGCCTTGACGGGCTGCTACATGAACCCGCCGCCGTCGGACGGCCGCGGAGCTCCCGCCGAGCAGCCCCCCGCAGGTGAATACGAACAGCCTGGTGAGCAGCCCGCCGAAGAGACCGAGGTTCCTCCGCCGGCGCCCGGTGCCGAGGGCGGCGAATACGAGGACGGCGGAGAACAGCCCGCCCCGGTCGATCCCGGTCCTTCCTGGTAAGCCGCCACCCGGACCACTTTTCCCCTTTTCAGAAATGCACAACTCTGATACATGTCACCTTTCCGCTCCGGATCCCCGGAGGGATGCACCGGAGCGCGCCGGACTACTGAGAAGATGACACGCAATCCCTTTTCCCCCATCAACGTCGGCATCGACGCCGTTTCCATCTTCGTGCCCCATCATTACTTCAGCATCGAGGAGCTCGCGCAGATCCGCAACGTGAACGCAGAGAAGTTCACGGTGGGGTTGGGCTGCTCCAAGATGGCCATCCTCGGTCCCACCGAGGATCCGGTCACCATGGCCGCCGGCGCCGGACGGAGCCTGCTGGACCGCTCCGGGATCGATCCGCGCGAGATCGGGATGCTGGTCGTCGGCACCGAGAGCGCCGTCGACGAGAGCAAGCCCATCGCCGTGTATGTGCACGAGATGCTCGGCCTGTCCCCTCGCTGCCGCGTGATGGACCTGAAGAACGCCTGCTACGCCGGCACCGCCGCCCTGCGCGCCGCCATGGCATGGGCCGCCACGCCCGCTGCGGCCGGCCGCAAGGCGCTGGTCATCACCACCGACGTCGCCTACTATGATCTGGCCTCCCCGGGCGAACCCACCCAGGGCGCCGCCGCCGTGGCCCTGCTGGTCACCCAGAACCCGCAGTTGCTGATCATCGACTCCCAGACTGAGGCAATCTACACGCATGAAGTCATGGACTTCTGGCGTCCCACGTACCGCAACTCCGCGCTGGTCGACGGACACTTCAGCCTGGAGTGCTACCTCGAGAGCCTGCGGGCCTGCTACAACATGCACAAGGAGATGACCGGCCTTTCCCTGGCCGACTTCCGGCACGTCCTGTTCCACACTCCTTTTCCAAAGATGGCCTACAAGGCCCATCATCGCCTGTTCGAGCTCGAGGGCGGCGCCCTGGCCCTGGGCATGACCGAAGAGGACTCCTTCCGCTGGAAGGTGATGCCCACCCTGCGCGCGGCCCGGGAGCTCGGCAACGTCTACGCCAGTTCCCTGTTCGCGGCCCTGATCTCCCTGCTCGAGGACGGCTCCCTCCAGGTCGGACAGCAGATCGCGCTGTTCTCCTACGGCAGCGGCTCCTCCTCGGAGTTCTTCACCGGCCGCATCGGGCCGGCCATCGCCTCCTGGAACCGCAACACCGGCTTCTCGGAGCAGCTCACCCGGCGGCGCCGCATCTCCTACGAGGAATACCTGTTCTATCGCGCCGCCTACGAGCAGCGCAACCGCGACGGCTACTTCGTCGAGGATCAGCCCACCGAGGAGACGCCCTTCCTGTTCCTGGGCATCAAGAAGCACAAGCGGCAGTACGCCTTCCTGAATCCGGGACGGATGGAGGCCTCCGCGTCGGCCGCCGCCGCCGCCACCGAAGACGCCGAACAAAACTGAGTTGCCGCGCAACCATTTTCCTGTATACTTTGATCACGTCTGATGACGCAACCGAACCCATAGGAGTTTCCCATGAAAAAATCGATTAGTCTTATCCTGTTCCTGTTCCTCTTTTCACCGCTGGCCTGCGACGACAGCAGCAACAGCAACAACGGCAACAACGTCACGACCAACGAGGAGTTCCTCACCCTGCTGCAGAGCGAGTACGTCGACGGCTACTGCGCCTATCTCGACCGCTGTCCGCAGGCCGACGGCGAGGAATGGATGACCAGCGAGGCCGCCTGCCGCGTGGTCATGGGCGAGATGCTCATCGCCGAAGGTCTCCAGGAGATGAAGTGGGCCCTCGAGAACGGCGCCGAATACAGCGTCGACAACCTCAACACCTGCATGAGCGCCCTCAACGGCGCCTCCTGCGACACCAACCTCGACGACGTCGCCGCGTGCGACAGGGTCCTCGAAGGCACCCTGGCCACCGACGCCGAGTGCTCCTCGAACTGGCAGTGCGCCTCGGGTTTCTGCAACACGGCCGAGACCTGTCCGGGCTTCTGCGAACCCACAGTGGGCGTCGGTCAGCCCTGTGACGACAGCGACCAGTGCAACTCCGGCCTCGAGTGCAACTGGGATGCCGACTCCCCGGTCTGCGCCACCCCCGCCGCCAAGGCCGCCCAGGGCGATGAGTGCGAGTGGCATGACGACTGCGAATATGGCCTG
>PHAZ01000164.1 GCA_002841825.1 Deltaproteobacteria bacterium HGW-Deltaproteobacteria-22 | reverse complement strand
GGGAGGCGAACGTGCCCATGATCAGTCGATCGGTCTTGTAAAGGAAGGGCTGTTTGCAGTTGGAAACATAGGAGGTCCCGCTGGGATTATTGGGATCAAAGACCGGGATGCCGTCACCGTTGACGTCGTTGTAAGGGCAGACCTGGGGGATCTTGCCGAACTCAACGATCCCGTTGTCGTCGTGGGGGGCGATCAACTGGAAGTTGGCCGTATCCATGAACTCGTAGAAGGTCTCTGCTCCGAACAACAGGCGGGTGCGCTTGCCCATGGCCCAGTCGAAGTCCACGCCCAATCCGGTACGATAGGCTTTGGAGTCGACGGAGAAGGCCATGCCGTTGAAGGTGCCCTCGACCTGCGGGAGAATCTGGTACCGGGCCGCACGATCGATCTGGGTCATGTACAGTTTGAAGTCCATACCCACTGTGTCGTCGAGCACGCGATCCTTGAAGCGTACGGCGGCGAAGCGATCCAGGGAGTCCCAACTGTTGTTTTTCAGGTTGGAGACCGTGCTCAGGCTGGTCAGGGGCCACGAGTACAGGCTCAACGGATTGTTGGTGTGTCCGGACATGCCCGGGAACATCAGGTACGGGAAGGACCAGTGCATGCTCCACTTCTTGTAGCGGATCTTGCCGTTGAAGGTGCCGTAGTAGTTCATCGGCACGAAGGAGGAGAGCTCCTCGGCACGACCATACTGAATCGGGCTGTTGGGCTGCGGGGAGGCCGCGTACAGGCGGATCGGGAGCATCTCGTATTTCGGGCCCCGGTAGAACTCGGCGCTGAGGTGCAGCAGCACGCTCAGGTCCCCGTAGGTCTTGCCGAAGATGCCGTAGGTGCGGAAGACGTCCTGATCGCCCGGTCCCGTGCCACCGCCGACGCCCATCTGGACGCCGTTGATGTCCTCGGCCTCCTTGGTGATGATCGAGGCGATGCCCAGGAAGGAGTTGGCGCCCCAGAGCACGCCGCCCGGAGAGCTCATGAACTCGATGCGCTTGACCAGCTCCAGGGGCCAGCGTCGCATGTTGGCCATGCCGTTCTGGATGGAGTCGAACAGGCTGATGCCGTCCTGGACCAGCAGGATGCCCTGGGAGAGACCGTTGCTGGTGATGATGGGGATGTTGTCATACTGGGCGTTGGCGGTCAGGACGCTGGGAATGAACTGGAAGGCGCCGAAAACGCTGCGGAAGCCGTAGTCGTTGATGTCGTCCTCGGTGAAAATCGTGATGACCGCGGGGGCCTCCTGGACGGTGGTCTCGCCCTTGGTGGCGCTCTGGACCATGCGGCGCAGGCGGAGCATCTTGTCCGCCTCGGTGGTGTCCTTAGTGTCCTCGGACGGGAGATCCTCGAGCTCCATGTCGTCATCGGAGGAGGTGAACAGCACATTGGAGTTGTCCGACGTGGCCTGACCCGAGGACGGGTGGATTCCGGCGACGGAAACAAGAATGAAACATGAAAGGAAAATGACGGTTTTCACGAGTCACCCCTCACTGATGAACCAGAATGAAATCGACACGGTTGTTCGCAGCCCGGTTCTCCGGCGTGGTGTTGGGACGGATCGGGAACTTGCTGCCGTAGCCTACGCCCTGCACCCGCACCGGCGAGACGCCCTTGGAGACGAGGAAGGCACGGATGGCCATGGCCCGGGCGTTGGTCAGTTGCAGGTTCCGCGGCTCCCTGCCACCGGATTCCACATGCACTTCGATGCGGATCAGGCGGAGCTGGGGGCTACCCTTGATCTGGTTGGCCAGCTCGAGAAGCACAGGCAGGCTCTCGGGAGTCAGATCGGCCTTGCCCTTGACGAACTCGACCTTGCCCGGAGGCAGGACCTTGCCGTCGGCCACGTTCACACGGATGCCCACGTCGGGACAACCGGCCAGGCTCTCTTCGCCGGCCTCGTCCGGGCACTGATCCCTGTTGTCCGGGATGCCGTCCTTGTCCCGATCCGGAATGCGGCACCCGTCGAACCGGGCGTCGCCGGCCTCCATCGGGCAGCGATCCTGGGAATCGGGGACCTTGTCACCGTCGTTGTCCAGGTCAGGGCAGCCGTCGGTGTCTTCGTAGGCATCCTCATCCTCGGGCTCGTTGGGGCACTTGTCCACGCCGTCGGCCAGACCGTCCTGGTCGTTGTCGGGCTCGGGACAGCCGTCCTCGTCTTCGAATTTGTCGATGTCCTCGGGGAGGTCCGGGCACTGATCCACATCATCATTGATGCCGTCGTTGTCCTTGTCGCCGACCTTGATCTCGACGGTCCTCTCGGTGGCAGTCCAGACCAGCTGGGCGCCGATCCGCAGCGGCGTTCCGCGACCATATTCCTCGTTCATGCCTGCGTCAGAGCCGCCGAATACCGTGACCGTCAGGTCAGGGGTGGGACTCCATGCGATACCGGCAAGCGCCTCGACGGGAGCATCGGTGGTCTCGCCGTCGGACAACGGAACGTATTTGTTGGCAGAGACCATGATGGCCCATTTTTTAAACAACTTGAGTTTGGCGCCGATCCCGGCATGAAACTCAGGACCCGAGGAGAGCATCGTGACCGTTTCATCGGTGGGACGGTCGATGCTGTGCTCCTGACGCCAGAGATAGCCGGCATTGAGCAACAACCCAATGCGGGTTCCCTGCCAGCCCAGCAGGAGGGACGGTTTCACGGTCACGTTCTCGTCGCCGGCGAAGACTTCTTCAACACCAAACGGAAGGGTCACGTTCAGACCGAAGCCGCAATCGAAGCCGCCGATGGCGAATGCGTGGACCTTCAGGAACAGGGCAGGATCGCCGGGCACGCTGTTGGGCGTGTTGTTCCGCATGGTGGTGAGCGGATCATTGGCGGGGAAGCCCCATGGCTTGTCGAGGTCAAAGGCGGGGCCGGGCGCCAGGCGGAAGAACGGCATATGCAGCGTCAGATGCATCCAGCGCGTCAGGCCCAGGGTCGCCTGGAAGTCGAAGGCGGTCGAGAATCGCAGGGCCCGGGCATCGTTTGTCGTCACATCATCAGCGAACTCCAGACGCATGGGGGACAGCGCGAAGTTTGAGCCGAAGAACATGTCCAGTGAATACGGGGCCAGCACGAACGGGCTGTCGAGGGACAGGAACCCGAGGGAATCGTGCGAAGGCTGGAAAACCTGGACAGGGATTCCGCGGTGACGGTTGGCCATGGCCGGCGCTGCCGCGATCAGGCCGGGCAGCAGCGCCAGAATGAACAGTCCCGTTCGGGAAAAGGGAAAGAGCGGCGTTTTCATGATTATTTATTTCCCCGGTCATTCAGGCTGATACCATCGAGATACTGCACGAACATGGCCTTCTGGGCCGAACCGCCCTGCAGGCTCTTGCCGTATTCCATCTCCCACGCGACGCAGCGGGATTCGGCAGCGGTGAGCATCTGGTCGCACATGCCGAAGTAGTTGGTCAGTTCCGCACCGAAGAACATCACGGTGCCCGTATCGGAGGTGTACCGGCGCTCTGTGCCGGGGGTCAGTACGGTGTGGCGGCCGCTTCCGTCCTTGTCCAGAAAGGCGATGCGTGCCTCCGGGATGGATGCATTGGTGCCATAGAACGGCCTGACGCCGCTGACCGGCTGCAGGGAGATTTTCTCGCGGAAGACGCCGATCCAGGTCCCGCAGGCATAGATGCCACCGAGCGCGCAGGCGGTGGCCATGTAGCCCTCGGGCAGCGCGTCTTCGAATTCCTGGAGCTGGTCCTTGGTGATGACGACACCGAAGGAATTCTCGATGTTCACGTTGGGGGAGGCCTTGTAGGCGTAGCCGGTGAAGGGGAACATCACGGGATCGGCGCCGGGGACCCAGTCCTTGTCACGCACGACCAGGCCCACGTATCCCTGGGAGGGGACCGAGATGTCGGTGCCGATGAAGGCGCCGCTCTCGGGGTCGATGGTGGCGATTCCCAGGGGCACGGCGGCCGAGCCTACCGAGGCGTACTCCAGAGGATCGTAGAACACGATTTCAAGCTGGGCGAGCATGGAGGCGTCCCGGATCTCGGTGGTCAGGAACTTGGTCGGATCCGACGGGTCGACCAGGTATCGCAGGCGGCCGTTGATGCAGATCGGGCCGGTGCTCACCGGGCACTCGGGCAGCTCGGGCTCACCGGTGGAGACGCACGTGAACTCGGTTTCGTCATCGTTCCACTGGACCTCGGTGCCACGACCGCAGACGGCCGCAGGATCGACGAAGCACTTGGCCAGGTCGGCGCTCCAGTGGGAGCCCGGCATGCAAAGGTGGGGCCCCAGGGTCTGTTCGGGAAAGTTCACGGGGACGCACTCGCCGTCGAGCTCCACGGTCCCTTCGCCGCACTCGATGGTGTGGCAGGACGTGCCCAGAAGACCGAAAGAAAAAATGAATGAAATCAAAGAAATACGACGAACCATGGATAGCCTCCAGGATTTAGAACCAGGCGTTGTCTGTGTCCAGGTCAGGATAAACGGTATATTCGAAGAACAGGGGCTCACCCTCGGGGTGTACCATCAGGCCGTGCCAGACGCCTTCGAAAGACTCTTTATCTAAGTAACCGTAATAGCCCTCGAGCTCGCTCATCAGCACGACCTTGCCCGCGCCGGGGGGAAGGTTGAGGCTGAAATTCTCCGTGGTCAGGCGCGCCGGATCGGGCTCCGCAACGACGAACAGGGAGGTGACCTTGGAAAGATCGTAGAGAATCGAGAAACTGAGGCCGCCGATGGCCAGGTTGGTGCGGGGATCGATGCCGTCGACGACCCCGAAGAACTCGCCCGAGAGCGGCTTGGTCAACTGGAAGGGGTTCCCGATGTAAACCGAGGAATCAATCTGGGCACAGAAGGCTTCGGTCGCCTCCTGAAGGAACGTCAGCCGGGTGTTCGTGGCACAATCCGGCGTGGTGACACTGGATGGATCGAGGAGGTCGGCGCCCCAGTCCAGGAAGTTGTATCCAGGGTTGGCGGTGCCCAGGTCCGAAGGGGATGCGCCCACGACCACGAACATATACTTTTCAACGTCGGGATAGGGCGGGCGGCACATGTTGAAGTAGAACGGCCCTTCCCCCACACCGTCAACGCGCGTGGTGTCCTCAAGGAACTGCAGGCAGGGATGATGCACCTCAAGTGCCGGCCTGATATGGAAATTCAGCAACCGAACACTGCCCACGCCATCGATCCCCGCATATAACTCATAGTGGTCGATGTATCCGGGATCTCCGGGCTGGAGGTACGTGTATCCAGAGCCGCCGGGGTCCCGGACTCGAGTCGGCGTAATGAGCGTTTCGCCATCGATGTTCGCGAAGTACAGGTTGGCGATGATGCGGGACCCGTGAAAAGGCTCACCCTGGCAGGAAAAAAAGGAGAGAGAAACGAGGAAAATTAACAGTTGCTTCATGGTGCACCTGGTGACGGACGAATTCGAACCAATGAACCATGTTTTCGGTGGTTTTTCAAGAGGTAATCTCGGAAAAGGCCCCGGAAAACAAAGGGCGGGGGCCCGAAAAGGCCGTTTGCGGCGAGCCTCTCGGTGTAACAGTTGTTATTTAAATTGTTCGACCCAGCGGCAGCACCCGAAAATCGAACGCCTGACACCTCAGTTTATGCTTTGCATGCCCCGATCAAATGACATATAAGGGGTTACCTGACAGGCGGCCCCGAGCCGTGATTTCCCTTCGGAGGTACTCAAATGGCGATTGACCAACTGAAGAAGCATCTGGAAATTCTCAACAAACACCTCGATTTCGTCGCGGACTGGCAGACGGACAAGGAGTCCGAACAAGCCCACCTCGACGAGATATTCGATACCCTCTCGGACCTGGTCGAGGCGATCGAGGCGGCCGAAGAGCCAGCCGATGGTGCTGACTCCGAGCGGATTTCCAGTCTTCAGGCTGAAGTGGAGAACCTGAAAAAGGCCCTTGAGGAAGCCCGTGCAGCCAAGGAGACGGTCAAGGAAGTGGTCAAGGAGGTCGTGAAGGAAGTTCCGGCCGCCGGTGCCGCCGTCGACGAAAAGAAGCTCCGTGCCGAGATCGAAGGGGATCTGAAAAAGGAATTCGACATGCAGCTCGAAAAGCTGCGCGCTGAATTGGCCACGGCCAAGGCCGGAAAGCCTGCCAAGGCTGCTGCCGCAGTCGACAAGACCATCGAGAAGCCCAAGGATCCCAAGGATTTGGAAGCCTGGCAGGTGTACCTGGAGCAGAACCCCGCCGATCAGGACGGCAAGACGGCCATCCTGGCGCTCGAAAAGGACGCCCGCGCCGGCAAGAAGTTCGTCATGCTCGCCGACGTTCTGGTGTGCAAGGTCAACTTCGGCTACTTCGCCAACCAGGAAGAAGAGTTCAAGCTCCTCGAGGAGATCGCCGACATCCAGGAGCTCGAGGTGGGCGATGTCGAGCAGGCGTTCCACGCCGTGCTGTCCGTGTTCGAGGCCCGTCCTTCGGTGGAACTGGTCGACCGCCTGAACCGCCTCGCCCAGCAGGGGAACCTGTGGGAGATGTTCGTCGGCGAGATGCAGCAGGTGCTCGAGCCGCTGCGTGACGACCAGCTGCGGAGCCATATCTGGCTCGCCATCGCCCGTGCCTACAACGAGCGCCTGAAGCGGACCGACTATGCGATCACCGCGCTGAAGAAGGCGCTCGACTACAATTCCAAGTCTGCCGAGGCCCTCGACGACATGGCCTCGATCCACAAGAACACCGAGCAGTGGGAGGACCTGGTCAAGACCCTGCAGAAGCGGCTCAAACTGTCCACGGACAACGACGAGAAGGCCTACTACCTTCGCGAGATCGCGGCCGTGCAGCGGGAACAACTGAAGGAGCCCTTCATGGCCGCGGCCACCTATGAGGAGGTCTTCTCCCTCCAGCCGCACGATCCGGAATCCATCGCGGTTCTGGAGACGATTTACCGCGGCAACAAACTCTGGGAGCAGCTCGGTGCGCTGCTCAACCGCAAGGTCGAGTACGCCGAGAGCGCCGATGAGGCCCGCAACGCGAGGCGTGAGCTGGGTTTCCTGTATGCCCACGAGCTCAACGACACGTCCAAGGCCATCGACATCCTCGAGCACGTGCTTGAGGTCATGCACGACGACGTGAAGCTGCTGCGCCAGCTCCTGGAACTCTACGAGAAGACCGGGCGCATGCGCGGCTACCTCAAGACCGCCCGCATCCTGGTGGACGAGACCCCCGACATCGGCGAGAAGATCAATCTGCTCAAGCGCATGGCGGCCGAGTGGCGCCTGACCCCGTCGACGCGCGCCAACGCGGCCGAGTGCTACGAGAAGATCATCGAGCTGCGCTTCGAGGAGGAGGACGTCTATGACAGCCTCGAGGACATCTACACGGCCGAGGAGCAGTGGGACGCCCTGGCGATGACCCTGAACCGCCATACGAAGGTCGTGCAGGCCGAGGGCACCAAGGCCCAGTTGCTTCGGCGGCTCGGAGAGGTCCTGCTGACGCACCTCGAGGATCCCAAGGGCGCCGTCCCCGTGCTCGAGGAGAGCCTTGCCCTGCGTCCGAAGAACGCCGACACCGTGAAGCTGGCAGCGAAGGCCTACGAGCTCACCGGCGAGATCGAGAACGCATCGATCATGCTCGAGCAGTTGTGCGAGCTGCTTGAAGATGAGATCCTGCGCACGGCCGCCTATGGCCGCCTGGGTCACGCCTACCTGCAACTGGACAAGATCGAGCAGGCCGAAGGCGCCCTCCAGAAGGCGCTGGCAGCCAACGAGAACGACTTCAAACATCTGGCTGCCATGGGCGACGTCTACCGTCGTCAGGAGCAGTGGACACGCGCGGCGAGCTACTACGAACGCGCCATGAAGGCCACCAAGAACCAGAAGGAGCAGGGCGAGGTCGTATTCACGGTCGCCGAAATCTACGCCGACAGGCTGCATCTGGCCGAGAAGGCCGTCGCTCTCTATGAAGAGTTCCTGTCCTTCGCTCCTGGCCATCCCACGGCAGTTCGCGTCCTTGCCAACCACTACTTTGAAAAGGGGATGTGGGAGAAGGCCGCGCCCCTGCTTCATGTCCTGGTCACCGAGAGTGCCCACCTGTCCAAGCCCGAGCAGGTCTCCCTGCATCTCAAGGCCGGGCGTGTCGCCCTCAAGGTCGCCGACATCGACCGCGCGGCGATGTACCTCGAGAAGGCCCGCGAGCTGGATCCGACCAGCCTCGAGGTCCTGATGGAGCTCGCCGAGCTGCGCTTTCGCAAGGAGGAGTGGGACGGCTCCCTCTCCCTGTACCAGGCGCTGCTCGTGGCGCACCGCGATGCCCTCTCTCCCGAGAAGGTCGCCGAGATCTACTGCCGCCTGGGTGGAATCAAGGAGCGCAAGGGGGATCACCTCAAGGCGGTCGCCTTCTACGACAAGGCGCTGGAAGCGAACCACAACTCCCAGGAGGCCGCCGAGGCCGTTCTGCGGCTGCGTGAGGCCCACGACGACTACGCCAAGCTTGCCAAGATCAAGCTCAACAAGATCAACGCCGAGTCCGACATCGACAAGAAGCTCGACCTGTATTCCGAGTTGATCCGCTTCTATCTCGACACCGTCAAGGATCCGGACAAGGCCGTCGAGATGCAGGAGAAGGCGTTGGCGCTTCGTCCGGACGACCGGGAGCTGCTCTCCAACGCCATGGACCTGTACCATCTCGTCGAGCAGTGGGACAAGGTCGTGGCCACCATCCTCAAGCTGGCCCACCTCGAGGAACCCGGCATGGTGCGCTCCAAGTATCACTACAGCGCCGGCCTGATCTACTCCGAGGAGATCGGCGATCATGACAACGCGCTGGAACAGTTCGAGATCTGCCTGGATCAGGACGCCGACAACGACGAGGTCTTCTTCCGCATCCTCGACATCCATCGCAGCCGCGAGGACTGGCACAACCTGACCCGCGCGATGCGCCGTCAGCTCAAGCGCAACCCCGAAAACCGCATCAACTTCAAGATATGGGAAGAGCTCGGCCAGATCTACCGCGAGCGACTGGGCGACCACAAGACCGCCGTGGCCGCGTTCGAGTTCGCCGCCAACCTCAATGACACGCCCGAGCAGCAGCTCAAGCTCGCCGAGATCTACATCGAGGCCGGTCCGGACTACTTCGACAAGGCCGGCGGAGCCTACGAGAAGCTTCTGTACCACGATCCGGAGAACGTCGAGATGCTGCGACGCCTGCTCGAGATCCAGATCGCACGCCAGAACAAGGATCGCACCTGGATCCTGTGCACGGT
>PHAZ01000163.1 GCA_002841825.1 Deltaproteobacteria bacterium HGW-Deltaproteobacteria-22 | reverse complement strand
CCCGCCGAGACGGTGCCACCCCTGCCCGAGTTGATCGCACAGGTCACGGCGCTGGCCCAGACGATCACGAGGAGTGAGGATTTTCCCTCCACCCTGCTGCCGATGCCGCTGCTGTCGGACGTGCCGGCCCACCACTTCGTCGAGGTCGCGCGCGTGCTGCGCCTGGTTTCCATGACCCCCGGACAGGCACTGATCCGTGAGGGCGAGCCCGGCAACTCTTTTTTCATGATCGGGACCGGTGCATTCTCGGTGTTCAAGACCGACGCGCTGGGACGCGTCACTCCCCTGGCGACATTGCATGCGGGGTCGATCGTGGGCGAGATGGCCCTGGTCCAGCGCGCGCCGCGTTCGGCCTCGGTCACGGCCCAGACCTGGGCACGGGTGCTGGAGTTCCCGGCCGAGGCCATCGCCCGTCTGGCCGAGCACCTCGAACAGGTGGCCATCGCCCTGGACAAGTTCACACGGGAGCGCCTGATCGGCAACCTCCTGTCCACCAGCCCGCTGTTCAAGCCCTTCTCGCGCACCCAGCGCATGGACCTGCTCAAGCACTTCCAGGCCTACGTGGTGGAGACCGACACGGTGATCGTGCGGCAGGGCGAGGAAGGCACCGGACTTTACCTGATCCTCGGTGGTGAAGTCGAGGTCATGCGGGATCTCGACACGCCGCAGTCGGTCTCCCTTGCGACCCTCTCGGCACCGGAGAACTTCGGAGAGATCAGCCTGCTGCTCGGTTCCGAGACCACGGCCTCGGTCGTGGCCACCCGGCGAACCACCCTGCTGTTCCTGTCACGTCATTATTTCCTGCGCCTGATGCAGTCCGTCCCGGAGATGCGCGATTACTTCTCGCAGTTGGCCGACAGCCGACTGAGCCAAACCCAGGAAACCCTGGCCGCCCAGACGGCCAACCATGACGAAGAAGAAATCATCCTGATCTGAACCGTCCCCCGGAGTCCCATGCCCAGACTGAAGAAAAGCCAGATTTTCAACATCGTCGTATTCCTCCTCGGCACCGTGGTCATCATCACGCTGATCCGCAACATCGGATGGAGCCAGACCCGGGAGCACCTCTCCCGCACGGGCTGGAACTACTTCTGGCTGTTCCCGATTTACCTCATCACCATGTTTGGTGACACGATCTCCTGGCGCCTGCTGATCCGCAAGCCCGTGTCGATGATCCGGGTCATGCTCATCGCCAACTCGGGCACCGCGATCAATGCGCTGACGCCATCCGGAGACGGCGGCGAGTTCGTCAAGGGAAATCTAATCGGTCCCATCATCGGCGCCCCCGAGGCCGTCTCCTCGCTTTTGCTGTGGAACTTCCTGTACGCGGTGACCAAGAAGATCGTCACGGTCGCCGGGCCGCTGCTGTACCTCCTCTTCGGCCCGTTCGCGGCCGATCCGAAGCCCATCGAAACCGTCGTGGTCCTGTGGTTTCTCGGACTGGGCGCGTTGACGGCGCTGTACCTTCCACTGGCGTATTTCCTCGTCACGCGGATCGGCGTCGAGCGTATTGCGAAGCGGCTGCACCGCCTGTGGCTTGTGCGCCGGCTGGACCTGTCCAAGGTGGAGTCGTTCTCGCGCCAGCTCGACGAGACCTTCCGGGACTTCGGGCGCAACTTCCGGCTGAGGCTCGTGGGCGCCGCCGTGCTGCTGCTCGTGATGCACCTGAGCGTCTGCTTCGAGATCTGGTTCGTGCTTGGACTGTTGGGAGTGGACGTGTCTCTGGGGACCAGTGTGTTTCTCTTCACGGGAAGTTCGCTGCTGCAGACGGTGGTGTCGCTCTCGCCCGTGGAGATGGGCGTCACCGAGGCCGGCAGCATGGGCCTTTACCAGTGGATCGGCTTTGAACCCGTGTATGGCTTCATGCAGGAGTTCCTCCGCCGCCTGCGACGGCTGGTGTTCAACATCCTCGGTCTGGTCTACCTAGGATACTGTGCGGTCTATCCCTATGAGCCGCCCAAACAGATCGGGGAGACCCCCGAACCAGGGCCCGCTCCCGCACCCGAACCCGGGCCCGCTCCCGGGCCCGTTCCCGCACCCGAACCCGGGCCCGCTCCCGAGGCGTAGCCCGACGGCCTTCCATTCCCCTTAAAAAAACAAAGGATTCTCAATACTTCCCGGGTAGCCTGACAACGCCAGGGCGGGACTTCACCACGCTCTTGGGCGCCGCAGGAGCAGGACCAGGGCCGCGAGGAAAAGCAGGGCCGGAAGCGTACCCCCGGCGCGGCCTGGACGGGAGGAACAGGCCGTGGAGCCGGCCGCATCGTACAGCGTGGGATGGCGTTCATCCCCGCGCAGGCTGAACACGACCGGGGACAACTCCCCGTGGGTGGCGGTCACGGCATTGGGGCCGCGGCCCGGGGTGAAGGTAACGGCTGCATACCCGGTGAAGCCCGTCTCCACCGTCATCGTCGCGTCGTCACTCCCCTCGAAGGTTCCTCCGTCGGCCGTGAAGGTCACTGGATAGGCCGCCAGCGGCGTCCCCTGCGCATCCACCAGCCGCACCACCAATGGGGTCGGCAGCGGCTCGTCGTCGTACCCCCACTGTCCGTCACCGGCGATCTTCACCAGCTCCGCGGCGGCCACGGAGACCACCTCGAAGGGATCGGAGATGGCCGTGGACTGCCCGTCCGAGGCCAGGATGGTGACCTCCGTAGCGGCATCCTGGATGACCACGTAGAAGACCGCCTGTCCGCCCACGAAGCCTTCGTGACGGGTGGGAAGCATCCTCGTCTCCCCGGCGGAGAGCAGCAGCGGGCTGGTGTAGCCTTCCAGCAGCCTGCCGTCAGCGTCCAGCGCCGAAACGGTCACCGGGAAGGGAACGCCCTGCGTCTGCGGACTCGGGATCGGATCGAACCGCAGTTGCGCGGCACCCTCGTCATAGCGGTACCCGACGGCGATGGGACCAAGCACCGGCGTGTCCGCGCCGTCCCCCACCAGGAAGGCCCGCAGTTGCAGGGAGCGGGTCACCTCCAGTTGGGAGAAGCCCGCCACGAGGTAGCCGGGGGCCATCGCCTCGTCTGAGGTGTTCGCGTCCCGCCAGCTCAGGCCGTCGAAGATCCTCCACCGGGCTCCGGCATCGGTGCTCACCTGGAACCTCAGGCTTGTCCCGGTGGGACGTTCCGTGGGCGCGAGGAACTCGATGCTCTCCCAGCGCGTGATCTGGTGAGGCACCACCAACTCTGGCGTGGTGACGATGCCCGGGCCCGGATCGAAGTGCGGCAGCGCCGCGGACATGACGACCTCCAGGTCCGGTTCAGGAAAGACGAATGGACGGTGGTCCTTGACCGAGAGCAAATGCCGCTCGTCACCGAGCGCCGCGTCCTCCTGGAACACCGCCACCGGCGCCGAGCACGTCAGACGGGTTCCGGCCGCCAGGGCGCCGTACAGGAACTTGTTGGGATAAGGTCGCGGCGTGGCCTCGGAGATCACCTCCGTCAACGGCGTGCCGTCCGCAGTGGAGGTCGCGCAGAGGGTCGAAGGTTCCGTGGCCGCCACGGCCAGGTACGACACCGCGCGCGGGAGCACGAACTCCCGGGCGAGCAGCGACCCGGGGAGGAAGGCCACGCTCTCTCCACCGGACCCGTCGCCCTGAGAGAGCGCTCCGATGGGACGATCGGCCACCAGATGCAGGGCCGGGCCGCTGCCTGCGCTCGCCCCGTAGGAAAGGGTCAGCACGGCATCCCGGCTCAGGGTGTGCGTGGTCACCGCGATGTCGGACTGGTACACGGTCAGGGACGTGTTGTCCTCCAGCGCAGTCACATACACGGTTCCGAGGGCGGCACCCCAGAGTTCGGCGGTGGCCGGCACCAGAGGATGTCCGTCATAGCCGTCGGAGGTCCAGTGGAAGGCCACCACAGGACTGTCGGAGAGCAGCTGGTACGAGCCTGTCGGGATGTCCACGGAGAGACTCTGCGACTGCAGGTGGTTCACCGTCGCGGAGGCCAGCACGGTCTCGCCCTGCAGCAACTGGACCTGGGCCACACCGAACGGCGAGAACACCTCGATGACGTCGAGCCCCCGCTGGGCAGGAAAGGAGAAGGCCGTCCCGACCATGGAGAAGGGGACCGCGATGTCCGAGGCGTTGAGATCACCGGCCAGGCTGTAGGGACCGTTGGCCGCCACGATACCGGGATCGGCGGAGACGATCTGCGGCTGCGAAATGGCATCCACAGGCACCCCTGCGCCAATCTGCACGCGAACCGGCTCGAAGGCGGCGATGCTCACCTGTGAGGTGCCTGGAAACGGCCACCATGCGCCGTACTTCAGCGACGAGTACCGGAAGACCTCCTGCCAGGATCCCACGCTGGAGGCCGCGTCGTTCCCCAGATACAGATAGATCCGGGTCTGTCCGGTCGGCAGCGTGGGGAGCTGGAGCCACAGGTCGCCGCTGCGGGCGATGAAGTCATAGTTTTCCAGCCACATGGCCGTGATCTCCGAACCATCAGCAGCCACAAGCCGCAGATCGGCCCCGTCGATGGCCGCGATATCGAAGACCTCCGCGGGCAGCATCGACAGGTCCACACGGACCGGATATTCCTCGAGCTGGACCTGCGCTGCGTTCTGCACGTAGAACTCGATCCTGGCCGACCATCCCGGCAGGTGCCAGTCCGTGACGTCGGCCAGGCGCGCGGACGTGCCCTCGACGACGACGTTTCCGGTCACGACATAGTCGCCCGCCTGGAACGGACGCTCGGTGAAATCGAAGTACAGGATGTTCTGCGCCCCGAACAGGAGGGAGAAGAGCATGGAGGCGATCATGGGCGGCCCCCTTTCCCCACGGGACCGTCGCAGCCGTCATCGGAGAGCTCTGCGGCGTTGTTGTCCTCGCGGCATTCGTTGTTGAAGCCGCCCGTGGTACAGGCGGGACCGTCGTTGTCGACGCAGACCGAGACCTCCGCCCGGGCCGGCTGCAGCGGCGGATTACTCCACCAGCAGGTGAGCTCCTCGCAGTCCTCCGGCTCCAGGGTCCCGGTCGTGACCACCGGCGAGTCGCAGGCCACCGCGGTCATGGCGACGGTGTCGAAGAAGCTTACTGGCACACCGGGTCCGACGCGCAGGGAGCCAAAATTGCAGACACGCACACGCAGGGCGAGGCGCTGGTTGCAGTCGGACCGGTCCACGCCGGTGAACTCCACCTGCAGATCCGGCGCGGCGAAGACGTCATAGTCGGGCAGGTTCTGCCGGAAATTGTTGTAGACCAGCCAGTTCGGCGCCGCGCCGTACACCGGCAGCAGTCCATCCTCGGTGATGTTGGTGATCGTATACATGTGCTGGTTCCAGATTCGTCGCGTGGGCACCCAGCGATCCAGGCTGTCTCCCCAGACCTCGATCCCGTGGTTCTCGTCGCCCACCACGTTCGTGTTCTCGATGAACACGATCTCCGCGTTCCCGTCGTTGTCGACATCGGCGATGATCGGATACTCCAGGCGCGTGTGCGAGCGGTTCGGTTCCTCGAACAGGATCGTCCCGTCGGACCCGCTGAAGATGCGGAAGTTCGTCTCGTCGTTGTAGACCACCTCCGCCTGGCCGTCACCGTCGAAGTCGAAGACGGAGGACCCGGTCACGCGCGAGGAGCAGTCGTTGTTGGGGACCGACCAGCGGATGCCGGGGGCCGAGCAGCCCGTAGCCCCTGCCGGCACGGCCGGGCAGTCGGGCAGTGAGTCGCAGCAGTCCAGATCAAACACTGCATAGAAGTCAGCACCGGCGACCCCGATCTCCACGCGTCCGTCGCCGTCGAAGTCCGCGATCGTCGGCGGACCCCCTTCATTATACGTGCAGTTGTCCCACGGGATCAGCAGGTGGGCCATCACCGCCCCGTCGTGCTGCAGGATCCACACATCCCCGGAGCGGACGATGACGACCTCCCCCTCGGGATCGGTGTCGAGGTTGCCGGCCGCGGCATAGCCATCGCAGGGCTTGGTGCCGGAGGCGCACGTCGACTGCGCCGAAGGATAGGCGAACTGCCAGAGCATCAGCCCGTCGGCACGGTACACGGTGTTGCCTGCGATCACCTCCGGCCGGCCGTCGAGATCGAGATCAGCAGCGAAGCTCATCGGACCCAGGAAGGCATTGATGCCAAGCCCCCCGACGCCGCGCCACCGGATCAGCCCCGTCAGACCGTCAAGGACGACTCGGCCGACAAGAACCTCGGCGATCCCGTCGCCGTCGAGATCGGTGATCGACGGCTGCACCGATGTGAGGATGTCGTTGCCCTGCGGGTGCGGGCTGGTCCACTTCACCACGCCGGTGTTCGAGTAGGCGACCGTGCCTGAGGTGCGCGTCATCGCCACGATGTCGGGCACGAGATCGCCATCGATGTCGCCCACGGCCAGGCCTGCGGAGTTGTCCAGCGCCGGGGTGGCCACCGAGAAGTGCTCGACGAGGTGACCGTCGTCGCCGCAGCGGCCCGAGACCACGCGCAAGACACCCGGCACGTTGCAACAGCCGTCCTCGCGCAGACGGTACGTGACAAAAAGGATGTCCGGAATGTCGTGCGTGTCGATCGCGCCATCGCCGTTGTCGTCGGTCAGGTTGGCCACCAGCGGCGTCATGACCACATCGTCTGAATCTGGGTATACCAGGGAGGAGTTCCAGCGGCATTTCATCGCCGGAAGGAAATCCCCCGGAGGGGGCACATACCGACAGACCCGGACCGGATCGTCGAGTTCCACCGGACCGGCGTCGGGGGCAGGGACATCCTCCACCGGATCGGCGTCCTGGATCGTACCGTCCGGCAGCGGCATGCTCCCGTCGAGATCGGGAACATCGACATCGTTGATGCGCCCCGGGACACAGGTGAGCGTGTCTGGATCGCAGACCTGTCCACGGGCACAGTCGTTGACAGTCGTACACTTCACCCGCGTCGGGGAGTGGTCACAGGCTGACCATGCAAATTGAAAGACCATCCAAGCATACCAATATTTCTTCATAGTAGACCCCTTCGGCTCCGAACATGCCGATGGAACCAGAAATCGGAGATTCCTTTTTTGTAGCACAAAAAGACAGGACCTTCCACCATCGGCTTGCAGGCAGTCGACACACAGTTGAAATGGAACGATCCGTAAATTTCACGCATTATCTGCACGGGCATGATCTCAAATTTGCTTTGATTCATATGGAATATTTTACTTCTTTCCGCTGTGAGAAATAACCAATATTGCAAATAGTGTCAAATAGGTCTTGCATTTTTGTCCATACTGGATACATTCGTAACATCTCGGAGGATGGATTGGCCCAATTTGACTGGAATACCAGTCCTAAATGTCCAATGTTGTCTTTTTTTCTAAAAGTTTGTGAAAAACATCCGAGTTGAGGCTGTGGATGTTTTTTGTTGCCTTTATTGGCGTTTGTTTTTTAACCGTTTTTTGAAGGAGTATTGAAATGACCGAACAGATCGTCCCCCAGAAACCGAAATCTCGTGGCCGCGCCCGTGGAAGCTATGAAATCAGCACCGAACTGCGCATGCGCATCGCCCAGATGCATGAGCTCGGCGCCAGCCTGAAGGAAATCGCCCGCACCTTCAACGACGAAGGCATCCCGGCCGCCCGTGGTGGTCAGTGGTCCCAGAGCACGATCCGCGCCGCCCTGAACCAGATGGGCAAAGACACCGGCCGTTTCCGCATCGTCAAGGACGTCAAGGAACTGATCCTCAAAATGCACCGTGACGGCCTGTCCGCCTATCGCATCGCCCAGGAACTGGAGAACCAGAACGTTCCGAACTCCCGCGGCGAAGTGAAGTGGTACCCCCGCACCGTCGGCCGCATCGTCAAGGGCGGAACCGAAAGCGTCCGCCACTAATCAAGGCTTCATCTCCTCACCTGTTATTTCCCGAGCGGGACTTTCGCCGGTAGACTCCGGTGAAACTGGAACACGAACCCCGTATCCTGCAACTGCCGGGAGCCGGATCCAGAAGAAGAGGGTCCTTTTCTGGATCCTCCGGATTGACATTTGAAGATGGAATCTATAGAACAGTGTACCTGAATCAGCTGTGAGCTGATCGGTACTACCCCAGGAGTTGGCTCCCCATGAAAGTTATCTGCGACAGTTGCCATGCCAAATATTCGCTCTCGGATGACAAACTGACCAAGGGAAAGACCTTCAAGATCAAGTGCAAAAAGTGTGGTCACGTCATCATGGTGAAGCCTGTTGACGAGGGCAATGCCGACGAGGAGTCCACCCGTGTGGTGGATTACAACGCGATGTCCGGGGGCCAGGCGGCCGCCAGCGACGCGGATTCCAAGATCTGGCACGTAGCCATCGGCGACAAGACCGATGGTCCCTTCACGGTGGCCGAGATCGTCAGCCAGATCAGTGCCGGCGGCATACCGCCGGATGCGCTGGCCTGGAACGAAGGTCTTCCGAACTGGGAAAAGATCAGCACCCTCTCCGAGTTTTCCGCCAACTTCCCTGGCGAGGCCTCTGCGTCCGAACCCGCCCCGGCAAGGCATGAGTCAGCCCCGGCAAGGCATGAGCCCGCCCCGTCGGCTCCCGCGTCCGAGCCCGCCGCCAGACGCGCCGAATCGGCCCCGGTCGTGCGCAATGAACCCGCACCGGAACCCGCCGCCAAGGGTGGTGGCTTCTTCGGCGCCGAAGAAGAGGATTCCTCCGCCTCCCAGGCGCTCAAAGGCCAGCGTCACGAAAACTCCGTGCTTTTCTCGCTGGACAACCTTCAGAACCTCGCCGCATCCTCTTCCAAGAAGCCCAGCCCGCGCCCGGGGTACATCAACCCCTCCAGCCAGGGATCGGGGCTCGTGGACATCCAGGAGATGGCCGCCTCGATGAACACCAACAAGCCTGCCCGCCAGGACGCGGTGCCCTTCGATCTTCCGGCGGCCCCCGTCGTGGCCACGCCGATCAGCATCGCCCCGGTGCTGATCCCCACGCAGATGGACTCCGAAAGGCCCAAGTGGATGGTCCCTGCAATCATCGGAGTGGTCGTGGTCGTCGTTCTCGTCGGCGGCTTCGCGGTCTGGCGGATGACCGGCAATAAGGAAGGCAGCACCCCGCCACCGGCCGCCCAGAACAACAACATGACCCCGCCGGCCAACAATGTCGTCGTACAGAACAACAACATGACGGCCAACAACATGACCCCGCCGGCCAACAACGGCATGGGCCCCGGCGACATGCCCCCCGACATGCCTCCCGATGGCGACATGCCTCCGGATGTCATGACCCCCGACAGCGACATGCCCCCCGACCTGCCTCCCGCCGGC
>PHAZ01000162.1 GCA_002841825.1 Deltaproteobacteria bacterium HGW-Deltaproteobacteria-22 | reverse complement strand
GAAGTCCCCGCCGACTTCGAGTGTGACGGTGAAGCCGACTGTGCCAACAGCGCCGACGAAGAAGGTTGCCCGGACTATGCCGAGTTCACCTGCCCCTAGTCTTTTATAGACAATTAAAAAACACCTAAACCATTCCAGCCAAAAAAAGCAACCCAATCAAGGGCTGGCCTGAGTTGTGTCAACATCTCATGACGTTTTCGTGACCTGCGCGTGACAATCTGTGGTTTTCCTGCTAAGCCTTTCCTTTCGTCCGCACTGGAACCGGCGGATTTTTCTGCGTTGAATTCAGGTACCCCATGGAATTGAAACCCTATGAAATCATCGAAAGCGTCATCGCCGGCGCCCGGCTCGGCACGAAGGTCCTCGACCGGCCCCACCTCGCCTGGCTCGGGGTGAAGGCCGCCGCGCCCCTGATGTTCCATCGCGAGCACCGGCTCAACCGGGCCAGCCGCTTCGGTTTCCAGAAGATCGGCTCCTCGCGGTGGTCGCCCGGTGAGCTGGCCGCCTACAAGCACGACTGCATCGCGACGCTGGCGTTCTTCCAGCGGGTCCTCGACGCCCGGGACGGCCGCGAGCCGCTGGTGTGGCTGGGCTGGCCCGTGCCCATCGAGGTCGCCTCGGGCTTCGATGACGTGGCGGCCTTCGTGCCGGAGGCCTTCATGGCCATCGCCAACATGGTGGGCACCGACGGTCATGTGGCCTGCCTCGAGGCCGTGGAGCGCGAGGGCATCTCCGATGACATCTGCGCGATGGACCGGATCTCCCTGGGCGCGTACCTCCTCGAGCAGATCCCCACGCCCGCGGCCATCGTCTCGGTGGCCCACCCCTGCGACGCCTCGCGGACGACCAGCCAACTGATGGAGTATATTTCCGGCGCCCCGGCGTACACCATCGACACCGCCTACACCAAGGAGGACGCCGACGTCGCGTTGTATTCGAAGAACCTGTTTGAGGCCATCGCCTTCCTTGAGGACACCCTGGGCAGGAAGTACAACTGGGACAAGTTCCGGCGGATGGTCGCGGTCCTCAACGAGCAGAACCGCTATCTCAACGAGATCACGCACATGAACCAGAGCATCCCGTCGGCCGGACTCTCCCTGGGCCTGCAGACGGCCTGGGGATCCAAGATTACCGGCGCGGGCAACCCCGAGCTCGTGGAGAGCGCCAGGGCCATGTACAACGTCGGCCGGTTCCGTCTCCGGTACCCGCAGCTGCGCAGGAAGGTCGAGAAATTCCGGATCATCGTCGCGGACATGCCCATCGTCTTCTCCGAGATGTCCATGTTGATCGAGAAGACCTTCGGTGGCGTGGTGGTGGGCGATTACATCGGTGACGCGATCTTCCCCGAGATCGACATGACCAGCCTGGAGACCATGATGATGGGTGTCGCCCGCGACCGGCTCTACATGGGCATGGTCAAGCAGGCCCACGGGGCGGCGCGGGAGACCGTCGACGACCTGGAGCGGCAGATCGAGCAGTTCTCGGCCGACTGCGTGATCCAGAACGGGCACCAGGGGTGCAAGCACAACCGGGCGCTGCAGCGGATCGTCAAGGACGTCTGCCGGCGGCACGACATCCCGATCCTGATCATGGAGGCCGACATCTTCGACAAGCGGGTGATGTCCGAGGCCGAGATCAAGCGGGAACTGACGAACTTCTTCGTCGCCAACGGGTTCGCATCATGACGATCTTCAACGAAATCAGGCAACTGGCCCAGTCCACCGCCAACGACTACCTGACCCGGGCCCGCCACCGTGGCCATCCGACGGTGGGCTACTTCTGTTCGTACGTCCCCGAGGAGATGATCCATGCCGCCGGGGCCGTCCCCTACCGCATGCGCGCGGTGGGCAGCGAAGGCACCTCCCTGGGCGACACGTACTTCTCCTCGGCAAACTGCTCCTTCGTCCGCAGGGTGCTCGACAAGGGCCTGCGCGGGGACTTCGACTTCCTCGATGGCATCGTCTTCATGAACGGGTGCGACCACAACCGGCGGCTGTTCGACAACTGGAGCTATGCGCACCCGGACACCGGCTTCAATTACATGCTCTTCGTGCCCCACGGGCGCTCGGAGGCCTGCCTGGCGCAGTACGGCAACGAGCTTGCCAAGCTGGGCCGTTTTCTCGAGGAGCGGTTCGACACCGAGCTGACCGCGGAGAAGCTCTGGAACTCCGTGGCGTTGTACAACCGCAAGCGCGCTCTCCTGCAGGAGATCGCCGACAGCCGCAGGGCGGCCGTGGTGCCGATCTCGGGCACCGAGTTTTTGTCCCTGATGCTGGCGGTGTCGGTGGTGCCCGTCGAGGACGCCATCGCGCTGCTCGAGCAGGTGCTCGCGGAGCTCCGGGCCGGACGCATCCACACGGGGCAGGCCGTCCTGCGGTTGTTCGTCACGGGGAGCTGCCTCGAGGAGCTCTCTCACCTGGAGTTGCTGGAGTCCGCCGGCGCGGTGGTCGTCGCCGACGCGATCTGCCTGGGCGCCCGCTACTTCGAGCTGCCGGTTCCGGTCGGCGGAGATCCGCTGGCCGCCCTCGGGGAGCGCTACCTGCGCAACCTGTCGTGTCCGCGGATGATGGACGACGTGGCGGGACGGATCGCCCATGTCCGGGAGAGGGTGTCCGACTTCGGAGCCGACGCCGTGATCCTGGAGAAGCTCGAGTTCTGCTCGATGATGTCGGGCGAGTCCTATATCTCCTCCCATGAGCTGCGGAAGTTCGACATCCCCTCGATCACCCTGACCCGCGAGCTCTACGGTGGAGGCGTGGGCCAGTTGAAGACGCGGATCCAGGCGTTCTACGAGAAGGTGATCAACCGGTCATGATCTTCGCGGGCATCGACATCGGCTCCCTGACGGCCAAGGCCGTGCTGCTGCGCCACGGGAAGGTGATCGCCAGCCACTTCGAGCCCGTGAAGGCCACCTCCCTTGCGTCGGCCGACCACGTCATGGGGCAGGTCCTGGAGCAGGCCGGGCTCCGGATCGGGGAGATTCAACTGACCTGCTCGACGGGCTACGGCCGGCTGGAGATTCCGTTCGCCGACTGCAACCGCAGCGAGGTCTCCTGTCACGGGCTGGGGACGTTCTTCAGCAACAAGTCGGTCCGGACCATCATCGACATCGGGGGACAGGACTGCAAGGTCGTGGTCATCGACTCCCACGGCATGGTGGAGGACTTCGTGATGAACGACAAGTGTGCCGCGGGCACCGGCCGCAGCCTCGAGATCCTGGCCCGGACGCTGGGAGTGGAGCTGGCCGACCTGGGCCGGTTCGCGCTGCGGTCCCACCGCCCGCTGCCGGTGTCGAACAAGTGCAGCATCTTCATGGAGCTCGACGTGATGCAGCTCCTGTACCAGGGCAAGCGGCGCGAGAACATCGCCCACGGCATCACGGTCTCCATCGCCAGGCGGATCGCCTCCCTGACGGGCAAGGTCACGCTCCAAAAAGGCATCTGCATCTCCGGCGGGGTCTCCAAGAACGCGGCCGTGGTCCGGGACATCGAGCAGGCCCTCGGCGTCACCTTCACCCCGCTGGCGCACGATCCGCAGTTGATGGGCGCCCTCGGGGCGGCCTGCTTTGCGGAGAAGGAATACCGACGAAGGATGGAGGGCGGCAGGTCATGATCACGGCGGGCATCGACATCGGCACGCGGTTCGTCAAGATCTGCCTGGTCCGGGAGGGCCGGATCCTCGGCTCGGACATCCGGGAGCTCAACGGGACGTTCCGGGATGTCCTCAGGCAGTCCTACCGGGCCGCCCTGGACGACGCGGGGATCTTCGGTTTCCAGGTCCGGAAGAAGGCCGCCACGGGCTTCGGCTCCAACCTTGTGCACCGGGCCGACTTCGTCTTCGACGAGGAGATGTGCGCGGCCAGGGCCGTTTGGCACCTCGATCCGGAGGCCCGGACCGTCATCGACGCGGGCTCCCTGTTCCTCAACCTGTGCACGCTCTCGTCCAGGGGCGTGGTGAGCGACAAGGCCGTCAACGAGAAGTGCGCCGCCGGCAGCGGGAGGTTCCTCGACATGATCGCGGGCTCCCTGGGCATCCCGGTCGAGGAGATCTCCACGATCGCCGCCACCTCGGAGACCCCCTACCGGATGTCCAACAGCTGTGCGGTGTTCGCCGAGAGCGAGGTGATCAGCCGGATCAACATGGGGGTCCCGGGCCGGGACATCCTGGCGGGGATCCTGATCGCCATCGCCGAGAAGGCCCAGACCATGATCGCCAAGACCGGGGCACGACCGCCGGTGACGGTGGTGGGAGGCCTGGGCAACATCCCCTTTTTCAACGAAGCGCTCGCGCGGGGCCTGGGGTACGAGGTGAAGGTCATCTCCATGGATCCCCAGCTGGCCCCGGCCTGCGGGGCGGCCCTGAACGCCGCGGATCGGGCCGGGGGTTGACGTGGAAGAATCCGCCGACCACACCGTCCTGATCCGGCAGATCCTGGCCGGGACCCACCTGTTCGAGACGCAGCTGCCCGCTTGCGGGGAAGGGCCGGACCTCCTCGGGTTTTCCCCGGATCGTGTGCGCGTGTCTTCGGTGGTGCTGGCCGAGGACACCGCCCTGGAGCTGGGCGCGCCGGGCCGGCTCTCGGTGAGCCGGGCCCTGTGGACCCGCCAGCGGGACCTGGTGACGAACCGGGTGTACGTCCACGGTGACGAGGTCGCGGCCCTGAAGGGGCTAAGCGTGTCCTTCCTGCTGCTGGTCCTGATGGAGCTCCCCGACGGGCTCGACCCTCTGGAGGCCCCCGTGGCCGGCCCGATGAACCTGACCCACCGCCTGCGTCACGTGATGACGAGGAGCCTCCCGGGAAGGCTGTGGATCCGGGTACACAAGAAAATAATTGACAATTTTTCACTAATTAATCTGGGCCACACGGTCCGCGCCGCCTACGCGCAGAAGTTCCCGGAGATCCGGAACCTCGACGTGCTGATCGCCGCCGGTGACGATGACTTCATCCGCGGGTTCGAGGGTCACGCCAGGGCCGCAGGGGTCCTCTCCGGGGAGATGCGGAAGCTCCGCTGGGAGGAGTCCGGCGAGATCAGTTGCAGCGACCTGGACTGCCGGGTCTGCGACGAAAAACCCGTATGCGACACCATTCGTAACGTCCTGACCTTCCGAAGGAGACAGTAAATGGAAACCACGACCATCGCGTATCTGGGAAAAGGCGGCTCGGGCAAATCCATCACGGCTTCGCTGACCGCGCGGATCGCCCTGGATCAGGGCAAGAAGGTGCTCCTGATCGACGCCGATCCGGCCATGGGGCTGGCCACCGCGCTGGATGTGCACGGCTTCAAGACCATCGGGGAGGCCCGCTCGGAGATCCTGCGGCAGGCGAAGATCACCAAGAGCGAGGAGACCGCCCGGCTCTCGGAGATCATCGACTATCTCCTGATGGAGGCGCTCTTCGAGACGGAGAAATTCAGCCTGCTGGTGATGGGACGCACCGACACCGTGGGTTGCTACTGCTCGATCAACTCGCTGCTCCGGGAGACCCTCGGGGTCATCGCCGGCCAGTTCGACGTGGTCATCATCGACGCCGAGGCCGGCATCGAGCAGATCAACCGGGAGGTCACCCGGTCGGTGACCCACGCGGTCGTGTTGACGGACAACTCCCTGCGGGGCGCCAAAACCGCGATCCTGGCCAGGGAGACCATCGAGGCCTCGCCGGGAATGACGCCGAAGAAGACCGGGGTCCTCTTCAACCGGGTGGACACGCCCGATCCGGAGCTGGTGAAGTTGATCGAGGACGGCGGACTGCCCATCCTCGGTGTCGTCCCGCCGGATCCCGTCGTCACCCTGCGCGACAGCCGGGGCCTCTCCGCCCTGGAGATGCCCGCCGACTCCGCCGCGCTCCTGGCGTTACGTGAAATCCTTGAACGTGAGGGGATCTTGTAGAATCGGACCTGTCGGACCCGTCAGACCTGTCGGACCCGTCCGAACAGTCCGAACAGTCCGAGCAGCAGCCCCAGCAGCATCAGGCCGGTGGAGGGACGGTCCGAGCCCGCGCCCGTGCGGCAGGTGCAGCCGTCGGTGTCGTAGGTCTTGGTCCAGGGAGACTGCAGCAGGCAGGGGGTGAAGGAGGCGCACTTCGGGTCCACGCAGTCGATGTTGAGATCACCGCTGTCATCGACGCCGTTGTCGCAGTCCTCGGCCGGATCGGGGCAGTCGGCGAAGGTCTGGCAGTCCGCATCCTCGCAGTCCACGCGGCCGTCGCCGTCGTCATCAAGGTTGTTGTTGCAGATCTCCAGGCCTGGGTGGCACTGGGCGGCCGACCGGCACAGCGGATCGGCGCAGTCGGTGCGACCGTCGCCGTCGTCATCGGCGCCGTTGTCGCAGATCTCCAGCAGGACTTCGTTACAGGCGCTGTCGGACTTGCAGTCGACGTCGGCGCAGTCCACGAAGCCGTCGTAGTCGTTGTCTATCCCGTCGCCGCAGTCCTCGTCGGCGATCTCGCAGGCGAGCTCGCCGAAGCAGTCCGCGTCGCCGCAGTCGGCCGCGTCGTCGCCGTCGTCATCGAGGCCGTTGTCGCAGTCCTCGACGGGCGGTCCGCAGCCGGGCTCGCCGTTGCAGTCGGTGTCGGCGCAGTCCACGCGGCCGTCGCCGTCGTCGTCGAGGCCGTTGCCGCAGATTTCGGGCACCGGCTGCTCGTTTTCGCAGGTGATCTGCAGCGTGTACTGTCCGGCGTTCTGGTAGGTTTCAATGAAAAGGTAATGTTCAGTGCCGTCCATGGTGAAGGTGAGCGTCTCGGCGGTGCCGGGGGAGTTGAGGCTGCCCGTGATGCAGTTGCCAGGGTCGCAGGCGCCCTTGACCAGCAGCAGGTCCAGGTCCGTGGAGGCGTTGGCGATGGTCAGGTGGGCGGTGACGACGGTGCCGACCCCGGCGATGACCTGCACGACGTTCTCGGCGCCGTTCATGGGATAGCCACCAGTGCAGTTGTTGCCGTAGTTGGTGTACGAGGTGGCCGCTCCGAGGGTGGTGCCGGAGACGGAGGCTCCGCAGGCGATCTGGGTCGCCAGCTCACAGGAGGTCTCGCCGCAGGCGGGGTCGGCGACACAGTCGGGGTCGGCGCAGTCGATCTGCCCGTCATCGTCGTCGTCGGTCCCGTTGGAGCAGTTCTCGGTCGCGTTGCCGAGGAAGTCCGCGATGAAGGACGCGAAGCGATCGACCTTGGTGGCCGCACCGAAGTAGTCACACTGCTGCGAGCTGTTCTGCATGACGAAAGAGGAGATTCCGGCGACGTACTCGACGCCGCCGCGGGTGACGAAGGCGGGACCGCCGGAGTCGCCGCTGCAGATGCCGCCGTTGGTGTTCATCTGGATGCCGATGGTGTTGGGCGGAACCTGCGTGGTGCCGACGTTGGGGATGTTCACGTTGCACCACGAGGAGCCCTCGCAGATGTTCGCCAGCGTCTGCGTCATCTTCAATTTAGTGCCCGAGGCACCCGTCTCGGTCAGGCCGAAGCCGACGAACTGCAGGGGCAGGTTGTTCACCTCGCCGGCGGTCAGCGCCAGGGAGGAGGGCAGGGTGGGGATGGGCGTGACCGCCACCGGCGCGTTCGAGGAGAGCCGCAGCAGGCAGATGTCATTGGCCAGGTTGTTGGTCTGCTCGAAGTTGGGGTCCCAGTTCGGGTGTGTCTGCACCACGGAGACGCCCAGCTCGGAGGTGAAGGAGTTGGTGCTGTTTCCGATGTAGACACGCATGGTGCTCGCCGATGCCGTGCAGCAGTGGGCCGCTGTGAGCACGACATCCCGGGCGATGAGCGTCCCCGAGCAGGCACCGTAGCCCATGGTCACGTACACGACCGCCTGGTGGGCTGCGGTGGTGTCCGCCGTGCCATACATGATGAATTGGTTTTGTGCGACGGGCACGGACTGGGGGGTGGTGCAGGCAAGGGCGGGAAGTAGCAACAACGCAGCGAAAATTCGTTTCATCGCAAGGCCTCCGGGTCGGGTCAGAAGGTACCCTGAATATTGCTACCACGGGAAGAAGGGCACGACCATCCGGAATTGCAAATTTTTTCCACCCAGGGTGGAATTTTTTAATAAAATTATAACTAATATATGTCCTCTCTGGAGATCCCGCATTTTTTTCTCTACTTTTTTCCCAAATTAAGTAATTTGTGGCCGCTGACGGGGAACGTGTCGTTTCCCGTACGTTTACCCCACTGAGGAGAGTTTATCCATGAAATCCACGATTCTGATTGCACTGACAGCACTGGCGTTTATCGGCTGCAAGGCGCAGCCCTGCCCCGACAAGAAGGACACCGGCAAGCCCGGAACGACCGCGACCGCCACGCCCGAAGCCCCCAAGGGCGCCTTCACCCCGGCTGACCTGTCCACCGTCGAGGACAAGGTCTCCTACATCGTCGGGTTCAACATGGGCAAGGACTTCCAGGTCAACATCCGCGCCTTTGAAGCCGGCGCGATGGACGCCCAGGCGAAGAAGCCCTCGCTGATCACCGAAGAGGAGATGCGCAAGGTCATGGGCGAGTTCCAGACCCAGCGCATGCAGAAGATGATGGCCGAGCGCAAGTCCAAGGGCGAGGGCGCCCTCAAGCGCGGCCAGGATTTCCTCGAGAAGAACAAGGCCCAGGCGGGCGTGATCACCCTCGAGAGCGGCCTGCAGTACCAGGTGATCCAGGAGGGCACGGGCCCCAAGCCGGCGCTGACGGACATGGTCGCCTGCAACTACAAGGGCACCCTCATCGACGGCACCGAGTTCGACTCCTCCGAGAAGGCCGGCAAGCCCGTCGAGTTCGGCGTCTCCGGCGTGATCAAGGGCTGGACCGAGGCGCTGCAGTTGATGCCGCAGGGCTCCAAGTGGAAGTTGTTCATCCCGGCCAACCTGGCCTACGGTGAAATGGGCGCCGGCCAGAAGATCGGCCCCAACGAAGCCCTGATCTTCGAAATCGAGCTCGTCGAGATCAAGGCCGCCCCGGCCGCCGATCCCAACGCCGTGCCGCCTCCGGCCCCCGGCGCCATGGGCCCCATGATGCCTCCTCCGGCCCCCGGCGCCGGCGGCCCCATGATGCCTCCTCCGGGCGCGGGCGTCATGCTGGCTCCCCGCATGTCGCTTCCGGCGATGATCCCGATTCCCCCGGCCTTGGCGACCGCAGCCGCAAGGGGTGAGAGGGAGATACGCACGGCCATCCCGCCCTGGACTATGGGCAGTCGCGCGGTGTGGGAACCTATTGTGAGTGAGGGAATCTTCACGTCAGACTGTCTCTCTTCTTGGGGGTGAATCCGAACCCGGCACGCCGCTTGGGCTGCCGGGT
>PHAZ01000161.1 GCA_002841825.1 Deltaproteobacteria bacterium HGW-Deltaproteobacteria-22 | reverse complement strand
TGAAACCACCGTCAACCGGCACCGGCACCGGCCACCGACACCCCAACATCGCTCCTTGCCCATAATGCTCTTGCCCTGAAAATCCCGCCTGTCAGCTTGACACTGTCGTCAAAGCGTGAAAAAGTGCTGGGCGTGGTTGAAACCAGTCTCGAACGGGTGGGTGAACCCCCTGAATCAGAAAGGAAAAAGCGATGACCGATCTCGAACTGTTGCAGAACCTGGAAGCCTGGGTTGCGAACCTGGGAGAAGACACGACAATTCTGCGCAAGGCGCTCGACTCCGAAGGCATCTCCCGCGACGCGAAGAAGTACCTGCTGGGCGGTCTTTCCTATATGCTGCGCAAAGTGGACATCATTCCGGACTATCTGGGCGGCATCGGCGTGCTCGATGACGCGGCCGTGATGCGCGTCTCGGCGAAGCTGGCCGTGGAAGCCGGTATGCCCAACGCCGGTGAAGACATCAAAAAACTGATCGCCGAGGACGAGATGACCCGGCTGCTGTTCGACAACCTGTACGACGGGTTCGTGAGCTATGTGAAGCGCCTCCCCGAGGAGCGCATCCGCAACCGCAACGCCGACCACATCCTCGACGAGGCCGGTTGTCTGGACCAGTTCGACCGTGAGCTCGAGGACGAGATCCGCGGCTACACAGCCAAACCGCTGGGCCAGAATGATCGCACCATCCGCGAGTTCCGTTCCTTCATCAAATCGAAGGTCCGCTAGGCGCCGGACCTTTTTCCGAGCACGCTCCTTGACCTTCTTTTCGTCGTTTTCCGCAATGACTGAACATTTCGGGGAATCGGCACGTACGATTGGACGTTTGTTCTGTCCGTCCGCGTGCCCCTGACGCCCATCCTTCCCGGAGTCGACCATGCATACTTGGCTGTTTTCCATCGTCTTCGCATTCCTGGCCCAGAGTTCACCTCAACTGGCCCCCGCGCCCCGGAGCGCGACCCCCACGCTGCTGCACCTGAAGTTGACGGTCTCCAAGGTCATGGACCGGTACGTGGAGCCTGCGCGCATCGACCCGAGCCGGATGCTGCTCTCCGGACTGGAGAGCATCGCCCGCGAGGTGCCCGAGATCATGATCCGCGAAAACGTCAAGGGAACGTTGATCGTCGAGGTGGGCTCCGCGAAGCTTTCACTGGCCTCGAAGATCCCGTCGGCCTGGGACCTGATCGCCGGCTTCTCGCAGGTGTTCGCGTTCCTCGCCCAGCACCTCCCTGCGGACGTTTCCCTCGAGAAGGTCGAGCACTCGGCGATCGCGGGCATCCTCGAGACCCTCGATCCCCACACGAACTTCATGACCCCGGAGGTGTTCCGCGAGATGCGCACCCAGACCCGCGGCTCCTTCGGCGGTCTGGGCATCGTCGTCTCGATCTGTGATCAGAAGTTGAGCGTGATCAAGGTCATGGACAACACGCCGGCCTCCCGCGCCGGCCTGATGCCCGGCGACCGCATCATCAAGATCGGCACCCAGCCCACCGAGAACCTCAGCCTGTCGGAGGCCGTCTCGCGGCTGCGCGGAGAGCCCGGGGATCCGGTGTCGATCGTCGTGTCCCGCACCGGCTGGAAGCAGGCCAAGACCCTTCCGATCACGCGGGAGGCCATCTCCTTTGAGAGCGTGACCCACCGCATCCTGGAGCACAAGGGCGCCAAATACGGTTACCTGAAGCTCAAGGCCTTCCAGATGCCCACCGCGCTGATGGTCAAGCAGGCCCTCACCGAGATGAACAAGGAATCCGTGCAGGGTCTGATCCTCGACATGCGTGGCAACGGCGGCGGCCTGCTTCACATCGCCGTCGAGATCGGCCGCTATTTCATGGACAGCGGCATCATCGTGGCTCAGGTCTCCAACAACACCCGGGACCGTCGCGAGGAGCGCGCCGACGCCCAGAGCACCATCTTCAAGAAGCCCGTGGTCGTCCTCGTCGACGACAACTCGGCTTCAGCCTCCGAGATCGTCGCGGGCACCCTCAAGTACAGCGGCCGGGCGATCCTGATCGGTCGCCGCACCTTCGGCAAGGGCTCCGTGCAGGATCTGATCGACTTCCCCGGCGACTCCGCCCTGAAGTTGACCATCGCGCAGTACCTGACCTATGGCGACGTCTCGATCCAGGGTGTCGGCATCGTGCCCGACATCGAACTTCACCACGTTCGAATGGATCCGAAGCAGCGCAGCCGTCAGGTCACCTACTACACGGCCGGCCGCGAGGCCAGCTCCGAGGCCCAGTTGAAGAGCAGCCTCGACGCCGCCCGCGTCACTCCCAAGGGCAAGTCCATGTACACCGTGTTCGCGCTGCTGCCCGAACCCAAGACCCCGCCCTTCGTCTGCAATTACTGCGGGCTGGATCCCGAGGACGCGCAGGCGCCCTCCGATCCGGACGAGTTCGTTCAGGATGCGGCCATTGACCTGGCCCGTGACATCCTGGTCTCGTTCAAGGGCACCACCGTCGCGCGGCCAGCAGCCCTGCCCCGCCTCAAGAGCGTGGTGGACGCCTTCCAGACCGCAGCCGACCTCGAGATCGGCAAGAAACTCAAGACCCTGTTCTCCATCGACTGGAAGCTGGCCCCCAGCGATCAGCCTTCCCTGACCGCGAAACTCACCGTTCCGGGACCGACGGCCGCAGGCAAGTGGGCCAAAGTCGAGGTCGAGGTGAAGAACACCGGGAAGACCCCCATCCACCGCCTGCGCGGCGAGCTTGGTTCCTCGAATCCGCGCTTCGACTATCAGGAGGTGCTCTTCGGCGTGCTCAAGCCCGGAGAGACTGGCAAGCGGACCATCGAGGTCAAGATCCCCGCCGGCCTGTCCGGCCGCACCGACACCCTGAACATGCACTTCTTCAGCCACCTGCAGGACCTCAAGGTCAGCGCGGCCGGAACCATCGCCATCGCCGGCTCCCTGCAGCCCCGCCTGCACCTTTCCCTCTCCTTTTCGGACGCCAAGGACTCCGACGGCCTGCTGACGGCCCAGGAGACCGGCGTGTTCCGCATCCGGGTCAAGAACGTCGGCGACGGCCCGACCGGCGACGCCAACCTGGTGCTGAAGAACCTGACCGGTGAGGAGGTCCAGCTGCTCTCCACCCGCGCGGACCTGCGCAACCTCGCGCCGGGCCAGAAGCGTGACTTCACGTTCCAGATCAAGGCCAACGCCGAGGCCGGCGAACAGCCCTGGAAGTTCGTCGTGGAGCTCAAGGACTGCAACTACGGAACGAACATCGAGATTCCCTGGCACGTGATGCGCAAGCAGGGCGCCCTCCCCGTAACGAAGGCCCTGACGGGCTGGTTCCGGCTCGATTCCGAGGCGGAGATCTTCGACACTCCCTGGTCCGAGTCCCAGAAACTGCAGGGTCGTCTGGCCGCCGGGGCCACGTTGAAGGCCGTCAAGGAGATCAACGGCTTCGTGCAGGTCATGGCCGGCACCTCCTCCCCGCTCTACGTGAAGAAGGACGCCGGAAAAATCGTCAAGAGTTCTTCAACGAGCGTCGTGCTGCCGGAGTTCTACGTCTACTCCCCGCCCGCGATCACCGTGGCCAATCCCCCCGCGGGCCCCGTCAAGGCGGCCCCCGTGACCATCACCGGTGAACTGCAGGATCTCGACGGCCTGCGCGACCTGATCATCGTGGTCTCCAACCTCAAGGCCAACGTGTATGCGAAGAAGGTCGCCTACTCCGCCTTCGGGAAGGGCACCTCCAAATCAGCCTTCTCCGCCCCCGTGCCACTGTGGCCCGGCGTCAACGTCATCTCCATCACCGCCCGCGACACCTCCCGCGCTGCCGAGACGAAGAACCTGATCCTCATCGCCGAGTAGACTCGGGTTTTAAGAGACCACGGAAAAGAAGAAGAAAAGAAGGAACAGGGACTTGCAGCGCTTGACGCGCGGAACAGGATGGGCGGAACCGTCATGGCCCGAGGTGACGCATCCGTCCCCGCAGACCCCCAATTCCGTCTTTTCCGTGGTCTCTTAAAACCCGAGCCTGGAGAGGACCTCGGCCTTGCGTGCCGAAGGAATCGTCACGCGGGTGGGCATGCCGCCGCCCAGATCGAACAGGTCAAGGAAGTTCACATCGGAGTGGAATCCGGCCGCAAGCGTGAGAGAGCCCGAGTTCTCGACGACGGAGATCCTCGCGACGGCCTGGCCGCGCAGCAAAAGCTCGGTCTTGTCGAACTTCACGCCGTCGGGGACGTGCACGAAGGCCACGTCATTGCGCACCGTGAATCGCCCGGCCCAGACCAGGGTGTCCGCTTCGAGCTGGTCGTAGATGCGGGCGACCTCCGCGATCGTCTCGCGGAAGTTGGCGGCGGCCGCGGCGCTCTTCGTGGTCAGATAGCGAATCACCGCGATCTTGAGTGGCGTGTCCTGGAACTTCGCCCGCAGCGCCCGATCGATCAGGCGTCCGATGGGCGTCAGTTCCCCGCTGCGCGTGTCCACGGCCACCGCATCGGCGTCGGCTCCCTCGTAGGGTTCCTCACCCTCGAGGATCCACCGCGCGGCGCTGTAAAGGCCATCAAAGTCGAGGTGGCACAACAGCGTGTCGGCCGGCCCAAGCAGGCGAACGACCTCGGAAGTGACCATCGGCGCACAGGCGGGCGCGCGATCCTTGGAGGCGAGAACGAAGCGCGGATCATGGTGGTAGCGGACATGATAGGGGTGATCGTGATGATCCACGTAAGCACAAAGACGCTCACCGAGCCTGGCAAGGAAAGGCCCCGTCATGTTCTCGAACGAGGGGGTGAGGCCCTGGGCGCAGAAGCCCAGGTCCAGCACGGCAACACGGCCTAGCAGGCCGGCGGCGTCGGGAAGCTTTTTCGGTGTGGCGAAGAACAGGTGGGGGAAATCGGACATTCGGGGACTACAGTCCAACCAGCTGGTTGAACTCGACGATGGCCTTTTCCCACTGGGGGATCACAGAGAAGATGTTGTCCCAGAACTCGGGATGCCAGATCGCATCCAGATCGCGCGGGTCCTTGCCCTGCTGCTCGACCCAGGTGAAGTATTTCAGGTTGTGCAGGGCCTTGCGGTCCCAGTACCCGAGCTCGCGGTAGTTGTCCTTGCCCTGCTTGACCAGCGATCCCTCGAACGCGATCACTGCGTTGTCGCGTGTGAACACGCCGCGCTCGTCGTTCATTTCCTTGATACGGGAACCGTACATCTCCGAGGAGTCGGTCAGGATCGTGAAGATGACGTCGTTCTCGTCCATCTCGAAGTACTTGGCCGTCTTGACGGCGGCGAGCATGTTGCACACGCCCGAGATGCCCACCAGCGGCAGGTTCTCGATCACCTCGGCGGAGACGCCCTGCTCCTTGAGGTAGGCGAGCCCCGCGGGCTCGTTGAACATGCGGTACACGCGCATCGTGTCCTCGTCGTCGATGGCGGCCACGGCGTCGGTGTTGCGGACGTTGTGGATCCAGGGCACGTGCTTGTCGCCGATGCCTTCGATGCGGTGCGCACCGAAGCCATTATTGTACAGCGTCGGGCATTGCAGCGCCTCGGTGGCGACCATCTTCATCGACGGGAAGACCTTGCGCAGGCGCTCGCCGGCGCCGATGGTGCCGGCCGATCCGGTGGCGCTGACATAGGCGGTGAAGCGGCTCTTCGGCCCGGCCAGTTTCTTGTAGAGTTCGAGGATGGCGGCGCCGGTCACCTCGTAATGCCAGATGCAGTTGCCGAATTCGTCGAACTGGTTGAAGATCACTGCATTCTTGTCGGTGTTGCGGATCTCCCAACATTTGTCATAAATTTCCTTGACGTTGCTCTCGGAACCCGGGGTAGCGATGACCTCTGCGCCGATCTCGCGCAGCCAGTCGAAGCGCTCCTGACTCATCTCCTGGGGCAGGATCGCCACCGGCGTGCAGGCCAGCAGCGCGCAGTCAAAGGCGCCGCCGCGGCAGTAGTTGCCCGTGGACGGCCACACTGCGCGCTGCGTAAGCGGGTTGAACTCGCCCGAGATCAGGCGAGGGACGAGGCAGCCGAACGCTGCGCCGACCTTGTGCGCGCCGGTCGGGAAATACTTGCCCACCAGCCCGATGACGCGGGCCTTGACCCCCGTGATCGAGGACGGGAACTCCAGGTAATTGACACCGCCGAACAACCCGGTCTTCACGTCGTTCTTCCAGGTGATTCGGTGCAGGTTGATCGGATCGATGTCCCATAAGCCTATCGATGGCAGGCGCTTCTTCACGCTGTCCGGGATCAGTTCCGGATTCTCCTGCTCGGCGAACGTCGGAATGCGGATACCGAGTTCGCGGCAGCGCTGCGCCGTGATCTTCATGATTTCTTCGTTGAAATGCAGTTCTACGGGATTGTACATGTTTCAAGCCTCCTCAGGAGCTGAATTATTACGCCTTTTTTACCATTCCCACAAGGAATAATTCAGGTTCGGGCGCCGGCGAAGGCGCGGATGGCGGGCAGCAGCGGACGATCCGCGGGCGTCAGGTTCACGGCGTCCAGAGTCGCCGGCAGGACCCAGTCCAGGCGGTCGTGGTCCAGGGGCGCGGGCTCGCCGGTCTCGACGATCGCCTCATACGCCACCAGCCGGATCGTGCCGAACTCGTAGGTGTGCACGCTCTCGCCGATGAAGGCGCCGACACGGGCGTCCACCCCCAGCTCCTCATGCAGCTCGCGGGCCAGGCAGGCCTCGGGGGTCTCACCGGCCTCGAGCTTGCCTCCGGGGAATTCCCAGAGCCCCCCCAGGCGTTTCCCCGCGGGGCGCAGCCCCACCAGGATCCGTCCCTGATCGTCAAAAAGAATCGCCGCGGTGACGGTGGATGCTACGCATCCCCGGAGATTCGGGGACGAATCTCCACTTGCAGTCCCTTCGTGGACCTGGGTCTCTTTGGTGGTCATCCGATCACGACGTTGGCCAGGCGGCCCGGAATGTAGATGAACTTCCTGACCTGCTTGTCGCCGATGAACTCGCGGGTCTTGGGGCTCGCCAGCACCAGCTCGCGCACGCGATCCTCGGCTGCGTCGGTGGGAACCATCAGGCGATCACGCACCTTGCCGTTGACCTGCACGACCAGCTGGAACTCGTTCTCGGCGATCAACGCCTCGTCATAGGCAGGCCACGGGGCCGTCGCCAGCAGCGTGCCCTTGCCCAGGATCTCCCAGCACTCCTCGCACAGGTGCGGGGCGAACGGCGCGATCATCTGGACGCCCAGGCAGGCGGCCTCGAACACGGCCGTCTTCTCGGCGTCGGTCTCCGGCCTGAAATTGGCCAGCTCCGAGAACAGGACGCGGATCTCAGCAAGCGCCGTGTTGAAGTGAAAGCGCTCCATGTCGGAGGTGACCTTCTTGAGCGCGCGATGGGCGGTCTTCAGCGGTACGCAAGGTGTCGACGGCGTCGAGGTCGCCGACTCGGCCGCCTCCTGCACGATGCGCCAGACGCGCTGCAGAAACTTGTGCGCGCCCTCGACCGCGGAGTCGCTCCACTCCAGGTCCCGCTCCGGCGGCGAATCCGAAAGCACAAAAAACCGCACGGTGTCGGCGCCGTAGCGCTCGATGTAAGTCTGCGGGTCCACGACGTTCTTCTTGGACTTGGACATCTTCTCGACACGTCCCAGCTTGGCGGGCTCTCCGCAGTGAATGCAGGAGCCGTCCTCGTTGACCTCGTGCGGGAACAGCCAGTCGTGCTTGTCACAGCGCGCCGTGGGCATCGTCACCATGCCCTGGGTGAGCAGGTTCCGGAACGGCTCGTCGAAGCCCAGATAGCCCAGATCACGCAGCACCTTCGTGAAGAAACGCGCATACAGCAGGTGCATGACCGCGTGCTCGACGCCGCCGATGTACTGGTCGACCGGGGCAAAATAGTCCAGGCTCGGGCGGTCGAAGATGCCGTCGGTGCAGCGGGGGCTGGTGTAGCGCAGGTAGTACCACGAGCTCTCCATGAACGTGTCCATGGTGTCGCAGTCCCGCTCGGCCGGTCCGCCGCAGGACGGGCACTTCACGTGCTTCCACGTGGGATGGTTCAGCAGCGGCGAGCCGCCGTCGTAGGAGGCCCAGTCCACGTCGTCGGGCAGGCGCACCGGAAGCTGGTCCGCCGGGACCTTGACGATGCCGCACGCCGGGCAGTGGATCACCGGGATCGGCGTGCCCCAGTATCGCTGGCGGGAGATGCCCCAGTCGCGCAGGCGGAAGTGCACCGTTCCATCACCGAAAGCACGCTCCTTCAGGTAGGCGATGACCTTGGCCTTGCCGGACTCGGAGGGCTCTCCGTCCATGGGACCGGAGTTGACCATGGTGCCGGACTCGACCATCGCCGCGGTCAGCAGCGCACCGTCGGACGGGGTGTCGTTGTTTTTGATCACGACCTCGATGGGCAGGCCGTACTTCTTCGCGAAGTCGAAGTCGCGCTGGTCATGCGCCGGGACGGCCATCACCGCGCCGGTGCCGTAGTCCATCAGCACGAAGTTGGCGATGTAGACGGGCACCTGCCGGCCGTTGACCGGGTTGGTCACGTACGCGCCGGTGAAGCAGCCCTCCTTCTCGAAATCGTCGCTGGTCCGACGCGTGCGGTCCTCGTTGCGGACCTTCTGCACGAACGCGGTGACCTCGGCCTCGCGCCCGCCGCCTGCGGCCAGCTTCAGCGCCAGGGGATGCTCGGCGGCCAGACTCATGAACGTGACGCCCCAGAGCGTGTCCGGCCGCGTCGTGAAGACCTCGATCTCGCTGACTTCACCGACGGGCTGCGCCAGCGGGAAGCGCACCCGGGCGCCCTCGGAGCGGCCGATCCAGTTGCGCTGCATCGTGAGCACCTTCTCGGGCCAGCCGCCCTCGAGCTTGGACAGATCATCGAGCAGGCTCTGGGCGTAGGCTGTGATGCGAAGGAACCACTGCACCAGCTCGCGCTGCACCACGGTCTCGCCGCAGCGCCAGCACGTGCCGTTCTCGACCTGCTCGTTGGCCAGCACGGTCTGGCAGGTGTGGCACCAGTTCACGAAGGAGCTCTTGCGGTAGGCCAGGTCACGGTCGATCATCTCCTGGAAGATCTTCTGCTCCCACCGGAAATACTCGGGATGGCAGGTGGCGATCTCTCGATCCCAGTCATAGGAATAGCCCAGGGCCTTGAGCTGGCTGCGCATCTGCCGGATGTTGGAGTACGTCCACTCGGCCGGATGCACGTGGGCCTTGATCGCCGCGTTCTCCGCGGGCAGGCCGAAGGCGTCCCAACCCATCGGATACAGCACGTTGAATCCCATCGCGCGCCGTGTGCGGGCCACCACGTCACCGATGCTGTAGTTGCGAACATCTCCAGGACATAGTATTTCTGCCGTCCGGGCTCGACCTTCGCGGTGAAGACGCCACGCTCGCGCCAGGTGTTCTGCCAACGGTTCTCAATCTCGGTGAAGTTGTAAGGTCTCATGGATTTCATCCTCGGGCGCCGCCGGTCGTCAGTGGCCGGCGCGCAGCCGCCCCATATATATGAAATCTGCGATTTTTTTCCACTGAAAAGCGAAGGCAGGAAAAGACCCGAAATCGAAAAAAACTGACCGTGCCTGCGAATTTGGCGATTCCTGCATGATCTCAACGGGTTGCAACACGCGCGCTCACATCACTTTCTCTTTGTCAATCGGCATCAGCCGTCCCGATTCGGTGAAGTTTCCGTGAAAGTTATCAACTTTCACGGCGAAGCTCATCCATGCTGACGCGGGAAGACGACGTGCGGTGGGCCCACCGAGCGGTCGGGGAGGTGCACGCAGATCAGTTGCGGACGAGACTGAGGTCAGTTGCGGACGACGCGGAAACCTATTGCGAGCACCCCGCAGTCGAGATGCCGGCGGAAGAATTCCTTCTCCACGAACGCGGGGTATTCGGGACCGTCAACGCTCGCCTGCCGGGCCTGCGCCAGGAGAGTCACCAAGTGCTCTTATACCAACGCATACACGGCAGTCTTTTCGGGCGCGCGCCGCCGACGGTAGGTCGCTGGCAGCGGCCGCAGCGCATCCCCGGGCGTACGCTCGTAGTGCAACGCTGGTCCCGTGGACCCATGCACAGCCCGCTGGTACGGTGCAATCGGCTTCCGTGTGATGAAGACAGGTCTCCCCATCTGTCCTATTATCAGGAGTTCTCAGGAAAAGTTGCATATTCCTCCAGGCCGAAATGGCAACTGGAACTTCGGTATTTCTCGACAGCCGGAGGCGCTCAGCGCCAAAGTTTTCCTGCGGGGCGAGATCGTCATGTCACCCTCACATTGCCAGACATATTCTGCAATGTCGGCAGCGATACCAATGCGCATCACTTCTCTTCGATTCCATGCTTTTCCTTTTTCTAGAATATTTCCTTTTTCCATTTCCATTTTTATATTATCTATAGTTACTTGGTCTTTGATTCCTCATTGGCAAACTGTATAATTTTCTGAGCGATATTTTCAGGAGATAGAACAAAATCGATACATCCGCTGGCTATTGCACTTTCTGGCATATCAGGCTGCCCGGCTGTGTCAGGTTTCTGCGCGATGGTAATGCCGCCTACATCTTTAATGCCGCAAAGTGCTGCTGCCCCATCACCATCATAGCCGGAGACAATAACAGCGATCAGTTTGCCGTTCCAGTGCTCCGTTAGCGAACGCATAAAAACCGTAATCACATCGGGCCATCCCCATGGTTTTGATATCGGCTTTAGTCGAAATTCTCCGTTCAATACGTGCAGATCACGTTTTTCCGGTATGATGAACACATGGTTGGGCTCGATGTCTAATTTTTCAGTAATCAGCGTAACCGGCATTTCAGTATGATGTGGAAGGATCTCATGCAACATGGTCGCTACCGTTCTCAGATGATTAACGATGACAACAGATACACCCATATTTGCCGGCAGATTTTTTAGTAAGCGGACATAGGCATCGAGGCCGCCAGCCGATCCTCCTACGCAAACCACAGGAAAATTCTTCGATATTTGATTGGTTTTCATTTTGTGTTTCTACATTTCCAGTTATGTGTTTGTTGTTATAGTATTGTATTAGCATTATAGGACGTACATTTATTTAGTCAATTTTGGTCTCAGTCTAGGGGAGGGGATAGGTGACAGGAAGTTTCATCCACTGGGACGCGGGGGAGTTGTGGAATGCGGGGTTGGCCTGAAAAAACTTGCGTTAATTGCCTTACTTGACAGAACTGGCAAGTTGGAGGGGGGCGACCTTTTATTTGCCCTTACGGCCTTGAAGAACCCCGAGCACCACCACCACGACGGCGATGATCAGGAGGATGTGAATCACTCCCCCCATCGCGAAGCCGCCCAATAACCCCAGCGCCCACAAGACCAGCAGAATGACAGCTATGACCCACAGCATTTTCCGGCTCCCTTCTATTTCCCGACGACCTTCTTGATGTCGCCGATCTTTTCTTGAATTTTTCCGGATATGCTTTCACTTTTGCCATCGGCTTCCAGTTCAGGGTCCGCCACGATTTTCCCGGCGACCTCCTTGATCTTGCCCTTCGCCTTGTGCAAATTGCCTTCCAACTTGTCTCTCGTGCTTGATTTCATAGTAATCATCTTTCTCATTACTTCCGTAATGGGTGATTTGAATGAGCGATCGAAAAGACCTGCAGGCTTTTTGAGGGCGAGTTTGAAAATAATTATGGTTTGCCGGATGTCAATGGCATTTGGAAATATAGATCAAATACCACCGCTAGAGGGGGGAATAGGAACTTTCATCCACTTTTTAGCCTCCGGTGGGTACTATCCTAGAGGGTGCAGCGGAAGTCTAGGTGCGGTGATTGCGAAAAAATGGGGATTGCGAGGGTCTGACAAAGTCTGCGGCTGCCAATTTATATGTCAAATGAGCGAAACGGGATGGACCTGTCCGGTCCGGGGGCAATTTTATAATTTGTGGATTCATTGGATATTTTCATACTCCGCATTCAATATACCGGCCAAACGTGGTCTGCCTCGTGTGACGCAGATCATGGCGACCTGCATTCCCGGCCCCGCATCATTGACGTGACTCCAATCACAGGGTATGAGAGTCCTGCGAGGGATTTTCGATGCCACAGAGTCCGTCGAAGCCACCATCTTCTCCCACATAGGAAAACTCATGAAAATATTCCACTTTGCCGGTATTTACGCTCTCCTGATCGCCCTGCTCCTCTCCGGCTGCGATGACGGCAAGAGCTCGATCCCGAAGACCTGCGCCGACGACACCTGTTCAGGGCACGGCGACTGCGACGACACCTCCGGGCGGGCGGTCTGCACCTGCGACGAGGGTTACACCAGCCAGTCCTGCGATACCTGCATCGACGGGTACCAGGACAACGACGAAAACGGCACCTGCGAGCCCACCTGCGCCACCGCAGGCTATTCCTGCTCGGGCCACGGCACCTGCGCCGACGACACCGGCACGCCGCTGTGCGCCTGCGACGAGGGCACCGTGCAACCGGGTCCCGACACCTGCCTGATCAACGGTGACGGCTCCACCTGCGAGTCGCCGATCCTGATCGACTTCGCCACCGCGGGCACCCTCGGCAACACCGCCGGCGCCGGCAACGAGACCAACTCCGCATGCACCGACGTCACCGGCGGCAACGACGTCGCCTACATGTTCGTGCTCAAGGGCACGCGCTCGGTCATGTTCGAGACCGAGGGCTTTGACACCGTGATGTACCTGCGCTCGGACTGCGGTGACATCCAGACGGAGCTCTTCTGCGACGACGACAGCGGTCCGCGCCGGGCCTCGCGCATCGAGGCGGAGCTCCCCGCGGGCACGTATTACCTCATCGTCGACGCCTACGGGGACGACGGCGAATACACCCTCACCTGGACGATCGACTGCGGCGACGGCCTGATCTACGATCCCGCCACCGGCGAATGCCTCGACGACCCCTGCGAACCCAACCTGTGCGATGAGGAGCTCAAGCGCTCCTGCACCCCGGTGCTGCCGGCTTCCTATGAATGTACCTGCGACCCGGGTGCGATCAGCGATCCCGAAAATCCCGACGCCTGCATCCCCAATCCCAACCAGACCGGTGAGAGCTGCCTGGATCCGATCCTCCTGGCCGACCCGGCCGGAACGCTCCAGGGCGACAACACCACCTCCACCGGCGAGTTCACCGGCTCCTGCGGCGGCGACGGCGCGGACCGCGTCTATACCTTCACCGTCGGCGCACGCTCGAAAGCGCACTTCTCGTCCGAAGGTTACGACACCGTCCTCTACCTGCGCTCGGCCTGCGACGACGCAGGCTCCGAGCTGGCCTGCAACGACGCCGGGAGCGCCTGGGAAGCCGAGACCATCGACATCATCCTGGAGGACGCCGGGACGTACTACCTCTTCGTCGACACCTATGACCGCACCGGGACCTTCGACCTGTCGTGGACCATCTACCCCGACCCCTGCGCCGACGAGGAGACGGTCTGCCCTGGCACCCCGGTGTGCGAGGCGGCCGCCGACTGGTCCAGCCACACCTGCGCCTGCCCTGTCGGCATGATCGCGTTCAACAATGACTGTGTCGACGATCCCTGCGATCCGAATCCCTGCACGGCTCCCGGCCGCACCCGCTGTATCGCCGAGCTTCCGGGGAACCACACCTGCGACTGCGAGATCGGATACGTCGACAACGCCGGCGCGTGCGATCCCGACCCGGCCGCCGCCGAGTGGGCGGTGATCGTGTTCCTCAACGCCGACAACAACCTCGAGTCCTTCGGTCTCGAGGACATCGACGAGATGAGTGCGGTCGGCAGCACCTCCGAGGTCGACATCGTCACGCTGGTGGATCTCGACTCCGACACCGCGCGGATCCACTACGTCAACGCCGGCAGCACCACGATCGTTCGCGAGATGGGCGAGATTGACATGAGCGACTGGCGTGTGCTGCGCGACTTCGGCCTGTGGGCGGTCACGAACTACCCGGCGCGGCACTACGCGCTGGTCCTGTGGGACCACGGCGCTGGCTGGCAGAAGTCGCTCACGTCCGAACCGGCACCGCTGTTCAAGGGCTTCTCCAACGACGACCACGGCACCGCCGGCGAAATCCGCATCTCCAACGGAGACTACGCCCGCGCGTTGACCGCGATCACCACCGAGATCGGTCGCAAGATCGACGTCGTCTCCTTCGACGCCTGCCTGATGGGCATGTGGGAGGTCGCCGAGGCCACACGCCCCTACGCCGACGTGCTTGCTGCCTCCTCCGAGACCATGCCCGGCACCGGCCTGCCCTACACCGCCTGGCTGACCCCGCTGACGGCCAATCCGTCCATGACCGCCACCGAGCTGGGCACTGCCATCGCCAACGCCTACTATGGCGACGCCACGGAGAACTCAACGTATGGCATCACCGATCTGGGGCAGCTCGACGACCTGGCCGCCGCCGTGGACGCGTTCGCTGCAGCCCTGCTGGCCAACCCTTCGTTCTATGCCCAGGTCGAGACGGTCCGCCAGAACACCCAGTGGTTCACCTACGAAGAGTACATCGACCTGACCGACTTCGCCTCCCGCCTGGTGACGATGTCCAGCGCGCCCCAGCAGGTCGTGCAGACCGCCTCGGCCCTCCTCGACCAGCTCGATCTCGCCATCGTGCACAGCGTGGCGCAGTCCGGCTATCCCGGCTCCCATGGTCTGGCGATCTACCTGCCTGCCTCCGGCGGCGGCTTTGATCCGGCCTATCAGGACACCGGAGCGGTCTGGAGCACCCGCACGGCCTGGGACGACTTCGTCGCCGACTTCGCCAACTAGCCCTCCTGCGGCATGGGACGTGATGGTCCGTCTGGTCTCAGCGCACGCAATCAAGACATCATTGCATCCGGGGTTCGCCTGTGGCAGCATGACTGCGTATTCATGCAATCCGGTGCAAGGCTTCGGTTGTGCCTGTCGACTTTGCTGCTGATGTAATGGTGGAGGGCCCAGGAATGAGCTCAGGTTTCCGCATGGCAAGAATCTCGGGGATCCTCGCAGGATGGCTGCTTTTTCTGGCCCCTTCCTGCACGTTCGACACCTCCGGCCCCAAGGCCCCCTCCCAGAACAACTACAGTCCCTGCCAGGACGACAGCGACTGCGAGAGCCTCAACTGCGAAAACGACTCCGATTACTGCGTGCCCCCCGGCTGTGACGACGGACGACTCAACGGCGACGAGAGC
>PHAZ01000160.1 GCA_002841825.1 Deltaproteobacteria bacterium HGW-Deltaproteobacteria-22 | reverse complement strand
CGAGGCCTGTGACGGCTCCAACCTCAACGGCAAGACCTGCCTCACCGAAGGCTTCGTCTGGGGAACCCTCGCCTGCGCGACCGGCTGCATGGCCTTGGACACCTCCGGCTGTCTGGACCAATATTGCGGAAACGACGCCATCGAGTCCCCCGAGGTCTGTGACGGCACCGATTTCAACGGCGAGACCTGCGCCTCCCAGGGCTTCGCCGGCGGCACCCTGGCCTGCGCGGCCGATTGCGGATCCCTGAACACCGCCGGCTGCTCGAACTATGTCTGCGGCAACGGCGCCATCGAGGCCCCCGAGGTCTGCGACGGGGCCGACGTCAACGGGGAGTCCTGCATCTCCCAGGGCTTCGTCTGGGGAACCCTCGCCTGCGCGTCCGGCTGCCTGACGTTCGACACCTCCGCCTGCCTGGACCAGTACTGCGGCAACGACGCCATCGAGTCCCCCGAGGTCTGCGACGGCACCGCGCTCAACGGCGAGACCTGCGCCTCCCAGGGGTGCCGCGGCACGGGCACCCTCCTGTGCATCGACGACTGCACGGACTTTGATCTGACGGGCTGCTACGCCGGGCACGACGAGGACGGCGACACCGTGGACGACAACTGCGACAACTGCCCCACCTACACCAACCTCTCCCAGGCCAACGCCGACGGGGACGGCGTGGGCGACACCTGCGAGAGCCCCGCCGGCGCAGGCGCCCTCTCCTCCATCTCGTTCTTCGAGCCCTTCCTGACCATCACCGGATGGACCCTCACCGGCGGCACCTGGACGCAGCAGACCGATCTGGTCCGCGGCAACTCCGGCGGCAACACCTCGGCGGTCTTCATCCGCAACGGCCTGGCCCTGCCCGCGAACAATTACTCCGTGGAGACAACATATTACTACAATGCGAACGATACGGCCGGAGGCAACTACTCCGGTGTCACCTTCGCCTACAAGACCGACGCCGGCGGGACCATGGTCTCGGCCTTCGCCTGCCTGTACGAGCGGGACAACAAGCGTCTCGAGATCTGGGAATTCGGCGGCGGCGTATGGAACAGCCGGCGGAACGCCACGATCACGACCAACGCCAACAATGGCGCCACGCGCAAGATCCGGGCCTATGTGAACGATTCTGGCAACATCCGCTGTGTCTTCTCGGACACGGCCGGAACGGGCGACATCAACTGGACCAAGACCGGCACCACCGCGACCACCTTCGCCGGCGCCGCCGGGCTGCGCGTCTACAACGACGTCACCAACTTCTATTCTTTCATCTACTACCAGTAGGCAGGCTCACTTGGACGGGGAGGAGAACGGACGGGAGGCCGGGCACGCAGGGCTGGACAGGGGCAGGTCACCCGCCCCCGGTTCGGACGTCGACGCCTGGTCGGGGAGCTCGACGGCGTCACGCCGGCGCGGCGCCGTGAACAGCAGGACCACTCCGGCCACACAGGCGGCGGCCACGCACGCCATGATGCCCGCTGAGAGGCCCCAGCGGTCCACGACCACGCCCACCACCGGCATCATCAGGGCAACGACCATTCGCTTGACCGAGCTCTCCATCGACAAGAGCGTCGCGCGCAGGTTGGAGCGGGAGATCGCCCGGTTCAACAACGTCTTGGTGAACGGCGAATAGATGCCCTGCACGCTGACGTTGGTGAAGAACAGCAGGGCCAGCACCCAGCCCGTGCCGGTGGCGAAGAGGGCGTAGGAGACAATCAGCACGGCCGGAAGCGCCCACAGGAGGGAGCGCTCCGAGAACTTCCTCATCATCCCTGCGGTGTGTCGGGACGCGACGGCTGCTGCCATGGCGCTCACCGCGGCGGCGAGCCCGATCTTCCAGTAGCTGTATCCGTTGGCGCGCAGCACCGGCTGCAGCAGCGTGTCCGAGGAGCGGATGAACATGAAGATCAGCGCCGAGTAGAAGACGGTCCACCAGATGCCCTTCTGGGTCTCGAACTGACCAAGCGCCTCACACAGGCGAACCGGGGATCCCTGGAAGACATGGGTGTGCTCCGAGGGCAGGCTGCGATCCATGCGCCTGATGGCCACGTAGGCGAGAAACACGACTATCGCGCTGGCCGGAAACAGGTAGCTCAGATCGATCTCGGCGAGGAAGCCGCCGGCGAGGGCGGAGGTGGCCATGCCCACGTGTTTGGCAAAGCCGGCCTTGCCCTCAAGATCGGCGTATTCCTTCTCCTGGCCGGCGCGCTTGAGCGCATCATAAAGGAACGCCGAATCGGCGCCCGAGGTCATCGTCAGCCCGAAGGCGAGCAGGAATTCCAGGAACGCGAAGCCCCAGAAGCCTGAGAGAAACGTGTAGCCAAGCGCCGCAAACGCCATGGCAAGCGCGCCGTATCCCATGACGCGCCCGCGTCCCCAGCGGTCCGCCCAGATGCCGGTGGGCACCTCCAGGAGAATCACGGTTGCCGCAAAGACGCTGTGCAGAATGCCGATCTGCGCGAAGTTCAGGCCGCTCTCCAGATAAAAGAACACCAGGAACGTCTTGAACAGCAGCGCTGAGCTCAAGCCACGAAACAGATAGTAGAGGCGAACCGTCTCAGCCATGAGCCCCTCCCTCCTCCGGTCCGTGGGAACCGGACAGCCCGGGGGAACCGGGCTTCTCTGAACCTGCGGGCGCCGTCAGCAGATACACCGCAACCGCCGCGGAAATCCGCGTAGGTGCATGCTCTGAATCCATGTCCCGCACCACGTCGCGATAAGCGTCCTGCTGCGAGAATTCCAGCAGCAGCTGGGCCGACTCCAGCCGCAGCGCAGTGTTGGCCAGGGCCGAACGCAGGACCGGCAGCACGCGTCGATCCCCCAGGTGACCCAGCCCCACGGCCGCCATGAAACGGAACTGGCCGTCCTCGTACAATTGTTCGAGGAGCTCGCGAACCTGGCTCTCGCCGGCCGCCGCCAACGCCACCGCGGCGCGCACCCGGTCACCGGACCGCGGACTGTTTCGCACCGTCTGCAGCAGCATGATCTTCGCGGGCTCGTACTTCAGAAAGAGCGCCGACTCGGCGGCGGCCATGCGGGTCTCGGAGTAGTTCATCAGGCGCTTGAGCACCGGCAGCGCGGACCGGTCACCGAGGCGCCCGAGCTCCATCGCCGCCAGCGCCGAATTGGAACTGTTCTGGCTGGCCAGATCCTCGCGCAACACGTCGAGCCCCTCGGGCCGACCGATGCGGGCCAGGGCCACCGCGGCCTTGCGCCGTGCGGGTCCTGTCTCGGCCCGGGCCAGCACCAGCAGCCGGGCGGTCGCCTTGGCATGGCGGTGCTGCGCCAGAATCGCCAGGGCGTCGAGGTCCCACAGCGTGGGCCGCTCGACCGTCAGGCTCGCCTCGAGCACCTCCAGGGCGCGACCGTTGGCCTCGATCGGATCCAGGCGCACCGCCTCCGGCTGACGGGAAACGGCCTCACTCCCGCCGTTGGCGGAAACGTCCTCTGCGTCAACACCCGGCCACCGCGACGGCGGCGCCTGGCTCTCAAACGCCAGGAACACCGGCGCAGCCACAGGCGTCCAACGCCAGCGTACCAGCGAAGCCGCTCCGACGGCGAACAGCACGACGGACAATGCCAGCACGGCATGTTCCGGCGGAAAGCGCAAGGCCGACAGTCCCCGGGCCAGCTGGCGTGCCGGCCGTGCCGGGGCCGCCGCGATCAGGTGCAAAGCCCGGAACAGGGGCCGGCCTCGACGAGCCTTGTCGACACATGCCGTACTGCAGTAAACCACGACGCGCGTATCGACCACGCGTGCCACCCCGCCGGCGAGGGTGTCGATGGATTTCCTGCAATACGGACAGTGGTTCATGGGAAAACGACCGTCTTCTCCCATCCGAAATGGGCGATGTTGCGGGTGATCTCCCGGATCAGGTATTCCTTGCGCTGAAGCAGGGCCTCAATCTCCTCGTCGCTGAGGATCGGCCACGGCGCCCCGGCGACTTCGACCACTTCCGAACGGATGGTGCGAATGTCCAGCCGCTGAAGGCTGCGGATCATCTTCTCGGAGTATCGCCGCGCGATGCGCAGGTACTGGCGTCCCGAGGAGGAACCGTCGCCGCGGGGATAGAAAGCATACGTGTTATCCATGTAATAAAGCCGCTTCATGCGCTCGTCGGAAAGCGTGTTGTTGCCGGTGAACCGATCCGGGTTGTTCACCAGGAAGTCAAAAAGGATCATGTTCGAGATCTGGCCGGCCAGGCTGTATTCTTCCTGCCACAGGTAATCGTATGGCGCCAGCCAGCGAACCCACTTCCTGCGGAATTCGAACGTCTCCAGCGGCAGCGCCCGGATGACCGGGATCCACACGGAGACCGCGCCGGCCACCGTTCCGTCCTTGCCCCACTGCACCTCCTCAAGGATGCGGTTGCGCGCGATGCGGCTCTTCTCGTCGAGGTGTTCGAACAGTTCAGCCTTTGAGATCCTTCGCCAGGTCGCCGGCGGCACGCGGCTCATGCCCAACAGCCGGTTCATGCGATAGGCGGCGATCTCGAACCGCGGCACGGTCTGCTCGTGATGCTGGTCCGGCTTGAATGCAGCCATGGAGCCGTCCTTGAACGTGAACCGCAGACTGACGCTCGAGCCGCCACGGTTGAACGAGATGCTGACGATCTCGTTTCGCTGGAGCTGGCGCAGCCAGACCTCGTCGGCCTTGCCGGCCCAGAAGCCGGGCGTCTCCTGCAGTTCTGCGGTGAAGGCAGGATCTTCGGCAGGTGCCAGCGGCGCCGTCCAGGGATCTGACTGTGGTCCGGTCCACATCAATTGCAGCAGAGAAAGTAAAAGTGTCATCATGTTGCACATGTAGGGTTCTTTGGCTTCCCTACCCTACATGTAGGTGTAAACGATTTTCCAGGTCTTCGCAAATTTTTTTTCTTTTCCCTTGGGGAGGGGCTGCGGGCTCTTATGGATCCCTAATCTCTGGCGGGAGGAACCAGTTGGAAAACGGACGTTTTGAGGCGCATGGGCAGTCCGTTGGCGCCGTCTGGCAGCGTGCCGTCCATTTCAAGGTAGAACAGCTCATAGTACCCGCGGCGCCTGGAAGGTTTGGTCATTGGAACATCGCTTTCGTCGATGGTCCGGTGGACCTGCACCTCGAAGGTCGCTCCCGGCGCCAGCTCGGGGACGGCGATTTTGAGAAAGTGTGGCATTGGCTTGCCCGGACCACCTTCGTAATGGGCGACAAGCTGCTGGGCTGCCTGCTTCGTTGCGAAGACATTGGTGAGTTTCACCTGCAAAACCCGGCCGTCACCGGACACGGTCACCGAAAGGCCTGAGTAGGCCTCCACCGTGGTGACTTCCCAGAAAGAATGTGCCGAAAGCGCCGAAAGCGTCGTGTTGCATGGTGATTGCTGGCCGCACTCGGGAGTTCCCCAGTCGCTGCGGGCCTGGGCCATCGGAGGCTCTTTAGGATCGCAGGTCCGGTCGGTCTTGACCAGCGTCGAAGCCAGATTTACTTTTTTGCTCATCATCACAATCAGACCCGGTGACTTCTCGATGAGCTCTGGGGAGGTGCCTGCAGGGAAGCGCACGTTGATCCCCTCGAAGCGATATGGCAACCCCTCGTAAATCAAACCCCCGATGCAGTACTCGGAGACTGCGTTCATGTTCCCCGGCGAGTTCTTCACCACGGAGAGGATCATGCGTGTGTCCCCGGGTGCCGGCATGGCGATGGACGGCCCGGTCGACGGGGTGCGTGACTGCGGGTCGGGCGTGACCGATGGCGCGGTGTTCCGGGAGCAGGCGATCAGCAAATATAGCAGGAACAGGCGGGATGCGCTACACATGGGGACCTCCATCCTCCGGGGGCGGAGGGTAATCAGCTTGGCCGGCGGACGCCCGCATGTTTCCTGACGGGCGCAGACCGGCGATGAACAGCACCAGATGGCCGAACACCGGGAACAGCGTCAACAACAGCGTGACGTTGAACGCAATCACCAGTCCGGAGAGCTCCGACGGCGGGGTCGCGCCGGCTTGCGGACCCAGAAAACCGTGTTGCCAGACACCGGCCATATCCGACTGGGTCCACAGCACCAGGGAAAAGGCGGCCCGAAGAAACCAGGCCAGCAGCGCCCCCCAGAGCAGGACACTCCAAACGCGGACCATGGAGGAGCCGGAGAACAGCGCCCACGAGATCAGTTGAAAGAACCCCTTTCTGGAGGGCGGAACAGCCAGCCCCAAGGCGACGGTCACTGCCGTGGCTGAAAACGCCAGCGCCAGCAGGCACATGGCGCCAAGCCACTGGATCGGGGCGAGCAGGACAATCCAGATGGAGTTGCGGGCCAGATGGAAGAGTCCGCCGGTGGCCAGGGCCAGCAGGGCCAGCGTCGACAGCAGAAATGAACGGGTGAGCATGCGTGAGGCGACCATGAGCGCATGATCGTCAGGCTTCACCCGGCTGGCACCTTTTTTATTCACATCCATCCTCACACCGAGCGACGACCAGCGTACGCACCAAAGGAACATCCACAGAAATGCGTGCAGTCCGGCCAGCCAGACAAATGGCGTCAGAAACGGATCCAGAATGCGGGCGATCGCCCCGAGAAGCGCGACGGCCACGAGCGTACCCGTACAGATCGCTCCGGGCACCCCCAGGCGCGCCGGATCGAAAGATCGCCCCCAGGCATGGCGGATTTCTTCGAATTGCAATGTGAAAGGAGAGGACATGGGGACGCGCGGGGCGAAGGATCAGGACTCGAGGATGGCGTCGAGTTCCTCGAGAATCGTGTCCTTGCGGATACCTTCGGCGAGACGATCCTTCAGACCGTCGACCAGCGTGATGATGAACTCCTCGAGGTCATCCTCGGTCTCCAGATGTTTCAGCAGTTCTTCGCCGTCAGGCGTATCGGCAACCATCTCACGAAGCTCTTCGAGGTCGAGAGCCCCATCCATATCGAGAACAAGATGTTCCAAAAAGTATTCAGCTAACTTTTCCACGTTGATTCTCCTTTCGCACAGAACAGCTGCGCAGCCGGACCGAACAGACGCCCGCCGGGCGCCGCCTCACATTGATTCGCAGGGAAAACGAGCAAGAAAATATCAAAAAAATTCCTGCACGAGATAACTTTGGAGTTTTATCACGAAGACATTGTGGGTACAATGAATTTCATGCGACTTGGTCACATTTTAATCCTTTCCTTCAGTTCCTATCCGAGCCCGTCCCGACAGGGGCGGCTGCTTGGCAACCTCATTTCCGCCCTGTCACCGCGCTTCGAGGCCGACATCCTCACCATCCGCGAGAGCGAGCTCGGCTATATCGAGAAATTCAGGAAGCACCGCCTGCTGCGCGTTCCCGTGGGCGGCACCTACATGCAGAAGGTCGAGAGCTTCCAGCGCGCGATTTCCCGCCAGCTCGACGGCGACGAATACGACATCATCCACTTCAGGTCCCCCTGGGAAGGCCTCACCCTCGCCCAGAACCTGCAGGTACTGGATGCGAAGTTCATTTACGAGCCTTCGCTGACCCTGCCGCTGGACAGCCCCGAGGAACTGGCGAAATCGTTCATCAAACTGGACCGCATGTCCATGGAGATGGCTGATCTGATCCTGGTGCCTTCGTTGCACCAGGTCGGCCTGTTGTGCGCAGACCCCGTGCTGGCGCCCAAGGTGCGGCACATTCCGGCCGGCATTGACGTGAACCTGTTCGACTTCGAGCAGACCGCCGGCCTGTCTGAACTGGATGTCATCTGGGTGGACAACTTCAATGACATGCCATCGACCCAGATCGTGTTCGATGGCCTGGCCCGCCTGAAGGAGACCCGTCCCCAGTTGACCATCGGTCTGGTGGGCCCGATCACCACCGCCTTCGCCAATGACATGGTCGGGCTCATCGCCAGGCAGGGTCTGTCTGAAAACGTAAAGTTCTTCGGCGTGCAGGAGGAGGAGGATCTCCCCCTGCTGATCAGCCGTGGCCGTGTCGCACTGGTGGGCCCCCGCGGCCCTGGTCAGGGTGCCCTGCCCCGCGAGGACTGCCTGAACCTGCTGGAATACATGGCATGCAGGACCGCCGTGGTCGCCCCCAGGCTTCCCTATGTGACCGAGGTCACCAGCGAAGGGGAGCTGGCCCGTCTCTATCAGCCCGACAACGCCATCGACCTGTCCAAGGCCTTGATGTATCAATTGAACAACCCGGAGAAGGCCCGCGACATGGCCGAACTGGCCTATGAGACCGTCCGGGAGGAATACACGGCCGCACAGTCCCGGCGAAGGATCGTTGACGTCTATGCCGACATGCTCGCGCCACTGCTTTCCGAGGACTCCGTCGTTTCCGGCGCCCGCGGCGGGCGCAAGCGTGACTCCACGATCACCTGGCAGGGCCAGCGCACCTCCAGCACGGGTGTGGGCAGCCCCGTACCCGTGAACTCGCCCATCGAGGACGGCTTCCACGCCGGGGACATGGACACGGCAAGCCTGAACTTCGAAGATCTCAAGTTCGAGGCCTCCGGCGTCCTCCTGGGCACCAGCATCGAGGACGAACCGACCAACCCGACTCATCCGTCCAACTGAGTTCCCAACCGACCCCCGCCTGCACCACACATGATCTTCAGTTCCTTTCCCTTCATCTTCATGTTCCTCCCGATCTCGCTGATCGGCTATTTCCTGATTGCCCGGAAATCCTCCTTCGCCGGGGCAAAACTATGGCTCGTCGCCGCGTCGCTGTTCTTCTACGGATACTGGAACTGGCACTACGTCCCGTTGATCCTGATCTCCTGCCTGGTGAACTTCCATCTGGGGGTGCGGCTGATGCCGGCATCGAGCCGGTCTGCCGTCCGGCGCAAGCGGGAGCTGGTGGGCGGCATCGTCCTGAATCTGGCGGTGCTGGGGTTCTTCAAATACACGCACTTCCTCGTCAGGAACCTCGAGTGGGCGTTTTCGACGCGGTTCGACCTCATGGAGATCCTGCTTCCGCTGGCGATCTCGTTTTTCACCTTTCAGCAGATCGCCTATCTTGTCGACTCCTACCGAGGCACCACCCGAGAAACCGAACCGGTCAACTACCTGCTGTTCGTGACGTTCTTCCCACAGTTGATCGCCGGACCGATCGTGCACCATGCCGAGGTCATCCCCCAGTTCGAGGACGAAAACCGTCGCACGCTCTCGTGGGACCACATGTCCTTCGGCCTGTACCTCTTTGCCATCGGGCTGTTCAAGAAGGTCGTCATCGCCGACAGCCTTTCCCTGTTCGTGGGCCTGGGCTTCGATTCCGCCGCCCCCATCTCGATGTTCGAAGCCTGGATCGCCACCCTGGCGTTCACCCTGCAGTTGTACTTCGACTTCTCCGGCTACACCGACATGGGACTGGGAGCGGCCCGCATGTTCAA
>PHAZ01000159.1 GCA_002841825.1 Deltaproteobacteria bacterium HGW-Deltaproteobacteria-22 | reverse complement strand
TGGGAAAATATACTTCCTTGATGAATCCGGCCCGGATTCGGATGAGTTTTTGGGAAAATATACTTCCTTGATGAATCCGGCCCGGATTCGGATGAGTTTTTGGAAAAATATACTTCCTTGATGAATCCGGCCCGGATTCGGATGAGTTTTTGGAAAAATATACTTCCTTGATGAATCCGGCTTGCAACCAGACGTATGTTGGCGTATAAAAACCCGGTCTTAAGTGAATCGTGTTTTTTCGCCCAAACAAGGCATCTGAAAGGAGTCATCATGAAGAAATTGTTCGTATCCGTTCTCGTCGCCGGCATGGCTTCAGTGACCGCATTATCGGGTTGCTATCTTGAAGCCCGTCCTGCTACCGTCGATTATTCTTATGGCGGCTGGACCCCCTATTATTACAATGGAAACCTTGTCTATTTTGATACTGTTGGGCGTCCGTATTATTATGGCGGCGGCAGTCTGATCTATGTTCCTTCGACCTGGTCGTATTACGGCACGGCCGTCAACGCGTATCGCCTCAACGGCTATCGTTATCGTGCCTGGCACAGCCGCTACCACCGGCCGACCTACTATCGCAGCCCGGTTCGCCGCGGTTACAGTCGCCCCGTAGGTCGCACCTACCGCTCGCGTCCGGCCTACCGCGCCCCGGTCCGTCGCGTCCGCTATCGCCGCTGATTTTTCCCCGAATTTTCTGACCTTTCCGGGAACCAAAACTTGTAAACCCCGGTTTTTGCTGCTATATGCAAGTAGGCTCCGTGAGTGCTTCACGGGGACGACTGGTGACGGTGATGTTACTCGACGAGATCAAATGCTCCTTCTGTCAGAAAAAACGTGCTGAGGTCCGCAAGATCATCACCGGGCCGAAGGTTCACATCTGCTACGACTGTGTCAACCTGTGTGCAGAGCTGCTGGAGCGGGAGGAGTTCGTATCGTCGGTCGCCTCCTACAAGCCCCAGGTCATCTTCGAGGAACTGAATCGTTTCGTTGTTGGCCAGGACATTGCAAAAAAATATCTGGCCGTGGCAGTATATAATCATTACAAACGGCTGGATTCCCGGAAACGCGGCACCGCCGTGACCGGGAGCGTCGAGCTCACCAAGGGCAACATCCTGTTGCTGGGTCCCACCGGCACCGGCAAGACCCTGCTGGTGGAGACGCTGGCCAAGAAGCTCGACATCCCCCTGGCCATGGGCGATGCCACGACGCTCACCGAGGCAGGTTATGTGGGCGAGGACGTCGACTCCCTGCTGAAGAACTTGTACCGGGCCGCCGGAAACGACGTCGAGAAGGCCGCCCGCGGCATCATCGTGATCGACGAGATCGACAAGATCGCGCGCCGGGGCTCCGGCTCCACGTCGGGACGGGACGTCTCCGGCGAGGGCGTGCAGCAGGGCCTCCTGAAGATGCTCGAGGGCAAGATCATCAGCATCCAGCCCGACTCCGGCAAGGGGGCCCGCAACGCCAACCCCGTGCTGATTGATACCACCGACATCCTGTTCATCCTGTCGGGTGCCTTCCACGGCATCGAGGACATCGTCCAGAGGCGTGTCGGCACACGCGCCGTGGGCTTCGGGGTCAAGGACACGCGCCAGATCATCGAGCGCAACCAGCTGCGCACGCAGGTCCAGAACGCCGACTTCTACAAATACGGCATGATTCCCGAGTTCATGGGCCGCGTGCCGATCATCGTGCCGTTCAACGACCTCACGATCGACGATCTCACCTACATCCTGCACCAGCCCGTGAACGCGCTGACCCGCCAGTACCAGAAACTGCTGGCCTTCGATCAGGTCGAACTTGTCTTCACCGCCGACGCATTGCGCGCGATCGCGACCAAGGCCCACAAGATGAAGATGGGAGCACGCGGACTGCGCACCGTGATCGAGGACATCATGCTCGATGTGATGTACGATCTGCCCTCCCTGGAGAACATCACCCGGTGCATCATCGACGAGGCTGTCGTGGTTGATCGCAAGCCCCCCCACCTGGAAACCGAGCCCCGCGCCGCCTCCGCCGGAAAATAACAACTGAAGAAAATGGACCGCGTGTTCCGCGGCAAAAACCTGGAATCTATTCGTGCTTCCAGCGGTGGTAGAGGACCATGCCGGTGACGAGCATCGCCAGGGAGACCGCCTGGGGAACGCTCAGAAAGATGGCCGTCTCCGTGCCCAACTCGCGGGCCCTGGCGAAGGCCTCGGAGTTCACAGAGAACAACTGGCCGCGTCCCGGGTCCCCACGGAGGATCTCCAGGAAGAACCGACCCAGTCCGTAGCCGGCCAGGTACACCGCGAAGATCAGGCCCGGCCGGGTCGCCGGGCGCGCCAGGCGTACGCCCAGCACGAACAGGCCAAGCAGCCATACGGCTTCGTACAGTTGGACCGGAACCAGCCCGGGCAGGGCGGTGTCGGCCGGCCAGAGCCCGGCTGCCCGATAATGCAGTCCCGCCGCCGATTCGTCGGTGAAGTTCAGCGTGCCGGGCCAGTGCGCGTGGGATTTTCCCCAGCAGCATCCGGCCATCACGCAGCCGATCCGGCCCCAGAAGTGTCCCAGTATGAGACCCAGCGCGCCCGCGTCGAGGAAGTGCCTCAGCGGCAGGCGTTTTCGCAGCAGAAAGGTCGTCGCAGCGCCGGCGAGGAAGCCTCCCTGGAACGACAGGCCGCCGTCCCAGACCGCCAGCACCCGCCAGGGATGGTCGCTGTAGCTCACCGGTCCGAAGAGGATGTGGAACAGTCGGGTTCCCACCAGGGACGCGAGGAAGATCCAGAGGATGTAGTCGGTGTGACGCTCCACATCGAGTCCGCGCAGTTGCAGCACCCGCCGGAACACGAACAGGCCCGACCCGAAACCGATCAGGATGAGGAAGCCGTAGGAGGGAAGACCAGGGATCAATTCGGGATGCATGGGTGGATTCAGGCCGGCTTCTTGACAAGCTGGTGAGTTGATGTAGTATGGTGTGTAGAGAGGTGCAACATGATGCGCAAAACTTCTTCCATCGGTCAGAATCACTGGGAACGTCGCGCCCGCGGATTGAGCCATGAGCTGGATCGGATGCTTTGGGAACGAATGCTGAAAAACCTGCCCGTGCCGACCCCGGCCAAAATTCCTGCAGCTGCATCTTCCCCGTCCGGCACCTGACCCTCGCATTGTCCGATACAAATCTATCGGAGATCGCCAGGTTCCATTCCCTGCGGCAATGAACATCTCAGGTGCCCGATTTCACTGGTGCCAGTACCGCCCGGGCCCAATCCATCCGCACCGTACTGTATCAAGGTTACTCGAACCCGCAAAGGCCTAAGTTTCTCTTTGGAGGCCTCCCTTTTTCATGGTAGTGTTCCCCCATGAAAAGGAAGCCGGTTGCTATCCGGGAGAGATAAAACATGCTTGCCATTTACTGGTTCACTTTGGGTTTTGGAGGAATTTTCCTGCTCGTGACGGTCTTTTTCGGTGCCGATTCGGACACTGATGGCCACGACTTCGGCGGCGGCGCCGACGTGGACAGCGGGGACGTGATCACCGGGGATGTCGGGCAGTTGCACGGGGACCCGAACGGGCACATGGGGGACGCTTCCCATCCGCCGGTGATGGACGTCTTTTTTTTCCTGCTGTCGCTGCGGTTTTGGGCCTTCTTCACGTCCTTTTTCGGCATGACCGGCGTTGGCGGGCATTACATCATCGGTGGCGGGATTTCCACTCTGGTGATGGCCATCATCATGGGATTGATCGCCGGTTTTTCAGCGAGCTATCTGTTCAAATACCTCAGCCGGGGCAACGTCAGTTCGGATTTCCAACTGCGTGACGCCGTCGGGCAGCTCGCCGACGTCACGGTGCCGCTGGGGCCCGGAGATCCCGGCAAGGTGAAACTGGTGATGAAGGGCCAGCTTCTGGAACTCAAAGCCATCTGCGAGGAGGCCGAGTGCGCGATGAACGCCAAGGTCACCATCGTCGGGCTCAGGGAGAACGCATTTATCGTGGCGCCGATTGTTGACGCCGGAGCAAAGACATCCAAGGAGGAGGAGAACAATGGCTAACATGCAACCGTTTTTCTGGGGGATTGGCGCCGGATTCGGTGTCTACATCTTTTTGAAAATCATCATCAATTACTTCTTTTACATCGGAAAGCCCAATGAAGTGCTGATCTTCTCCGGCCGGTCCCACCGGTATCCGGATGGTTCCGTACGCGGCTACCGGTATGTGATTGGCGGCTGGGCCTTCCGGTTTCCGATCATCGAGCGCGTGGATCGCATGGATCTGTCCGAGCTTCCCGTCAACGTCAGCGTCTCCAACGCCTACTCCAAGGGCGGTATCGCTGTCAACGTCACGGCGATCGCCAACATCAAGATCTCGTCTGAGCCCATCGTGCTGGATGCGGCCATCGAGCACTTCCTGGGGCAGAACCGCGAGCAGATCGCCCACGTGGCCCGCGAGACGCTGGAGGGTCACCTGCGCGGCGTGCTCGCCACGATGACGCCCGAACAGATCAACGAAGACCGGCTGAGCTTCTCCGAGCGCGTCGAGGCCGACGTCATTCCGGACTTCAACAAGCTCGGACTGCACCTGGACAACTTCAAGATGCAGAGCATCAGCGACAAGGAAGAATACCTGCTCGCGGTCGGTCGCAAGAAGATCGAGGAGATCAAGAAGCTGGCCGCCGTGGCCGAGTCCGACGCCAACAAGGTCGCCAAGAACATCGAAGAGGAAGCCAAGGGTGTGGCCAAGGCCACCAACGAGGAAGTTGACATGGTGGTGAAGACTGCAGCCAACGAGCTGGCCACCTTCGTCGCCAACATGCTCGCCCAGGTCACCTCCGAAGAGGAGCGCACCATCGTCGCGGCCGCCCAGTCCCGCGCCGAGGCCGAGCAGAAACTGCAGCAGATCCGTGCCGAACTGGAGTCCAAGCGCCGCGACGTCGAGGAGGTTCTGCCGGCCGAGACGCGCAAGCGCATGAACGAGATCCTGGCCGTCGGTGAAGCGGCCTACATGCAGAAGCGCGGTGAGGCGACCGCCCAGGTGCTCGCGCTCACGCACGAGGTCTGGAAGGAAGCCGGTCCCATCGCCAAGGACGTCTACATCCTGCAGCAGATCGAACTGATCATCGAGAAGGTCGTGGATGCGGTCAAAAACGTGGAAATGGGTGAGATCAACCTGCTCGACGCCGGGGACGCGTCCACGCTGCGGCATCATGTGCAGTCCTACCCTGCCATGGTCGGCGCCGTCCTGCAGGAACTGAAGTCCATCACAGGTATCGACGTGGCAGCCGTGCTGTCGCCTGATGCCAAGAGCGCTCAGCGCCTTCCGGCAGGGACCCGGATTTAACTTTCACCGCGATCATGGAGGATTCACCATGTTTACATTCATGACTGGAATTATCGCGATATTGGTCGTGCTGGCCATTTTCATCATCAGGAACGTCATTCACATCTGCCCGCCCAACAAGGTCCTGATCTTCTCCGGGCGCTATCGCAACATCATCGTCGATCATGGCGACCAGCAGGTTCGCAAGCGCGTCGGCTACCGCATCATCCGCGGCGGCCGCGGTTTCCGGTGGCCCCTGTTCGAGACGGTCGATTCCCTGGATCTGACGAACATCAACATTGAGGTCAAGGTCGAGGACGCCTACGCCAAGAACGCGATCCCGCTGTCGGTCGCGGGCATCGCGAACCTGAAGATCGCAGGTGACGAGCCGATCATCCGCAACTCGATCGAGCGCTTCCTGGGTCGTCCGCGTTCCGAGATCATCCGCATCGCCCAGGAGACCCTCGAGGGCAACCTGCGCGGCGTGCTCGCCACGATGACCCCTGAGGAGGTCAACGAGGATCGCATCCGCTTCATCAAGGAACTGCAGAACGAGGCGGACGAGGATCTGGCCAAGCTGGGTCTGGTGCTGGACACCCTGAAGATTCAGAACATCAGTGACAAGGTGCAGTACCTGGAGTCCATCGGACGCATCCGCAATGCCGACGTCCAGCGGGACGCCCGTGTCGCACAGGCCAAGAACTGGGCCGAAGCGACCGTGCGCGAAGCGATCAACCGCAAGGAAAAAGAAATCATGAAGATCCAGGTCGGGCGCCGCACGGCCGAGGCCGAGTTCGCCAAACGCCTGAAGGATGCCATCACCCGTCGTGAGGCGGTCATCGCCGAGGAACGCGGAAAGGTCGCCGCGCAGGTGGCCAAGGCCGAGGCCGAACTGTTCATGCAGACGGCACGCAAGATCCAGGTGACGCATCAGTTGGAAGCGGACATGATCGCACCGGCCATCGCCCGCAGGGACTCCGACCTCGCCAACGCCGAGGGCGCCGTTGCCCAGCAGATCGAGGAAGGGCGCGCCCGCGCCGCCGCGCTTCGGGCCATCGTGCTGACCTGGAAGGCCTGTGGAGATTCCGGTCGCGACATCTTCATGCTGCAGAAGCTCGACGCGATCCTTCCCAAGACCCTCGAGGTGCTCACCAAGGCCCGGGTGGACCGCATCACCTACCTCGGCGCCGGGGACTCCGCAGGGGGCAAGAGTGCCCGCCTGGTCGAGGAGATCAAGGCCTCCGTGGGCGTCGATCTGTCGAAGATCGGCCGTCGCCTCGAAGGTCCCGCCCAGTAGTTTCAATTCCCTTCTGAAACAAGAAAAGGTCCGACAGGTCCGACAAGTCCGACAGGTCCGACGAGTCTGACCAGTCCGACGAGTCTGACCAGTCTGACCAGTCTGACCAGTCAATTAAATTGCACTAAGACCTTTTTAGGGCAAAAAAAAGGGCCACCGGCGAACCGATGGCCCTAACTCAACAATCAGAAATTACTCAGCAGCCGGGGCATCAGCCGGGGCATCGGCCGGGGCGTCAGCCGGGGCGTCGGCCGGGGCATCAGCCGGCATGTCTTCGGCCGGGGGCGTCGCGTTGTTGGCGGGAGCAGCCATGTCATCAGCCGGCGGCGTGTCCGGCGTGGTGTTGGCGTTGTCCTTCTTGCAGGCGGCGAAAGCGAACGCGAATACGGTCACAACGAGAATAGCAAACAGTTTTTTCATTTCAAAGTCTTCCTTTCTTGGTACGAAACCCAAATTCAAGTTAAACGGGCTCAGCTGAACACTGAATTATCGCAAAAAACCCGTCATGTCAATAAAAACGTCATAAAAAAACATCCAAGTAAAACACCCTTGGAATGGGCCATTTTCTATCCCTTCCACGGAAAATACGCAAGCACTTTTTTTCAACATTTTTTTTGCCGAAAAAGCGAAAAATCTCATGAATTTTTTCCGATTGCGGGTTAGAGAATGCCGGGAGTAACATTTCTTGTCCGTGCGTTTTCTTTCCACCTCCTGGTCTAGTCCCTACCGCTTCCGTTTCCGGGGTGCCCCCGGCGGGGGGGCTGTGTCCGTGGCGACCTCGGGGTTACTCGAAATACCTCGTATTGATGCGGGTTTCTCGTGGGAAGGGAGCGCGCTGGAGGCAGGGAAAATCATCCCCGCCTGGAGTCCCGTCGCCACGGCGGCGGGGGCCTTCGGAAGAGTGCCGCTGGCCGTGCCCTACGACGTGCGCGTGATCGAACCGTTCAGCGCAGGCAGGCCGGCCCGGCTCGAGACGATGGGGGAAGGACGACCCGCCCCCGAGAGCATGATTGCCCGCGATGTCTGGCTGCGTCATTTCACCTGGATGCGGATGCGAGATCCCGTGCGCGGAGGTCTCATGCCGGCGGACGTCGTCCCCGATCGCCTGTTCGTACACCTGTTCGATCCCGAGCCGTTCGCGCTGCCAACGATCGACCCCTCGCCCGACGGGGTGTTGCCCGCGATCGATGCGTGGCACCGTGCCATGGAGCGCCCCGTGCCGGTCACGCTCATCGTTTCGCGCGCACAGGCTCCACTATGGAGCAAAGTGGACGTGCCCTTCGACCTGGACATCCTGGCGACCGACGAGATCTATCCTGCCCACCACCCGGGGTTCGCCATGGCCCGGAAACTCTATCCCTACGGTTTTGGCCGGCTGCGGTATGCCTGGACCGGCCTGGAGACGCTGAGCTCGTTTTTGGCCGCGCAGGCGCGCCAGCCCGAGGCCGCGACCATGCCCCTGCTGCTGGCGGGCTGCCGTCCAGACGGCATCGCGAGGGTGGCTCCATGGAGCCTGATCGATCGCGACCGCCTCGGGGCGCCCGAGGGTTCCCTGCTGGTGCAGGGCGGCCTCCTCACCGGGAAGTCGGCCGGGGAGACGCCCATCGCCCATCCGCGGGATCGCGCGTGGACCTTTCTGACGGCCGATGATCGCCGTGAGTTCCTGTGGTTCATGAATCCCGGGTTCACGCGGGACTCTTCGTCTCCGCTGTTCGTGTCCCGTTATCTCCCATGGGTGCGGCGCGAGCTGGGCGCCGGCCTGCGCGGTGAGCGGCGTTTCTGCATCGCATGCAACCGCTGCGAGACGCACTGCCCGGCCGGACTCGATCCCCAGCATCTCTGGAAGTGCCTCAGGAAGGGCTTCATCGAGGAGGCGCAGTCCCATGGGCTGTCGCGCTGCCTCGAGTGCGGCCTGTGCTCCTATGCCTGCCCGTCCAAGATCGAACTGGCGCAGGATTTCCTGGTTGCGCGAGGGAAGGCCTCCCGCTCCGGAAAGGGAGAGGGCCGATGAAAAACATAGGACCCATGGCACGCGTCGCGCGGTTCCTCGATCGCGTCGGTGATCGCGTGAAGAAGAGCCCGGCCGCGCCGCTGTATCCGCTGGTCGAGGCGGTGAACGCCGCGATGTTCTCCCCCGACGAGAACACGACGCAGGCTCCGTTCGTGCGCGACGCGCTGTCCACCAAGCGCTTCGTCATCCCTGTGGTCATGGCCCTTTTCCCGGTGCTGGCGCTGGCCACCTGGTTCTACGGTCTCAAGGTGCCCGTGATGCTGCTCGTGGCCTACACCACGGGCGCCATCGTCGAGAGCATTTTCGCGTGGACCCGCAACGAGCACATCCACGAGGGCTTTCTGGTCACGGGCATCCTCATGGTGATGATCTTCCCCGTCACGACCCCGTTGTGGGTGTTCGTGATCGCCACGGTGTTCGGCATCGTGTTCGGCAAGGAGGTGTTCGGCGGTGTCGGCCAGAACCCGGTGAACCCGGCGCTGGTGGGGCGCATGTTCGTCTTCCTGTCCTGGCCCGCGCTGGTGGCACCCTCGGCGTATCCGGAGCCGGTCTACCGCCTCACCACGTGGTTCTCGTCGGCCGCCGACGCGGTCACCAGCGCCACGCCGCTGGCCATGCTCAAACTCGGTGAGGTCCCGCCCGACGCCTCGATGGTTAACCTGCTGTGGCAGCTCAAGCCTGGCTGCATCGGCGAGATCTCGTCGCTGCTGCTGATCCTGGGAGGG
>PHAZ01000158.1 GCA_002841825.1 Deltaproteobacteria bacterium HGW-Deltaproteobacteria-22 | reverse complement strand
CTGGTGTCATACAGATCGGCCCCCAACCGCCCATTGGTGTTGTTCCCCCAGCAGGACACCGTGCCGCCGGCCATGCCCGCGCAGGTGTGCTCGGCGCCGCAGGAGATCCGGCTGACCTGGGTGAGGGAACTGACGATCACGGGCACGTTGCTGTTGGTGGTGGTGCCGTCGCCCAGTTGTCCGAAAAGGTTGTTGCCCCAGCAGCGTGCGGTACCGTCGGCGAGCACGGCGCAGGAATGGTCATATCCGGCGGCCACCGAGATGGCGTTGGTGAGTCCTGTGACCTGGACGGGGGTGTTGGTCGTGTTATTGGATGCGTTGCCGAGCTCGCCGCTGGAATTGTCGCCCCAGCAGCGTACGGTCCCGTCGGAGAGCACGGCGCAGGTGTGGTTTTCACCGCAGGAGATGGCGGTGATCGTATTCAGGCCGCTGACCTGGACGGGGGTCGGGCCATCCGATACGCCCCAGCAGCGCGCGGTGCCGTCGGAGAGGACCGCGCAGGTGTGCCAGTACCCGGCCGAGACGGACGTGGCCGAGGTCAGGCCGAGGACCTGCACGGGAACGTGGCTCTCCGCGCTGGTGCCGTCTCCGAGCCTGCCGCCGCCGGCTCCCCAGCAGCGGGCGGTGCCGTCGGAGAGGACCGCGCAGGTGTGCTGGTAGCCGCCGGAGATGTCGACCACGTCGGCACAGGTGTCCTGTTGCACCAGGCATTGAGGGGAGCAGGTCGGCTCCCCGCCGAAGTGGCCAAACCCGAGGCAGGTCGCCGAACCCAGGTCGGCGCCGTCGCACGTCTCCAGGTGTTCGGTCTGGATGATGCCGTCGCCGCAGCGTCCGACGCAGTTGTCGGTCACGAAAAGGCAGTCCTCTCCGCAGGCGAGGTCTCCTTCATAGTATCCAAGCGTGTCGCAGGTGGTCGTTCCCAGGTTGGTGCCGTCGCACGTCTCCTGCTGACCATCCTGGATGATGCCGTCGCCGCAACGCCCCACTTCCGCGCAGGGCGTCACGTCCAGTCGGCAGTCCTCCCCGCAGCGCAGCAGGCCTCCGTAGTAGCCCAGTTGCTCGCAGGACCCGCCCTGGAGCTCGGTGCCTTCGCATTCCTCACCGTAGGTGGACTGGATCACGCCGTCGCCGCAGCGTCCGAAGGTGGCGCAACTGGAGGTGTCGAACACGCAATCGAAGAGATCGCAACCGAGGGTGCCCCCGTGGAAGCCCAGCGTCAGGCAGGTCTGGCCGTTGAGGTTTGCTCCGTCACAGTGCTCGAAGGGGGACGAGATCGTGCCGTCACCGCAGACCGCCTGCACCTCGCAGCCGGAGATGTCGAAGCGGCAGTCGGCGCTGCAACTGAGCGTTCCGCCGCCGAGGCCCAGCGTGGAGCACGTCTCTCCGGAGAGGTTCTGGTCCTCGCAGCGCTCGCCGAACTCGGTCTGGATCTGCCCGTCACCGCAGGAGAGGGAGCAGGCGGATTGGTTGAGCGTGCAGTCGTCGTTGCAGGTGAGGTCGCCGTTCTGGACGTAATAGCCCAGCTCCTGGCAGGAGGACACCGGCAGGGTTCCGCTGTCGCAGGTCTCGCCCGGATCCAGAAAGCCGTCGCCGCAGGAAGCCACGACCTTCGTCTTTGTCTTGCAGCCCTGGGAGAGGAGGAGGAGGAGGAGGGGGAGAACCTTGAGGATTGTCGTGAAGACGCGCATCGAAACCACCATCCTGAACTGAAGTAGGATTTCGTCCGTTGACTCTGACGGTGATTATGTCCCCCGGGACGGCTCAAGTCAAGGACCCTGGCCGATGGGGCCGGATCGCCCCTCAGCGGATCTGGCTGTCGGTGCTCATGCCGAAGTTCACGGCGTTGCCGTGGTTGAGGTCGACGTTGAGACCCATCGGGAAAAATCCGTTGAAGTTGTAATAGCGGGAGAAGGTGCCGAAGTACTGCAGCCAGGAGTTGGCCTCGCCGTGATCGCGGATCATGCGGGCCAGGTCGAAGGACACGCCGACGTACAGGCTGCGGGTCTCGTAGGCGTCGGTGCCCAGGCTCTCCTTGGAGCAGCCGTCGTTGACCTCGTAGCAGCGCGCGAAGTAGCCAAGGTCCAGGCGCAGGTAGCGCAGCGGGTTGCTGCGGGCCAGCCCCAGCCCGCCCAGGCGCAGGTGCAGCGTGATCAACTGGCCGGAGTAGTCCGTGGCGAAGTCGAACTTGTTGGGGTTGGCCGGGCTCATGAAGCCCGGCGAGTACAGCACGTGGGTGGAGAAGTCGAACAGATCGTCCACCCCGGGCCACAGTTCCTGTGCCAGGGCGAGGGCCACACCCACGGTGTTGGCGATCAGATCCGTGTAGGAGAACCCGTAGACCGAGGCGAAGCCGTCGCCGATCTCGACGGCGACCGAGCCGAACCAACTGAGCCCGGCGCCGAAGAAGGCGGCCTTGCGGTGATCGTCGGGATGGACGGCGTCGAAGTAGGTCGTGAACAGCCTTGAGCCCATGTAGAAGCTCCAGGCGTGGCCCATCTTGTCCGCACCGCCGTGGGTGTTGTGCCGCTGGAACCAGCCGTCGGAGCCGGCCTTGAAGTGGGTGGTGTCGCCCCACTCCCACATCTGCATGCCCAGCAGCGTCGCCAGGGCCGGGATGAAGGCGTAGGCACCGACGGTGGAGACGGTCGGGTTGCGGGCCAGGAGGCCGGGCCGTGCAGGGGTCGGCTGCGGGGTCACGACCTCGATCTGCGGGACCTCCGCAGGCTGTGGTTTTTCGTCGGCCGCCGGAGGCGGCAACTGGGAGAACTGCAACTGCAGGATCAGCAGGAGGATGTGCATGGGATGCGATGCCTATTCCACGTCCAGCGCGTACACGAAGGAGGACTTTGGATGGCGCAGCCACCGTTCGGCGATGAGCGCGAACGGGATCTTGCCCTCGTCGACGTAGTCCTTCACGAGCTTCTCGCCGCCGGCCTTGTCCCCGGTGGCCTTGATCCGGGCCGACACCGTCATGAGCTTCTCGATGGCGGCCGGGAACTTGTCGAGATGAATCACGAAGGCGCCCTTGTCGGTGCCGTTGGCGGCCATGGCGTCGGCCTTCCACTCGATGGCGCCCTCGTCCATGAGATAGCCGACGTGAATCGCGGCCAGCTGGCTGTAGGGCTTGGGGTTCTTCGACTCCGTGTACATGCCGCGGGAGATGTGTCCCATGCTCCAGATGATCGCGTCGAGGAGGGCGGCCTTGGCCTCGTCGGCCGTCAGCAGGTTCTTCGTCACGAGGAAGTTGATGAAGTGCAGGGCGCCGGTCTGGGCCTTGAGCTCCTCAAGGGTGGTCGAGAGCGCCCCGCCGAAGACCTCGTCGTCCTTCTTCCCCTTGACCTTGTATTCGTGGGACGGGCCGAGGTTGTGGGTGGCCTCGTGGAGGATCGTGCCGAGCATGCCCGGCAGGCTCTTGTCGGTCAGCGAGGCCAGGCTCTCCCTGGTGAACAGGCTCTGCGCCTGGGAGGCGCGGATGGCCATGCTGTCGGGGTCGGTGTAGAGGTTGGCCATGACGATGGTGCGTCCGCGGCCCTCGTTGGCCACGGGGCCCCAGTTGGGCAGGCTCTGGCCGATGGTCGCGCCCATGCCGTCGCGGTCGTCGCCGGCGTTGAGCACGATGTCGATGAAGTCGGGCATCGCGAAGTTCACGGTGCGGGCCTTGTACGGTGCTCCGGCGAGCCGGGCGAGCTCGTTCTCCATGTCCTGCCGGACGGGATTGAGCTTGTCCTGCCACACGGCGAAGTCCGGGTTGATGCGCGAGAACGTCAGGTGGAAGCCGGCCTTGAGGTTGCAGGGCTCCCAGTACGTCTCATCGGGGGCCACGCGCACGTACCACTTCGAGTTGCGGCCGTTCATGGCGGCCCACTTCTCGTCGACGGGCTCCCACTTGTTGTCGGTGAAGGCTACGGCGGCCGCGCCCAGGTAGGCGATCAGGGCGGCCTCGTCCTTCGGGTCCAGGGCGGCGGCGGCGGCCTTCAGTTCGGTCGAGATCGCCGTCATCTCGTCGGAGTAGGCCTGCGTGTAGGGCACGGCCACGAGCTGGTCCTTCTCCGGGCGCACCACGGTGAAGGGCGCGCGGAGCTTCGCGTCGGCGTGCTTCTCGATGACGCCGCAGAACGCGTCGTCCTTCTGCAGCTCGGCGGGGTACACATCGACGGGCACCTTGTCGACGCCGGGGATGGCGCGGCAGGCGGGATTCTTCTCGGTCTTGGGCCCCTCGCAGGACACCGAGCGGTTGCGGGCGAACACCCGGCGCGAGGCCGCGTCGGCCTCCGGGATCTTCGCGTACAGGCCCGTCAGGCCCTTCTGGCGTTCATACAGTTGATCGATCAGGGCGGCGACCTTCTGCATGTGCTCGACGAACTTCTTCTCGCCGTCGCCCAGCTTCAACTTGTTGTACACCAGCGTCGGGCGGCCCTGGTCGAGCTCCTCCCACATCAGTTTGATGCGGTTGGTCTCGGCTTCGTCCTTGCCCGCGGGCGGGGCCGGCGCGGCCTTGACGATGTCTTCGTAGGCGTCGGTGAAGGCCTGGGTGAACACGCCGTCCTCGGCGTAGACCGGTGCCGCGTCGTAGAACAGCAGTGAGACAACCTCGGCCGGATCCACGGTCTTGTTGGTATTGGCGTCGGAGACCCAGAACAGCGGCATGTTCAGGCGCGCCGCCACAAGGTTGAATGTGGCCCGCTCGACGCGGTCGAACGTGAGCGTGGATGGTCCGGCGGGTTTCTGGTCAGCCGGTTTCTGGTCAGCCGGTTTCTGGTCCCCGGGTTTCTGATCAGCGGGTTTCTGTGCGTTCTCGACGCCCGGCTTCAGCGCAGGTGTTTCCTTGGCCTTCTTCTGACCGCACGCAGCCGAAGTCGCCATCAGACTTGCCAGCAACCAATGTTTCCAGTGTTTCATGAGTGGTCCCTCGATTCCTTTCGCGCCGGGCCGGGGCTGGTCCGCGCACGGCGAGTCTATTCAATCCCCCCGCATTTTCAACCATGGAAATCGTCCGGACCTTTCGATTACGTGAACCGGGTCACACTGCAGGGGGGCCGGGAGCTGGTCCAGCGTCTTCTCGGACAGTTCGGAGGCCAGTTCGGACAGGCTCCAACGGCACAGACGGCCTTCGCGAAGGCGCCTTTGGGAGAGCCGGGCCGCCGCCGTGCGCCCCACCAGGAGCCGCCAGTCGTCCTCGTCAAGCGTGTTGGCGTCCACTGTCAGCCCCAGCGAGAGGCGCTCCGGGGCGGTGAGCCGCCGTCCCGCGCCGCAGGTGAGCACACCGGCCGGCGAGATGCGCCAGCGCTCGGGACCACAACGTGCCAGGGCGTCGTCGGGCCGCCTCAGGGTTTGAACCACGGGGAAGATCAGGATCAGGGGCAGGGTGACCAGCGGTTTGGAGAGGAAGCGTCGCATGCCTCCATTATCGGGCCATGCCGCCGTCGGTTGCGCGTTTGGCGCGACTATGTTAATGATGCGCTTCTCCGGAAGGGGTTTTTTACGGAATGCGCTGGCTTGGCTTGGACATAGGACAAAAAAGAATCGGCGTCGCCGTCTCGGACGAGGCTGAAATGTTCGCATTTCCATTGACTGTCATCCAGCGTACCTCCCTGGGTGCCGACGTGAAGGCCGTGCTGGCCCTGATCGCCGAGCACGGGGTCGCCGGCGTGGTCGTCGGTGAGCCGCTGGAGATGTCCGGCAAGATCGGCGCCGCGGTCCTGCGCACGCGGGTCTTCACCGATGCGCTGCGTTTGCAGTACGGCGGGGAATTGATCTTTGTGGACGAGCGTTTCTCCACCGTCGAGGCCGAGCGGGTCCTGCTGTCGGCGGACACCTCCCGTGCGCGCCGCAAGCAGGTGGTGGACAAGGTGGCCGCCTCCGTGATCCTGCAGCAGCACCTGGAGCGGAAAAAAGCATGATTTCCAAGAAGAACGTCGCCCTGATCGTGACCGGCCTGACCGTCCTGGTGGCCGTGGCTGGCCTGTTCACGGCCTGGCGCTGGTTTGCCGCCTATCCGCACAAGCGCCTCTCCGACAGTTCCGAGATCGTCGAGATCGAGGTCCCCCGGGGGGCGGCCTTCTCCGAGGTCGTCCGGCTTCTGTATAAAAATAAATTGATTGAAAAGCCCACGCTGTTCCGGCTCTACACCATGTGGGAGCACGGGTCCATAACGGTGCAGCAGGGCTCCTACCAGTTTCGTCGTGACGACACCCCCGCGCAGATCGTCACCAAGTTGAAGGCCGGCCCGAAGTTGTTTCTGGTGTCGGTCACCATCCCGGAGGGCAAGCACCACCTCGAGGTCGCCAGACTGCTGGCCGACGCCGGCGTCGCCCCCGAAGCCGAGCTGGTTGCGGGCATGAAGAACGAGCAGTGGCTGCGCGAGCTCGACCTCAAGGCGCCCGACATGGAGGGCTACCTGTTCCCGGAGACCTACCGGTTCCGGAAGAACACGCCCGTGAAGAAGGCGCTGTTTACGCTCGTGGGCCAGCACAAGAAGGTGTGGACCCAGTTGATCCGCACGCATCAGACGGGCCTGCGGCGGCTGCAGGGCAAGTTCAACTTCAACTCGCACCAGATCGTCATCATGGCCAGCCTCGTCGAGAAGGAGACCGGCGTCTCCTCCGAGCGGCCGCTGATCGCCGGCGTCTTCTTCAACCGGCTCTCGTTTCCGGGCTTCCCCAGCCGGCTGCTGCAGACAGACCCCACGATCATCTACGGCTGCACCGTGGCCGAGACCAAAAGCGCGGCCTGTCGCGAGTTCGCCGGCCGGATCCGGCGGATCCACCTGCTTGACAAGGATAATCCGTACAGCACCTACACCCATCCGGGGCTGCCGCCGGGACCGATCTGCAACCCCGGCCGGGCGTCCCTGACCGCGGTGTTCGCGCCCTCGGACACCAAATATCTGTTCTTTGTGGCCAAGACCCCCGGCGGCGAGCACCAGTTCTCGGCGACGCTGGAAGAACACCAGAAGGCCGTCGACAAATACATTCTCAAGAAAGGCAACGACTGATGAGCGAAAACACCCCCCCGAGCAACCCCGCGAACAAGAACCTGCCGTTTCCCCTGCGCATCCCGCCCGAGGTCGCCGGCGGCCGCTACGCCAACGTGTTCATCATCAACCACACCGACAACGAGTTCATCCTCGACTTCGGGCTTCAGGCCCCGGGTCTCGAGGAGGTGACCGTCTTCAACCGTGTGATCATGACTCCTGCGCTCGTGGAACGCTATCTGGGAGTCCTCACCGAGAGCTACCGCAAATACCAGAACAACCTGGCCGCGGCCGCCGCCAAGAAGCCCACCGGTCCCGCCAACTGACCCCGCTCACGGAAGCTGGCCGGGGAGTTCCATCACTGCCTGCGGCCCTTTCCCACGATCCAACACCTCGCCGGCTGCTCCGCCCTGGCTTTTTGACGTGAAAAATGACGCGTTCGGGAAGCTGTGCTAGGTTACCTTCGTTTCCCGCATGCCGGGGAAGGGAATTTTGTGTGTAGATGACTTCGATCTGGCTGATACTCGCCCTGCTGCAGACCCAGACGACGCCAAACTCGGCGGAGAAGTGGCGTCAGAACTGGCTGAAGATCAGCGAGAACAACAACACACGGGGCCGGCTATCGCCGACCTGGCACGGCCAGACGCGCCCGGAAGCTCGTTCTGGCGAGGATCCCGGCGCCCGCCCCGCAGGGAAGCCCGAGCCCAAGCCTTCGGCCAAGCCCGGAGAAAAACCCCTGCCGACGGCCGAGCGGCGTCCGATCGTGACCGGCACCGCGCAGCCCGTGGGGCCGCGTCCCCCGGGGGCCGGCAAACCGCGTCCAGCACTGGCGGCCGGCTTCGAGAACCAGTCCGCCGAGCAGTTGATCAAGTCCATCGGCTGGGCCATCGACGTCAAGGGCCAGTTCACCGCCGCGGCCGATCTTGACGGGCAGGTCTGCCTCAACACGCTCACGCGGTTGAAGGTCCCCTGGAAACCAGGGCGCCAGAAGCGCGGCCTGTCCAATCCGGTCGAGCTCACCACGCACATGCTCAACGGTGTGTACTACCACTGGTACTGGGCCAGCGATCCCGACATGCTGCTGGACTGCCGCATGGTGCTGGCGCTGTACATCGCGGCGCCGGTGTTCCGCAAGCACGGCTTTGACGAGGTGCTGTACACCAGTTCCTACCGCTACTCGCGCATCTCGGGCACGCGCCGGCTTTCACGCCACGCTGTCGGAATGGCCCTCGATGTCAAGGCGCTGCGCGGCCCCAACGGCCTGGTCGTGGTCGTGGAGCGCGACTGGCACCGGTACAAGGGCACCATCGAGGACTGCGTCGGCCCCCTGCCGCAGGGTCCCGCGCGCAAGATGCGCGAGCTGGTCTGCGAGTTCGAGACCCTGCCGCTGTTCGGCGGGATCCTGACGCCCGACTACGATTATGACCATCGCAACCACTTCCATATCGGCGGCGTGCTGCCCGGGGAGAAGTGGACCCGTCACCGCGCCGCCGGCAGGCCCCTGCGCCGCAAGGGATCCGCGGGCTATCGGTATGTCTCCACGCTGAAGTATCCGTTGCCCAAGCGTCCGGCACAGCTGCCGCCCTGGCCCGCGGGCGTGGATCCGCAGGCGCCCATGCAGAACAAGGGGACGCTGCCCAAGTCCGACGAGCCGGAGATCGAGGTGACGCCACCGGATACGGTCAAGCCGCCCGTGGTGCCCGACACCGTGAAGCCCGACACTGACAGCACCGAGGATTCCCCGCCCCCGGACGAGAAGCCGGACCCTGCCAAACCCGCCGATGAAATCGAAGGCCCGCCCGAGGAAAAACCGGCCACGCCTGAAAAACCAGTGGAGACGCCCACTGAAAAGCCCGCCGAAGCATCTCCCTCCCGCTGATCGCTTTGGCGACACTCTCATCAATGACAATGACCGGAAGAAGGTTACAGAGGGGTGCGCTCCGGGCAGCCGCCGTCGCTCTGGTAATGGGGCAGCGTGATGGTGGCCCAGCGGACGTAGTCCAGCAGCGTGTTGAGCTCCTCGGGCACGGTGGAGAGGTCGAAGATCGTCGTGGAGAGCACCGTGATGGGCACGGCGTCGAGCTCGGCGAGGGTGATCTCTCCGTCGGCGTCGAGATCGGCGTCGATGAGGTGCTGCACCAGGCGAGTCACGCCCGTGTGGCGGAACGCCGTGAAGAAGAAGTGGTCCGCATGGATGGTGAGCTTGACCGCAGCCGTTCCGCCCGAGGGCACGGTGAGCCCGGTCTCGAGCTCGGTGCCGCAGCCGTCGGCGCGTGAGGGAAACGGCAACTCCCAGGCAGCGGAGAGCCCGGTGGCGGCGGTGCAGGGGCGGGCCGGATCGGCCGGATCGCAGCGCTGGCCGTCGGACTTGGTGAAGGTCATGCGGGTGAACACGGCCAGACCGTGGTCCTTCATCATGGCGGCCTTGTCCGCGGGCACCGTCCCCAGGTCCTCGCTGGCGCCGGACGCGGCCGGCAGCGCGTAGCCCACGCGGTCCCACTGGCCGCTGGCGACGTCGGTGAACTCGGCGATCAGTTGGCCCGACAGCGGCGTGTTCTTCAGATCAACCAGATAATGTTTGGCCATGCCGTACTTCGGCGGCTCGCCGGAGCGGCCCACGGTCACCTCGCCGATCGAGAGGATGAAGTCCGAGTAGTCCACGGCCCAGCCGTCACGGATGTTCTCCTCGTCGTCCCCCGGGGAGATGCCGTTGATCAGCGTCCATTCGGGTTCGACGTAGATCTGGATGTTGCCGTTGCCGCCGGTCTCGTCACAGGCGGCGGTGAGCAGGGAAGCGGTGATGAGTGAAAGGAGGAGGATGGATTTCTTCATGGTGTTTGGCTCCAGACGAACGTCACCGGAGTGCCGGTGGTCAGGCCCAGGCGAAGCTGGTTTTCCAGCGCGGATCCGGGGGTGACGGTGAAGGGTTCGGCCTGTTCCACGAACAGGTCAAAGTCGAGGTAGCGCAGCATTTTCTGGGTGGAGGCCGAGAGCGTCACACGGGAGGTGCCCGTGGACTGGTCGCCATCGGCGGGGAGGCCCGCGACCGTGTACAGGGCGGCGCCGCGGGGCTTTGCGTCGAAGGCGAACTCGAATTCATGGGTGACGCCTCCCTTGCGGGCGGTTCCCTCGAGCACAAGAGAGCCGGCGCCGGCTTCCCCCTTCCACAGCGGTGCGGACTGGTTCGCGGGCCAGCTCCAGCCGAAGTCGTATTGCGCGGAGTGCACCTGCCCGGTAAAGCCCGTGAGCCGGCCCAGCACCGTGTCAGCCCCTGCGAGCAGGTCCCACGTCACGGCCTCGCCGAACTCGCCCAACACCTGGCCGCAGTCGGTCAGGCTGTCGCTCTTGAGAAACGTCGGCTGATGGGAACAGAACACCAGCGGACCGAACGTGAGCTCGGCCCTCGTGAGGGTGATCTCCCAGCCGTGCGCATCGGTGAAGGTGGCGCTGGCCTGCGGGGCTCCGGCGATGTCGTACTCGATCATCTGCTGGCCGGTGGTGCCCTGATCACAAGCGGCCGTGGAAATCAATAAAAATGCGATCAACAGGGGGTATGATCCGGCACCCTTTTGCGGGTGCCTCAAGTGGCTGCCTGATGGCAGGTCGGAGTGGCTGCCTGATGGCAGGTTCCTGCAATCTGATTCATTCATTCTGAATGTTTGCGTCATCACTTCACCTTTCTCTCAGTAACGGATCTCCAGAGTGCCCATGATGGTGCGGGGCGCGCCGGCGACGAAGTGCCGCGCGGGCAGGTTGGTGGACTGGTCCGGGTTCCACTGTGAAACGAAGTTGAAATCCATGTCATGCCAACGCGAATCGAGCACGTTGGTGGCTTCGAGCCTGAACGAGAACTCGCGCCAGGTGACCTGCGCCTGCAGGTCCAGCAGGAACACCGGATCTGCCCACTCCGAGTACGGCAGCGGCCGCCGGCTCAGGTAGGACGAACCCAGACCGGCCGAGATCGCCACAGGGGCGCCGCCGAGGTCGACGACCCTGCGGTTCCACGAAAGGTCGACGCGGCCCACGTGGGGGGGCACATAGGGCACCAGATCCCCCTTCTTCTCACCGGGCGTGGGATTCTCGGGTGTAGCCAGCGGAGGACCTTCCAGGACCGCCTGGGCGTAGGTCCAGGAGGCCGAAAGCGTGAGCTCGCGCCAGGGGCGTGCGTGCACCGAGAAGACGCCGCCGGTGCGGGTCGTGTCCCCGATGGGGGTGGTGCGCGCGGTCGTGGGGTCGAAGATGTAATCCTTGTCAAGATAGGTGTAGAAGGCGCTCAGCCGGAACAGCGCAACCCGCTCGCCCCAGGGCGCGAATTTCAGGCCCACCTCGGCGCTGTCGACCTGCGTGAATGGCGCGCGTTCCCCCTCCTGCAGCGAGCGGGGGGGGGGCGAGCGGAACCCCTGGCCCCAGGCGGCGAAGGCGCGCAGGGAATCCAGCGGCGACACCAGGCGTGCAAAGGGCCCGGCCTCGAGCATCACGCGCGGCCCCACGTGCGTGCCGAACGCGTTGCGCTTGTAGCCCAGCAGGTGGGCCTGCTCGGTGGGGACGTTGTACTGGCGGTTGCCCAGCTCGTCGTTGATGAAGAACGCCAGGCCGTCGGCGCGCGCGCCGGCGTGGAGCGTGAGCCAGGGGAAGAAGCGCGTGGTCGAGCCGACGAAGGCCCCGGCGTGCAGCACGTTGACCTCGGAGTCCACGAGATGTCGCCAGATCATGTTCTGTGCCGGAAAGATCAGGTCCTCGCGCTGGGTGATCATCCCCGAGCGCACCTGGACACCGGCGGTGAACTCGGTGGGGAAGTGGTCCATCAGTCTCATTTTTCCGCTGAAGTACTGCAGTTTCGCCCCCAGCGTGTCGTCGAGGTTGGTCTGCAGGTGCAGATCTCCGGCGCCGCGCAGCTCCGGCTCGTCGGGATACCACAACAGGAAGCCAGAGAGGTTCTGGCGCAGCATGAAGTCGGTGCGCAGCGCGTAGAGGGAAAGTTCCCAGCGCTCCCGGAGGGCGGACAGGTCATGGACCAGCTTGAGCGAAACCTCCATGCGCGTGAAGTATCCGGACTGTGCCTGTGCGGTGGGGTAGGAGTACGAGTCAAAGAAACCGTATGCGCCGCTCGTGTAGTCGTCCAGGCGCATCAGTCCCGGCAGCACCGAACGGCCGGCGTAGGCACCCGCGTGCAGCGTCAGTGACGTGCGCGTTCCCAGGGTCAGGTGGTAGCGTCCGATGGCGGTGATGCTCTCGGAGGAGCGGTTGCCCGGTCCGTAGCCGTCGCCGGACTTGAGCGCGACGGCCAAAAACGTCTCCGGGTGGCCTCCGCGCGGCGCGTGAATGAACAGCAGGCGCCGATAATTGAAGCTGCCCAGCGTGAGCGCCAGTCGCGTGCCGCGAGCGGCGACCCCATAACGGAAGAATCCGCTGCCGGCGACGGCGAAGTCGCCCTGCTGAGGATCGAAGACGCCCTCGATCACGTCCAGGCTCGAGATGACCTCCGGAATCAGGAAATGCATGTCGGCGTAGCCCTGGGCGTGCAGATGACCGAGAAGGTTGATCGGCACCTCGCCGGCGAACAGCTCGAAGTCCTGGCCGTGTTCGGCGTTGAAGCCGCGCATGAACAGGGCGTTGGCGATGCCGTCGGACTGGGGATGTCCGACGTAGAAACCGGGCACCGTGCGCAGCATGTCGGCGGCCGTCGGCTGGGGCGCGGCGGCCAGGATCTTCCTGTCCACGACGAAGGAGCCCACCACCGGCAGACGCTGGATCTTCCTCACCCCGTGCACGAGGACCTCGCCGTCCTTCGCAGGTGTGGGGGCCACGGTGCCGCGGCCTTGGGGCTTGGCGCCGGCCGGATCCGGATTCGCAAACGGCCGCTTCAGATCGCCGGGTTTGTCCGTCTCCACGGGTGTCTTCGGGCGCGCCCGCGGCGGGAACTCGAAGGGCACCGCGATGCGCACGGCCACAGGTTTGCCCTCATAGGTGGCTGGCGCGAATTTCCATAGAACCATGGCCTCTTTGGCGGCCTGGTCGAACGCCTCGCCGCCGGATTTCGTGACCTCGATCCCGTCCACCACGCCGTCGACGGTCACCAGGATCTTGAGCACCACGCTCACGCCGGGCGGTTCGGCGTAGGCGTTCTCCGGGTACACCGGCGGCTGCATGTGCAGCACCTTGGGCGGTACCACGTCGCTCTTTCTCACAGGTTTGACGGCGATCTCGTCCTCGTCGGCCGGCGGTGCGGCCGGTGGCGGATCAGGTGCCTGGGCCGCGGCCACACCGGACCCGACGGGCTGAATGATCAATAATAATATTAACAAATATGTCTTCATGACTTCCCCGGTCTGGCGGATCCCGTTTCAGGATCCGCTGGTTGTGTCGATCAGGACTGCGTGATCAGACGGGGAAGACCGGAGGCGAGGTGGAGGGGGCCCGCAGCCGCAGCAGGCGGGTCGGCAGGGCGAAGGCCTCCGGGACCGGACGGCGGACGGCACCGACGACGGCGACCGCGTATGGATCGCACGAAGGGGAATCGGGCAGGGCGGCCGAGGAGCCTATGGCCTTGCAGACCGCACAGTCTCCGTGGGACCGGAAGTCGTCGTGGTGATGGTGCATGAAGCCATACGTTCCGGACACCCAGAACGCGAGCGCCAGGATCGCCACGGCGATCAACTGCAGAGTTCTGTGCTGGGGGGACGACGGCCTCATGTTCGCAATATATAGTGGTTTTTCGTGCGAATGCAACCCGCTGCCAGGGGGCAATTGCACCGGTCCCTGAATTGTGGTATGTCCCCGCTTGTCGAAAAGGAGGTTTCATACCATGAGCAAGACCTTTACCATCGAAGCCAAGGAACCCATCGAGACCCTGCTCGAGCGCGCCAAGATCACCGCGGCCAAACACAGCGCCACCCTCGCGGGCGACGCCAGCAAGGGCACCTTCTCCGGCAGCGGCGTCAAGGGGACCTACGAGACCGAGGGCTCCACGATCCACATCACGATCACCGACAAGCCGTTTGTCGCCCCGATGTCCCTGGTCGAGAGCAAGATCCGCGAATTCTTCAAATAAATCCACTCGGCCTGCTTTCGGCCCGGATCCATCCCATGTCCAGAATCGTCCGTTTTCTGTGGCTGCCGCTCGTCCTGTCGGTGAGCCCTGCGCTGTTGTCGTCCTGTCTCCCCACGCGCCCGGCCTCCGTGCGCCGGGACGTTCCCCGCCCGGAGATCCCGAAGACGCCCTGTCCGGGTGAGTTCGCCTGGCCACGCTGGCAGGACCTGTTCGAGCAGTTTGCGTCGAACCGGCAGTACATGCACAAATACCTGTTCAACGGCGACGAGGTTTGGCCCAAGAACATCGACTTCTGCGCGCGGGCCCGCAACAGTCTGCTGGACCTGGCCAACGGGCCGGGCACCTCGCTGGAGCTGGGCCTGGCCGGCTCCGCATGGGAGAGCCTGATCTACACGGTCGCCTTCACCAACGCCTTCGAGCGGTTCGCCGATCCCTTGACGGGCTCGGATTGGCTGTATGTGTGGCCGGTGGTCAGCGACCTGTATCTGGCCGACGTGGGCCGGCTGCTCGACGTCCTGGAGCAGCCGGAGAAGATCAGCGAACTGCCCAGGCACCTGGTGCTCCCGAAGATGCTGGTCCAGACCGCCCGCGAGGACTGGACCTCCGCCGATGCCGCGGACCTGCAGAAGGCGTGGAACCGGCGCATGCTCGGCGCGCTGGTGAGGAAACTGACGCGCCAGGCGGCCACCATGGATGCGCCGTACGCGGGGTACGACTTCAAGCGTGGCACCGAACGCACCCGGTTCTACCGCCTGCTCGACGGGCTGCCCCGGGATCGCCGGCACGCCGTGCTGCGTGACTTCCGCGATCACCTCGCCCGGACCGCCGCGTCCCGCAACCTCCTGTTCCCGGCCGAGCGCGTGCGAAACGAGATGAAGCGGCTCGTGTACTTCACGCTGCCGGGCTTTCCCGAACCCGTGGGACCGGGGATCGTGCGCATCCTGGCCACCGAGAAGACCTCGCCGGAGTTGATCTCGGCGGTGGCGCGGCTGGACTACCTGACCACCGGGAGGTGGGAGGGTTCGCGCCCGCTGCCCGAGGGATGGGCCGCCGACCGGGAGACCTGGGTCGCCCTGCGTCAGGAGCTGGTGAAGTGGCAGACGCGCGTTTCGCAGATCGCTGCCTCCGCATCCCTCAAACGCGTGATCTACGCGCAACTTGAGAAGAACCCCGTCGTGCTCTCGGGCAACGTCTTCTTCGCGACCTCCCACCTCGAGGAGAGCAGCACAGGCTACACGCATGTGGGGCTGGTGCTGAACCTGCCGTCGCGTCCCGGGCAGCCCTGGCTGTTCGACCGCGTCCAGGCGTTCTTCTACGCCAACCCCGTGCGGGACCTGAAGAAGAGCGCGCTGGTCGAGCTGGTGGCTCCCTCGGCTTCGGTGGTGGCGCGCCCGCGCCGCTATGCCTCGCTGCCCTACCGGGTGCACTCCCCGATCAAGTTCGCGTCGGGCGCCTCGGACCTGATCACGTTCTTCAACATGGTCACCGACTGGAAGCCGCAGCTCCCCAAAGGATACACCATGGGGCCTGAGTTCCTCTGGGGCGCGATCCATCTGATTCCACACCTGTCGCAGAACCAGGCCATGCTGCGCCGGTTCCAGTACCTGCGCAACATCGGCGAATACTCCTATATTGATTATTTAAACTTGCGCCCGCTGGTCGGCCAGGATGTTCACCTGATCGCCCGTTGTCCGAAATAACTCACCTTCCGGGATCCCAGAAGTGGTTGCGCAGGGTGCGGCCGAGGGCCTTCTCAAGTCGCTCTCCGGCCGCGAACAGGGCCCACTCCTGACCGGGCAGGGTGGTCAGTTGCAGGCCGATCGGGATCCCGGCGGCTTCACCGTCAGATTTTCTGTTTTCAAGTGTGGAGTTTCCTGTGCGGTTCGGACTGGAAACTCCGGCGGCTT